>NZ_PSRT01000008.1 GCF_004212635.1 Bradyrhizobium genosp. SA-3 | reverse complement strand
CTCTGGATTGCTTCGCTTCGCTCGCAATGACGGAGTGTGGGCGACGGCGGAGCCCGATCACGCAACTTGCTACTTCGTCAGCAGCGCGTACGCCCCGGTCCACCCTTCCGGCGGCGGGTTGATCTGGAAATCCTTGATCCTTGCCTCATAGAGCCTGAATAGCTTTTCCAGCGTGTCGGCGTCTTCGCTGCGGCGGCCGCGCTCGATGGCATCCAGCGCGCCCTGCCAGTTGCGGCCGCGATAGCAGCCGAGCATTTCGATGGTGATGTTGCGCAGGCGCTGGAAGGCGCCCGAATGCATCACGTCCTCACGGCCGGCGATGGCGTAGATCACCTCCGGCTCGGTCTTGCCCTTGACCATGATGAAGTCGAGCTCGAGGATCGCGAACTTGTCCTTGGCGGCGAGCGCCGTCCGGGAGCCGACGATGATCGGGAAGCCGTATTCCTTGGTCTGCCCCTCGAGGCGCGAGGCCAGATTCACGCTATCGCCGAGCACGGAATAGTTCTTCTTCAGGTCGGAGCCCATGTTGCCGACCACGCCGATGCCGGTGTTGAGACCGATGCCGACATTGAGCGGAATGTAGACGTGGCCGCCGTCGGCAGCTTCCTGCTCGCGGTCCTTGTTGACCGCGTCGATCTGCTCCAGCATCTGGATCGCGGCCTCGCAGGCATTGACCTCGTGCTCGGCATCATCGAGCGGCGCGTTCCAGAACGCCATGATGGCGTCCCCCATGTACTTGTCGATATAGCCCTTGCGCTCGATGATGACGTCGGTCAGCGGCGTCAGGAAACGGTTCATGAGCGCGATCAGCCCTTGCGGATCGTGCTTGTAGCTCTCCGAGATCGTGGTGAAGCCGCGCACGTCGGAGAACATGATCGTCATCTCGCGCTCCTCGCCGCCGAGCACGAGTTTTTCCGGCGACTGCACGAGCTGCTCGACCAGCACCGGCGACATGTATTGCGCGAATTGCCCGCGGATCTGCACGCGCTGGCGCTGCTCGCGCACGAAGCTGGCGAAGATCAGCGTCAGATAGACCGCGGTGGTCGAGAGCAGCGGATAGGTGAAGTCGATGAGGTAGCGGTACTGCGCGTAAAAGAACCAGGACACGCCGACCAGTATGGCAGCGAACATCGCGCCCGCGAGCACCAGCCGCACCGGCCCGAGATTCGGCGTGAAGATGATGACGAGCAGGCCGATCGCCAGCGCGGCGATCAGCTCGACGCCGAGCGCATAGTTCGGCTGGGAGATCACAGCGCCGCTCAGTACGCTCTCCAGCACCTGGGCATGGATCTCGACACCCGGCATGGTCGAGGACACCGGCGTGGTCTTGATATCGTTGAGCCCGCCTGCGGAGGTGCCGACCAGCACTAGCTTGCCGGCGATCTTGTTCGGCGGCACGCTGTTGTCGAGCACGTCGGCCGCCGAGACGTAGATCGAGGGATCCCGGCGGGCGTAATGCACCCAAAGCTGGCCGTTCTTGTCGGTCGGAATTTCTACGCCCTTGAGGCGGATCGCCCTGATGCCGGTCTTGTCGGTCCGCACCAGCAGCGTCGGCGTCCCCGTCACGACGCGCAGGATCTCGAGGCTGAGCGAGGGCATGATGTTGCCCTGGGCGCGCATGATCATCGGCACGCGGCGGATCAGACCGTCGCGCTCGGTCCTGATCGAGAACAGGCCGCGACCAGCCGCGACCTTCTCGATGATCGGCACATTGCGCAACAAGCCCGGGAATTCAAACAGGAAGCGCTCGGCGCCCTCCTCGCCGACCGTCGCGACGCCGGTGAGGGGCAGCGACTTGTCGAGTTCGGACAACACGCCTGGAAGCCCGGTCTCGCCCAGCACCACACGCGAGCGCTTGATCGCCTCGGCGAGGATCTGGTCGTTGGTCGGCAGCTCGCGCAGCTTGGCGCGGGTGACCTCGTCGAGATAGCGCATCTGGCTCGCGACCAGATCCGGGTTGAGACGGTCGGCTTCCGAGAACACCACGTCGAAGCCGATCGCCACCGCGCCGTTGTTGGTGAGGTTCTGGATCAGATCGGCGATCCGCGTCCGCGGCCACGGCCATTGGCCGAGCTTGCCGAGGCTCTTGTCGTCGATGTCGACGATGGTGACGGGCCGCACCGTCTTGTGGCGCGGATCGATCAACTGGAACATGTCGAAGGTGCGCAGCCGCAATTCCTGGATCGGCGGCGGGTCCCAGAGACGGGCGCCGGCAAACAGGACCAGCAGCGCAAGGCACATCAGCCGCGCAAAGCCGAACTTGCGCGCAAACCACCGCCGCAGGATTTTTAGACGTTTCATGCCGGTCGGGCTTCCTGTCCCGCCTCCTGCCGTGCGCACCGATCATGGAGCGTCCGCGCGCGATTTGCCATGCCCTGGCAGCTGAGGATTATGGATTTTTTGCCGCGGTCAAGATGCCCGCCGGCTGGCGGGAGGCCCGGGCAGATCAGGTGATGTGGAAGATGAAATCGCTGGCCTTGAGATTTGCCGCGATCACGTTCTTCAGGAGCAGCGACTCGTTCTCCGTGACCGGGGCACTGTCGGGATCGGACGAAATTACCTGGTGCTGCCATGTGACCAGGGTGCCGTCCGATTGCGAAGCGTCGATGTCGATGGTGCTCCAGTTGACGTCAGAGAACTGTCGCAGGTCGATCTTGTCGAGGCCAGCCACAAAATCGGTGATGGTATGCTGGCTATCGCCTCCGGAGTTGTTTGGCGAGAACACGAACTGATCCTTGGCGCCGCCGCCGGTCAGCGTGTCCCCCGTCTTGGTCGCGAAAATGACGTCCTTGCCGTCGGTGCCTTCGAGTTTGACGCCCTGGCCGTCGCCACCCTCGACGAAGATAAAGTTGACGGTGTCGTAGTGGCCGGCCGAGTCGGCAACGGTCAGCGTGATCTGGTCGGTTGCGGGCGGCACCGGATAATCATCGGTGCTGGCGCCTGTCGGATCGTAGCTGATGCCGGCGCCGCTCGCGAGGCCCGCGTTGATTGCGTCGAGCGAGCCGCTCGTCGGATAAACGCTGACGCTGCTGACGTCCGGGTGCGCGGTCGACAACGTGACGGTGAAAGTGTCCGTCGCGGCGCCGGAATCGGTGTCGGTGACCACCAGATCGGTGATGATCTCGTTGCTGTTCTCGAGGATGTGCTCGACCTGGAAGCTCGTGGTGTCGATGACCGGGCCGCAGGCGTCGTCGGCGCCGGTCACGTCTACCGTGAGCGTTGCCGTGCCGGTGGCACCATGCGCGTCCGTGGTCTGGACCGTGAAAATATCCGCATAGGACCCGTCCGACAGCGCGTTGATGGCCGCTGGATTGGGAACGTAGCTGTAGCTGCCGTCCGGGTTGACCGTCAGCGTGCCGTACAGGCCCGTCGCCGTCCCATGACAATCCGCATTGAGGACGGCATAGGTCAGCGTCGCCGTCTCGCCGCTATCGGCGTCGGTGCCGGCCAGTTGACCGGTAAGATCGGAGAAGGTGTCGGCAGCGGTCGTGTCCGTGAGCGGGCCGATGTGGAGATCGGCAAGTGTCGGCGCATCGTTGCTGCCGGCGATGTTGACGGTGACGACGCCGCCCGTGCCAGCGCCCTCGGCATCCGACGGAACGATCGTGTATTGCAGCGACAGCGTCTGGCCGGCGGCGAGGAAGTCGAAGGCTTGGCTGCCCGAATTGAAATTCCAGGTGAACTGGGCGTGAGTGGCGGTGCCGTCGAGGATGTCGCCGGACGGCACGGTGAGATAGTTCAAAAGGTCCGCATGCGACAGCCCGCCGACGCCGCCGGTTTGCGGCACGCCGTCGAGAGAGACCTGCACCTGGCTGACCGACAGCGTGACGTGATCGATCGCGTCGACGTCGGAGACCGTCAGCACGCCATGCGAAAGCTGCCCTGCATTGGTTTCCATCAGGTCGGCGACGGCGCCGCCCGGACCGGTGGTCCCGCTAGCCCAGCCCGCGGTGCCCTCGACCGCGAGGCTGTGGGCAGAGTTGACCGTATTGGCGGCCGTGGTCCCGCTGCCGTCGCCGAGCTGATAATACGCGGCAAGATTCGCCTCGCTGCCGGTGAGGCCGGTGAAATCGATCGACTGGATCTGCGCCTGCGTGAGCGCGGCGGTCCAGAGGCTGACATCGGCGATCGAGCCGAAGAAGCCTTCCGCCCCGAAGCCCGCCGCGCCTGAGTCGCTCGCCGCGCCAATCATCATGTAGGACGCCGACGGATTCGACGGGCTGCCGTCGATCGGGTTGACCGTCCATGACTGCGAATATTCGAGGTGTCCGTCGAGATAGAGCGTGAAGGTGTCGTTGTCGCGGGTCAGCGCGATGTTGTGCCACTGCGACGCGGTGAGCGCCACGCCGGTATCGGCGATCTGGACGCCGCCCGCGAGAATCTGCAGCTCCACAGTGCCATCGGTGTTGACGGTGCCAAGGAGACCGAAGCCGGTGGTCGAGGTGTTGCCGTTGTAGAACAGGATCTGGCCGTGGCCGGCATCTGCTGCGCCGTTCCAGTTGACCCAGCCATCCAGCGTCACGTCATCGGTGGCGACCGTCGGCACGTCGCCGACCGCGATGGTGTGGCCGTCGAAATTCATGTAGTTCGATGTCACATAGGAAACGGCCGGCGCATCGTTAGTGCCGGTGATCGTGACGGTCACGTCCTGCGAGACTTGCGCACCGTGATCGTCGGTAAAGGTGACGGTGTAGACCTGGGTGATGGTCTGCCCCTCCGCCAGCGACTGCAGCACGGGATCGCTATTGTCCAGCGTGAAGTGCCAGCCCAGTGTCGCGCCGTTGCTGGTGTCGCTAGCGGATTCGGACACCGCGTCGAGCGTAAAGGTGCCGATGTTCGTGCTGTCGTCCTCGAAGCCCGGCAGAGCCGAGCTGACGGACGACGACTTGAACGACCACTGTGCCGTGTGGGTGTCGATCAGATCGACGTCCTGGATCGCCAGCGTGCCGCATGCCGACAGCGACGAGCCCTCATCCTCGGTGACCGCGCCCGTTGCCGCGGCCGCATCGCTCGTGATGGTCGGCGCGTCGTTGACGCCGTTGATCGTGACGGTGACATCCTGGCTGACGGTGCCGCCGTGATGATCGTCGAACGTGATGGTGTAGACCTGGGTGATGGTCTGGCCCTGCGCGAGCGATTGCAGCATCGCGTCGTTGTTGTCGAGCGTGAAGTGCCAGCCGAGCGTAGCGCCGTTATTGGTGTCGGTGCTGGATTCGAGCACCGATGGATCGATCGTGAACGTGCCGATGTTCGTGCTGTTGGCGTCGAACCCCGGCAGAGCCGAGCTGACGGATGACGACTTGAACACCGCCTGCGCGGTATGAGTGTCGATCAGGTCGAGGTCCTGGATCGCCAGTGTGCCGTCAATCGACAATGTCGGACCCGTGTCCTCGGTGACCTCGCCCGTTGCCGCCAAGGCATCGCTCGTGACGGTCGGCGCATCGTTGACGCCCGTGATGGTGACGGCGACGTCTTGCGTGACCGTCGCATTGTGATTGTCAGTGAAGGTGACGGTGTAGACCTGGGTGATAGTCTGCCCTTCCGCCAGCGACTGCAGCATCGCATTGCTGTTGTCGAGCGTGAAGTGCCAACCCAACGTAGCGCCGTTGTTGGTGTCGGTGTTGGATTCGAACACCGACGGATCGATCGTGAAGGTGCCGATATTCGTGGCGCCCTCAACAAAGCCCGGCAGGTGCGCGCTCGAGGACGACGACTTGAACACCGCCTGCGCCGTATGGGTGTCGATCAGGTCCAGATCCTGGATCGCCAGCGTGCCGTCGATCGACAGTGTCAGGCCCGTGTCCTCGATGACTTTGCCCGTTGCAGCCGCGGCGCTGCTGGTGACGGTCGGCGCATCGTTGGTCCCGGTAATGGTGACCGTGACGTCCTGGGTGACCGTCCCGCCGTGATGATCGTCGACGGTAACAGTGTAGACCTGGGTGATGGTCTGGCCTTCGGCCAGCGACTGGAGCACCGGATCGTTATCGTCGAGCGTGAAGGTCCAGCCCACCGATCCTCGCGTGCTGACGCCGGGGCTCTCGATCACCGGCAGAAGCGCGAAAGTGCCGATATGCGAGCTGCCGTCGCCGAAGCCGGGCAGATGCGCGCTCGACGTCGTCGACTTCAGCGCGAAGCTCGCGCTGTGCGTGTCCGTGAGATCGGGATCGTTGAAGGTAATAGTACCCTCGGCCGTCAGGGTCGCCGCATCCTCCGTCACCGCGCCGGTCGGGATCGTGGAGTCTTCGACGATCGTCGGCACGTCGTTGGTGCCCTCGACATTGACGTCCGCACCGTTGATGGACACGCTGATCGGGGTGCTGACCACACCGCCGTGCCCATCATCGACCTGCACCACATAGTTGAGGGTCAGCGTCTCGCCTTCGGCGAGGAAATCGAAGAGATGATCGGGGACGCTGTAGGTCCAGGTGGCCGAACCGTTGTTGCTGTTTCCCGCGCCCTGCACCACGGTCAGCGGCACCTCGACGGCGGCGATCGCGGCGCGTTGCTCTGGCGTCAGCGTCGCGGTGATATCGTGGCCTTCGGCATCGAGATATTTGAACGGCTGGGTCGACGAGAGCGCCGCGCTCACGATCGGCCGATCCGTCAGATCGACGTCGGTGAAGCTGACCGTGCCCGTGATGGTGTCCAGAGCCTCGTTGCCGGTCCCGACCTTCTCGATGACGGTGCCACCCGATGTCGCGACGGTGGGCTTGTCGTTCGTTCCCGTGATCGTGATGGTGATCGGGATGAACTTGGACTCGGGGTTCACCGCGAAATTTGTATCGACGCGAACCAAGTAGGTTAGCGTCAGCGTCTCGCCGGCCGCGAGGAAGTCGAAGACGTGATCGGGGACCGTGTAGGTCCAGACCGCCGAGCCGTTGTTGTTGTTGCCGGCGTCGGCAACGACACTGATCTGGATCTGCGTCGCCGCGATGTCCTGCTTCTGGAGCGCGGTGAGCGAGCCGGTAACGTCCTGCTGACCGGCATTCTTGTAGACGTAGTTCGGCGCCTCGGCGAGGCTCACCGACACCGTCGGCAGGTCGCCGAGGTTTTGATCGACGAAGGTGATCCGGCCGGAGACCGTGTCGGCATGCGTCGTGTCGCCCGTGGTGTCCGCGCGCTCGGTGAGCGCGAACGCCGTCTTCACGTTGCCGCTGGAATCGAGGCTTTGCACCAGCGGCTGGCCGGGAACACGGGTGGCCGTGGACGTGGAGGTGTGGGGCGCCTCCTGTCCCTGCGGATTGAGATTGACGAATGTCGCGACCGCGATGGCGCCCGACCCCGATTTGAACACCACATCCTGGCTGATCGGCGTGATGGTGTCGGTGAAGTTCGTGGTCAGCTTGGTGTTGGTGTTGTTGTCGGTGAACTTCAGCGTGAACACGTCCGTGATCAGCTTCTGCACATCCGGCGACATCAGCGCATTGGAGATCGAGACGTTGCCGCCGCTGATCTGGATCATCTGGCCGGCCTGGTTGACCGTCGCGATCGGCAGCAGCGTGACCTTGTCGAACAGGATGTAGGAGCCCGTGGTGCCGTTCGGCTCGACCAGCACCTGGAAGCTCGCCTGCGGCTGCGGATCGCCGCCGCCGGCGGGAACGACGAAATTGATCTGGGTCAGCACCGCCGTGCCGCGGATGCCCATGGTGGCGACAGGCGTGTCGATCTTCATGTCGCCGTGCTTGGCGGTCTCGCCGGCGACGAAGGTGATGGTGCCCGCGACCAGGCTCAGCAGCGAGGAGTTGCTCGACCCGTTGGGGTCGTAGACCATCTCGTTCAGCACCATCCGCGCATTGGAGGACAAGCCGAACACGGTGCCGTCGATGAAGGTGATGCCGAGCGTCGAATCGGCGCCGGTCGAGACCACATCGCCCTTCTCGACATTGTCGCCGTTGTTCAGGATGACCGAAACGCCATTGCGGATCGCGGTCGCGCTGCCGGAGAGTTTCGTGACGTGACCGATGACCTGGGCCGCGGCAGCGCCAGGCGCGGCCTGCGCATATTGCACATGGCCGGTGAGCGCGCTGACGACGTCGCCGCTGAGGTGGGCGCCATCGGGCGAGGCGATCGCCGCGCGCTTGTCGCCCCTAAAATAATCGTGAACGACGAACTCATGACCCTCATGGGACAGCACGAGGTCGAGACCTGCGCGCTTGAACTCGCCATTGAAGATCAGGTTGGGATCGGGAACAACGAACGCGCCATCGGGCACGTGACCATGCGCCTTGGCGATAAAGGGCTTGGCAGCAGAGAAATCGACATGGCCATCGGCGAGCGAACGGGAATCCTGGCCGTCCAAGGACATCGCGGCGTCAAATTTGCCAGCGTAATTCAATCGGGCACCGTAAAAAGGGTTAAAATCTAAGTAAGTATCGACCGCCTAAGCTTGCATAGCATTACCAAGTCCTTAGCGAAACCATCTATTGCTTGTGTGATTTCGCGTCACCAAGCCGCCATCGGCTCTATCGGACCAAGTCTCCATAGAGGAAGCGGGGCAATTCGAGAAATATTTTGGAGTATAATTTGGCCTGTTTGAGCCCATTTCCGGTCCCTCTACGTATTCCATTGTATAGATCTGGCAACAAATACTTGTGTCATCTTTTGTTCGTGGTGCCCCGCAGCACACTGCGGCAAATACGGAACCAAATCTGTGACCCAACTAACAGAACCCGTGAAATAACGGGGTCGTTAGCCATAGGACGCGGAATCGCCGCGCGCACAACCAGGACATGCAATTGCTTCCATTTCGCGGCAGGCGGCGCTTCCCCTAGCCCCTGATTCGTAAAATTTTATGCAATCTGGGCAGGCGCGTTTCAGCCTGTTCCCCGGTTTCGGGACCCCTGCCGGGCGCGTTAAGCAGAACAAAACGGCCCATCTCGCACTATCTCCGCGAAAGCAACAAAGCCCGGCACGTCGAGATCGAGGGGGATCTCGCGAAGCCGGGAAGGGGATGTCAGATGGAGACCGCTGCTCGCTCGCGCGCTTGGCGCGCAATCCTTGTCTTGTGCGCATTGATCCTGCTCGGATCGGTCGCCGAGCTTCGCGCCGGCACGCTGCTGTCGCCGGGCGCCGGCGTCCTCGTGCGCAAATCCGCCGAGCCGTTCGGCGTGTTCGCCTTCGCCATCTCGTCGGGCAGCCTGCAACGGAAATGGCTCGCGCTGAAGGGCAAGCTCGACGACGACATGGTGCAGCTCGCGCTGTGCGATGGCGACCGGGACCATTGCGCATCGCCCGCGGCCCTGAAACTGCTCGCCATCGTCGACCAGACCCGTGATCGCGACGGCCGCGCGCGGCTGGGCGAAGCCAACCGCGCCATCAACCTCGCCATCCGGGCCGCCAATGACGGCACCGATGACGTCTGGAGCTCGCCGCTTGCGACCTTCCAGCGCGGCGCGGGCGATTGCGAAGACTATGCCATTGCCAAGCTCGCCGCATTGCGGCTCGCCGGCGTTGCCGCCGAAGACCTCCGCATCGTCGTGGTGCGCGACACCCGCGCCGGCGAGGCGCATGCGGTGGCCGCCGCACGGCTCGACGGCCACTGGCTGATGCTCGACAACCGCCGCATGGCGATGGTCGAGGACGACGCTGCACAGATCTACCAGCCGCTGTTCGTGCTCTACCAATCGGCCGTGATGAAATATGTCGACGAACCCGTGCGGTTCTCGATGGTCGCCCCCGAGACGCATTGAACCCGGATCCTCTATAGGCGCGCGACGAGGCAACCCAATACGGTGTCGTCCCGGCCTAGTGCGCAGTTGCGCACGGGGGGCCGGGACCCATACCGCGTGATCTTTCGGTGAACGCAGGTACATGTACCAAAGGCAAGCCGAATAACCACCAATCTTCGTCAAACGTCTCCCCAGGGTTATGGGTCCCGGCCTTCGCCGGGACGACGCTGCAGAACCTTGTAGCTCGCTTCTGGAATAAGCCGTCCAGCCACAAAGCCATTCCGTCACATCGTCCGGGGCGCTAGCATGGCGGCGGCTATGCGGGGGCAACTGGAATGCGGTTCATCGTGATGACTGTGCTTGCGCTGCTGGCGTTGCCGGCGGCACCAGCCTCCGCGCAATCCGACCGCCCCATCGCCGACAGGCTGCCGCTGTTCGCCAAGAACAACTGCCAGCAGATTCGCGATCCCGGCAACCAATTGTTCTGCGGTGATTCCGAGCTTGCCGCCGCCGCCGAGAAGCTGAGCACGGCGATCGAGGCACGGCTCGCCCGCCTGCCCGATCGCCTGCCCGCGATCGAGGAGAATGCGATCTGGAACCGGCAGCGCAACCTCAGCTGCGGCATCGTCGGCCAGACCGCGATTCGCGCCGACGATTTCGACCGGGTGAAGGCCTGCCTGCTCAAGGTGACCGAGGAGCGCGCCGCGATCGTGCGCGATCCGGATTTCGACTGTCTTGCCGCCAACACCGCGGCGGGCGCGCTGATCTGCGCGGACCCAGCGCTGGCACTTGTCGAAACCGAGTTGAACAGCCAAGTGCTCGGCCTGATCGGCAAGCTGGACCCGACCGCAGCGCGCTTTGCCTTCGCCGAATATGGAAGGTGGACGCGAGAGCGCGACCGCAAATGCAATCTGGTCGGCAAGGAGAACGTGCCGCTCCTGGAGCTGGAGTCCGCGGAGGACTGTCTCGCCGAACATTTGAAGCGCAAGACCGACGAGATTCGCGCCGCGAGAGGCGACCCCAAGAAAGTGTTCGGCCGGCAGGTCGCGGCCCACTCGCCCGACACCGACGCGGTCGATTTCTGCGCCGCGCGGATTCACGCCGCCAATTCGTGTGGAAATTTCCTCCGCATCAACCGCGTCTACGCGCTCGACAGCCAGGTGACCGAGCAGGAGGCGCAGGTCACGGGCGAGATCGAGATGGCCGTGCTGGCGCCCTTCACCATGTGCAGCAAGGTCGCCTCCACCTGCACCGGTACCTGCTGGGACGCCAGAACCGGTCGTCCGCAGCCGGGAGCCGGCAACAAGGAGCGTGACGCAGAAGCCTTCAACGTCACGCGCCGCCTGCGGATCCAGCGGACTTTCGCCTTCGTGAAAGCCGCCGATGGCTGGCGCTGCCGGGAGGACGAGCTGGCCCCGGTGAATTCGGGGACAGCGGGTGGGGGATCGTAGGCTCCCTCTTCTCCCTCTCCCCGTTCTTACGGGGCCGCGACGAGCTTCGCTCGCGCTGAGAGGGTTGGGGTGAGGGGCTGCTTCCACAAACACAGTGAAAGCCGGACTCGCGGAGACTCCCCCTCACCCGGAATTTGCTTGCGCAAATTCCGGCCTCTCCCCGCACGCGGGGAGAGGCCGAGATCAAAACATCAGATTGTCCTTCACCAGCACCCAGCGGCCGCCCTTGACCTGCTGCACCTGAGTGATGGTGTTGGCGAGGTGGTCGGTCTTGGAGAACTTGGTCGGGGGCGAGTTGAAGATGTCGAGGAATTTGTCGCCCGACTCCAGCGCATCCAGCATCTTCTGACCCGTGAGATCCTTGCCCGCCTTGTTCGCATAGAACGCAAACGTCGTCACCGCATTGTAGCCGATGATGGCCTGCGTGTTGGCGTCGGTGCCAAACATCTTCTTGTAGTTGACCAGCCAGTCCTTGACCTTGCCCTTGGCGGTGTCTTCGTAAGGAATCTCGAAGCCGCTGGCGGCGTAGAGACCTTCGACGGCTTCCTTGCCGAGCATCGGCACCTCCATCACGTTGGTCGGTGTCGCACCGAGGAAGGTGACGTCCCAGCCGAGCTTCTTGGCTTCGCTCATCGCCCCTATGGTCTCGCGGAGCACAGTGCCGAGCAGGACGAGGTCGCAGCCATCGGACTTCATCTTGGCGATCTGCGCGCTGAAATCGGAGGCGCCGCGCTTGTAGCTCGTGATCGAAGCCGGCTGCGCCTTCATTGCGGTGAGCTGCTGGTTGAAGCCGTCGAGCACGTTCTTACCGTACTCGTCGTCCTGATGCATGATGCAGGGCTTCTTGAAGCCCTTCCACTCCATCATGTATTTCAGCGCGGCCCGCGTGCTCTCGACGTACGGCAGGAGGTTGTTGAACTTCAGCCGCTCCTGCGGCTTGGCCGGATCGAACTTGAAGGTGAACTCGGCCGCCGTCAGCGGGAAGAGCTGCATGACGCCGGCGTCGAACAGGATGTCCTGCGCGGCGAGCACTGTCGGTGATCCCATCGGCCCCACCATCGCGAAGATCTTGTCACGCTCGATCAGTTTTTGCGAAGCCAGCACGGCCTTTTTCGGATCATAGCCGCTGTCCTCGACGACCAGCCGAATCTTGCGGCCATTGATCCCACCGGACGCATTGATCTCCTCGGTCGCCATCTTCATGCCGTTTGCGACCGGGACGCCCCAACCCTTGAT
Organism: Bradyrhizobium genosp. SA-3; assembly: GCF_004212635.1. GTDB lineage: Bacteria > Pseudomonadota > Alphaproteobacteria > Rhizobiales > Xanthobacteraceae > Bradyrhizobium. Next base: position 87,376 of record NZ_PSRT01000008.1, on the reverse strand, counting down.
CGGACCCGACAGATCCTGGTGAGTGCCGATGACGATCTCGGATGCCGAGATGCCCTCATTGGTGACCTTGGTCTGCGCCGCGGCCGGCAGATGCGTGAGCACCACTGCGCTCACCGCAAGGCCGAACGCCTTGAACGACTTCGACATTGATATCTCCTCTCCCTGGCCCGTGTTGCGCGAAGGGCGTGGCCATCGCTCCTTCGCTGATTTCAGCGTCGCCTGGCGCACGGCGTTCCGGCCATGCGCCTCACGCCACCGCGCGCTGGCGATACATCGCCTCGATCTCGGCAGCGTAGCGCTTGTTCACGAAGCCGCGCTTCAGCTTCATGGTCGGCGTCAGTTCCTCGTCCTCCGGGGTGAGCTGGCGCTCGATCAGGTAGAACTTCTTGATGGTCTCGACGCGGGCGAAATTGCCGTTGACCTGTTCGATCTCGCGCCAGATCAGGTCCTGAATCTCCGTCGCCCGACACAGGCTGGCATAATTGGTGAACGGAATGTCGTGGTCCTGCGCGAACTTCTCGACGTTCTCCTGGTCGATCATCACGAGGCAGGTCAGATACGGCCGCTTGTCGCCGATCACCACGGCGTCCGAGATGTAAGGCGAGAATTTGAGCTGGTTCTCGATCTCGGAGGGCGTGATGTTCTTGCCGCCCGAGGTGATGATGATGTCCTTCATCCGGTCGGTGATGCGGACGAAGCCTTCATTGTCGATGGTGCCGACGTCGCCGGTGTGCAGCCAGCCGCGTTGATCGATGGTCTCGGCCGTCTTCTCCGGCTGGTTCAGGTAGCCCATGAACAGGAAGTCGCCCTTGATCAGGATCTCGCCGTCGGGCGACAGCGCGACCTCACCCCAGGGGACGGCCGTGCCGACCGAGCCGAGCTTGATCCGCTCCGCCGGCATCATGGTGGCCACCCCGCAATTCTCGGTCTGGCCATAGACTCGTGCATGTCGATGCCGAGCGCGAGATACCAGCGGATCAGCTCTGGGGCGATCGGCGCCGCGCCGGTGAAGGCGATGCGGCAGCGGTCGAGCCCGATCATGCGGCGGATGTTGCGGAATGCGATGCGATAAGCGAGGCGGTTGGCGAGGCGCAGCGACAGCGACGGCGCCTTGCCCTCGAGCCGGCAATCGACCATGCGGTAGCCGACACCGATGGCGCGGCGATAGACCCATTGCTGGAGCGGCGTCGCATCCTTCAGCGCGATGGTGATGGCGGAATAGAATTTTTCCCAGATGCGCGGCACCGCCAGGAAAACGGTCGGCTGCACCTCGCGCAAATTATCCGGCACGGTCTCCGGGCTCTCGGCAAAGTTCATCACCGAGCCGAGCGCGACCGAGATGTAGTAGCCGCCGATGCGCTCGGCGACGTGGCAGAGCGGCAGAAAGATCAGCCGGTCCTCGTCTTCCTGCGCCGGGATGAAATCGTTGGCGTGGCGCATCTGATGCGTCACGCTGCGGTTGGCATGCATCGCCCCCTTGGGCGGCCCCGTCGTGCCCGACGTGTAGACGAGGATCGCGAGGTCGCCGGCGCTGCGGCTGTCGATCATCTCCTGCCACAGCGCCTCGCGGCCGACCATGTGATTGCAGCCGAGCGCGCGGAACTCGTCGAGCGACATCACCATGTCGTCGGAGAAGCCGCGGAGGCCCTCCATGTCGAACACGATGATCTTCTGCAAGGTAGGACAGCGGGCCCGGCAGGCGAGGACCTTGTCGAGCTGCTCCTCGTCCTCGACGAAGATCACCTTTGTTCTGGAGTCGTTGACGAGATATTCGACCTGGGAGGATGCGTCGGTGGGATAGATGCCGGAAGAGACGCCGCCGGCGCACAGGATGCCCATGTCGGCATGGACCCATTCGGGCACGGCATTGGCGATGATGGAGCCGACGTCGCCGGGCATGAAGCCGATTGCGCGAAGCGCGTAGGCGACCTCCTTTGAGATCTCCAGCCATTGACGCCAGCTCGTCGGCTGCCAGATGCCGAATTTCTTCTCGCGGATCGCCGGCCTGTCGCCCCGCGTCTCGACGGCGCGCAGAAAGCTCTTCGCGATCGTATCAGCGACCGTCAGCACCGCCGGTCGGGCCATGCGCCTCTCCTCCTTGTCGCTTTCCCTTCCGCTGCCTGCCTTGCCGGCGGTCTATGTCTTACGGAGGGGCTCCTCCATCTAACGCCACGTTTTCTTCTTTTTCCAGCGCCGTTCGCCTCTCGCGCCCGCTTCTTTGGCGCCAAGGTAAAATTCCTGGATGTCCTGGGAATGCATCAAGCGGTCGCAGGTGTCGTTCATCACGATCCGGCCGATCTCCAGGACATAGCCGTAATGCGCGGTCTCCAGCGCCACCTTGGCGTTCTGCTCGACCAGCAGGATCGACATGCCCTGCTCCTCGTTGACGCGGCGGATGATGGTGAAGATCTCCTTCACCAGCAGCGGCGACAGGCCGAGCGAAGGCTCGTCGAGCAGCAACAGCGTCGGCCGGTTCATCAGGGCGCGGCCGATCGCCAGCATCTGCTGCTCGCCGCCGGAGAGTTGACCGGCCGGCTGGTTGATGCGCTCCTTCAGGCGCGGGAAATAGCCGTAGACGCGCTCCAGATCTTCCGCGACGCCGTCGCGGTCCCGGCGCGGATAGGCGCCCATCATCAGGTTTTCGCGCACCGAGAGGAACGGGAAGACTTCGCGCCCCTCCGGCACGTGGCTGAGGCCGAGCCGCACGATCCTGTCGGCTTCCATGCGCTGGATCGGCTTGCCCATGAACTCGATCGCGCCCTTCTGCGGATCGAGGATGCCCGAAATCGTCTTCAGCACCGTGGTCTTGCCGGCGCCATTGGCGCCAAGCAGCGTGACGATGCGGCCGCGCGGCACCTCCAGCGAGATGCCGCGGATCGCCATGATCGGCCCGTAATAGCTCTCGATGTTCGAGAGCTTCAGGATGGTCTCGGGTGTCGCGGTGGCATCCATCGCCTCAGGCTCCCAGATATGCGGCGACGACGTCGGGGTGCTGCTGCACCTCGGCCGGGGAGCCCATCGCGAGCACCCGGCCGTAGTTCAGCGCGATGACGCGATCGGAGACGCGATTGACCAGCGACATGTCGTGTTCGACCATCAGCACGGTGACACCGAGCTCGTTCTTCAAGTCACGGATCCAGAACGACATGTCGTCGGTCTCCTCGACATTGAGGCCGGAGGACGGCTCGTCGAGCAGGATCAGCTTCGGCTCCGAGCACAGCGCGCGCGCCAGCTCGATCACCTTGCGTACGCCATAGGGAAGGCCGGAGATGAGCTTGTCGCGATAGGGTTCGAGATCGAGGAATTCGATCACCTGCTCGACCCGGCGGCGGTGCACCTTCTCGTTGGCTCGCACGCTCGGCAGGAACAGCAGCTCCTGCCAGAGTTGTGTGGTGGAATGGCGATGGCGGCCGACCAGCAGATTGGAGAGCACGGTCGCGTTCTCGAACAGCTCGATGTTCTGGAAGGTGCGGGCGATGCCGAGCTTGGCGATGTCGTAGGGCGGCTGCTCCGTGATGTCCTGGTCCTCGAAGAAAATGCGGCCCGAGGTCGGCCGGTAGATCCGCGAGATCAGGTTGAAGATCGAGCTCTTGCCGGCACCATTGGGACCGATGATCGAGAGGATCTCTCCCTTCTCGACCGCGAACGAGACCGCATCGACGGCCTTGAGACCGCCGAAGTGCAGCGACAGGTTCTCGGCGCGAAAATAGCTCATCGGTTGCGCTCCGACTTCACGTAGATCTTCTGTCGCTTGAAGGTGGCGCGCTTGTAGAGCGGGAACAGCTGGAAGAAGAGCTTGATCTTGAGCCAGCGGCCGTAGAGCCCGAGCGGCTCGAACAGCACGAACAGCACGATGATGATGCCGTAGATCGCGCCTTTCAGGCCGTTGAGCGAGGCGAAGGCCGCGACTTTTGACTGGACGTTGCCCGCAGTCGCCGGGCTCGCACCAAAGGTCGCGGTGACGCCGGCGATGATGCCGGGCATGTCGTCCTTGAGGTAAGTCAAGAACGGATCGATCATGACGATGAAGATCGCGCCCAGCACCGCGCCGTGCAGGCTGAAGGCGCCGCCGATCAGGATCACGATGATAAATTCGATCGAGAGCTGCAGCGTGAACATCTCCGGCGAGATGAAGGAGAGCTTATGCGCGAACAGCACGCCGGCAAGGCCGGTGATCGCCGCCGAGATCGCAAAGGACTTGACCTTGTAGAGCGCGACGTTGACGCCCATGCTGCGCGCCGCCGTCTCGGAGTCGCGGATCGCGACAAAGGCGCGGCCCGTGGGCGAACGCAACAGGTTGAGCGTGCCGACGATGGTCAGCACCAACACGGCAAGGCACAGGTAATAGAAGGCCGGGCTGTCACGCGGGACCGTGACGCCGAGCAGCGACAGCGTCTTGATCCGCATGCCCTCGTTGCCGTTGGTGACGCTCTCCCAGCGCGCCAGGACCTCCTCCACGATCAAGGCAAAGGAGATGGTGGCGATGACGAGGTAGATGCCGGTCAGGCGCAGGGCGGGAAAACCGACCAACGCGCCGATGATGCCGGTCAAGGCCCCGGCGGCAAGGAAGTAGACCGGAAACGGCACGTTGTATGTCTGCAAATAGGCAGCGGTATAGGCCCCGATCGCGAGGAACGCGGCGTGGCCGAGCGAGGCCTGCCCCGTGAACCCGGTCAGGATCAGCAGCGCCACGCCGACGGTCGCATAGATGCAGACGAAGACGAGCTGGCTCATCAGATAGCTGGAGAGCACATAGGGTGCGATCAGCAGCAGCGCGACCAGGATTCCATAGGTGACGACGTAGCCCGAATGCGGAAACAGTTTGATGTCGTCTTCATAGTCGGTCTTGAACAGGAAGCGCATGGCGTTCAGACCTTCTTGCGGACGTGGAGGCCGAACAGGCCTTCAGGCTTCAAAAGCAGCACGGTGAGCAGCACGATGTAGGGCGCGGCGTCCTTCCAGCCTTCGGGCAAATAAAAGCCGGCCATGCTCTCGATGACGCCGATCAGCACGCCACCAACGACTGCGCCCGGGATCGAGCCGAAGCCACCGAGCACGGCGGCCGGAAACGCCTTCAGGCCGAGCACGAGGCCGACATTGGAGTGAATGAAGGTGATCGGCGCCAGCAGCACGCCGGCGCAGGTCGCGACCGCCGCGCTGATGGCCCAGACGATCGACACCACGCGCTTGACCGGAATGCCCATGTAATAGGCCGCCAGCATATTCTCGGAGCTGGCGCGCATCGCGGTGCCGAGCGTGGTCTTGTTGAAGAACAGCCAGAGCAGCGTGCACAGGATCATCGTCGCTGCGATCACCGAGAGCTTGTCGTAGGCGAGCACCAGCGAGCCCATGCGCAGCACGCCCTGGCTGAACGGCGTCTCGATCTTCAGATCGTCGGTGCCCCAGATCATGCCGGCGATCGAGCGCAGGAAATAGCCGAGCCCGATCGTCGCCATGATGATGGAGAATTGCGGATAGCCGAGGATCGGCCGCACCACCACCCGCTCGGCCAGCATGCCGAACAGCGCCATGGCGGCCACCGCACCGGCAAAGCCGATCCAGTAGTTCAGGCCCATCATGCCGATGAAGGTGAAAGCGAAGAAGCCGCCGAGCATCATCAGATCGCCCTGGGCGAAATTGACGACCTCGGTGGCCTTGTAGACGAGCACGAAGCCGAGCGCGATCAGGCCGTAGACGCAGCCGAGCGCAACACCGCTGACCAGCTGCTGAACGAAATCCAGCATCGCCGCGCATCCTCCCGATGCAACGGCGGCTCTTCCTGACCGCCTTGTCGCATCTTGTGTCCAGTCGCTACGCAGTCGTTTCGCTGCGTCAGCGCCATTTGTCCGAGACCAATTCAGCCTGAACCGCCAAGCGCTGTCAACAAACGGTGACTTGCCTTTAGGATGACGGAATTTGTCGGCCGTAGATTCACGGTGCCGAAACATCTTCAAGTCATGGTCGCGGGCGATGCAAAACCGGATGGTGGACGTCATGAAGCCGGGCAGCTTGGCGCTGGAAGTCGTGGGGTTAACCAAGCGTTTTGACCGTTTGGCGGTCGATGGCCTCGATCTCAGCATTCATGCCGGCGAGTTCTATGCCCTGGTCGGCCCCAACGGCGCCGGCAAGACCACCACCCTGCGCATGGTCGCGGGCCTTTTGCGGCCCGATGCCGGCAGCGTCTCGATCTTCGGCATCGATGCGCTCCAAAACCCCGCCGCCGCCAAGCAGGTGATGGCGTGGGTGTCCGACGAGCCGATGATCTACGACAAGCTGACACCGCTCGAATATCTCGAGTTCGTCGCCGGTCTCTGGGGCATCGCGCCGTCCAGCTCGGAACCGGTTGCGCAGGAGCTTCTCGGCTCGCTCGGCCTCGCGCCGCACCGGCACGAACGCTGCGAGGGCTTTTCCAAGGGCATGCGCCAGAAGGTGGCACTGGCCGGCGCGCTGGTGCACGATCCCCGCCTCATCATCCTCGACGAGCCGCTGACGGGGTTAGATGCCGTTTCCGCCCGCCACGTGAAGGGCCTCCTCGGCGAGCGCGTCCGCGCCGGCTGCACCGTCATCATGACCACGCATATTCTGGAGGTGGCCGAGCGCATGGCCGACCGCATCGGCGTGATCGCATCGGGCCAACTGGTCGCCGAAGGCACGCTCGACGAACTGCGCCGGCAGAACGGCCATGCCGATACCAGCCTTGAAGATCTCTTCATCGCGCTGGTGACGCTTCCGGACGCCGCATGAGCTCGGCGACCGCGCTGTCCTGGTTCGCCCGTCACGAGCTCCGGCTCGCTTGGCGTGAATGGTTCGCCATGATGACGGGCGGACGGCGCAAGCGGGCACGCGCCGCCATGATCGGCCTGCTGTTCTTCGCGGCACTCCTTCACCTGCCGGCCTGGGCGGTGATCGGCCGCTTCGCCGACCTGCAACTGCCGCTCGACAAATCCTCGCTGATCGTGATCTCGGCGACGATCTTTCTCGCCTGGACCTTGATGCTGTCGCAGGCGATCGAATCGGTGACGCGGGTGTTTTACGCCCGCGCCGATCTCGACCTCATCATGTCCTCGCCAGCAATGCTGGCCAATCTGTTCTCGGTGCGCATTGCCGCGATCGCGCTCACCGTCACGACAATGGCGCTGCTGTTCTCGACGCCCTTCATCGACGTGCTGGTGATCGGCGGCGGCGCGCGATGGCTCAGCGCGTTCGGCGTCGTGGTCGCGGTGGGCCTGTCGGCGGCGGCGATCGCGATTGCCGTCACCATTCTCCTGTTTCGGCTGATCGGCCCGGCGCGGACGCGTCTCATCGCCCAGATCCTCGCCGCGATCATCGGCGCGGGCTTCGTGATCGCGCTCCAGGTCGCCGCGATCATGTCCTACGGCACGCTGTCGCGCTTCACCATCCTGACGTCCGGTCGCGTGGCCGCCTACGCGCCCGATATCGACAGCATCTGGTGGTGGCCGGCGCGGGCGACCATGGGCGACAGCGAGGCGCTGTTGCTGCTTCTGGCGCTCGGTCTGGTGCTGCTCGGAAGCGTCATGGCGATCTTTTCCGGCCGCTTTGCCGACACCGCCATCGACGCGGCGGCGTATGGCACAGCCGGCCGCGTGCGCGCCAAGGAGCGCCCCTTCCGCGGCGGATCGCGGCAGCAGGCGCTGCGGCGCAAGGAATTTTCGCTGCTCTGGCGCGATCCCTGGCTGATCTCGCAGACCCTAATGCAGCTGCTCTACCTGGTGCCACCGGCGCTGCTGCTCTGGCGCAATTTTGCCGACAGCTCGGCGGCGCTGACGCTGATCACGCCTGTCATCGTGATGGCGGCGGGACAGCTCGCCGGCGGGCTTGCCTGGCTGACGATCTCGGGCGAGGACGCGCCCGACCTGGTCGCGACCGCGCCGCTGACGCCCTCCAGCGTCATCCGCGCCAAGATCGAGGTGGTGCTGATCGCGACCGCCGTGATCTTCTGCCCGCTGGTTGCGGCACTGGCCTTCGCCTCGCCATTCCAGGCGGCAATCAGCGCCGGCGCGATCATCATCAGCGCAGCCTCCGCCACCGCGATCCAGCTCTGGTTCCGGGTGCAGGCGCGGCGCAGCCAATTCCGCCGCCGCCAGACCTCCTCGCGACTTGCGACCTTTGCCGAGGCCTTCTCCTCGATCGGCTGGGCCGCCAGCGCCGCGCTGCTGCTTGCTCTTCCCATCGCCGGCCTCATCAGCGGCCTGATCACAGCTAGCCTTGTCGCCATCACCTGGAAGTTCAGCCCGAGGCGCGAATAATAAAAGGCGTGAGTGAGGGCCACCTTGAAGGTAAGGTTGATTTGCCTTACATTTCGTTGCATGTCAGAGCCTTACGAGGCGGCCCATGAGTGAGCTCACCGTCACTGCCAAGCGACAAGTCACGCTGCGGAAAGATTTGCTGGAGCACCTAGGTGTGCATCCGGGTGACAAGATCTCGATCGAAAAGCTTCCGGGCGGGCGCGTTGAAGTGAAAGCAGCTCGGCCCACCGGCAAGATCTCAGATGCTTTCGGCATTCTGAAGACAAAGAGTAATGGGCGGTCGTTGTCGATCGAGGAGATGAACGAGGTTATCGCTGACGGCTGGGCTGGCAAGCGATGAAGATAACACCCGACACCAACGTATTGGTACGGGTTCTCGTCGAGGATGATGCCGAGCGGAGCAAGGCGGCTCAGGCCATTCTCAAGAAAGCAGACGTGATAGCTATCTCGATCACCGCACTGTGCGAGCTGACCTGGGTTCTCTCACGTGGCTACAAGATTTCTGCTGCCGACATCGCGATTTCAATTCGACGCTTGATCAATGCCGCCAATGTAGCGGCGAACCGGCCAGTAGCGGAAGCAGGATTGGCGCTGCTCGATGCCGGCGGCGATTTCGCCGACGGCGTCATCGCCCACGAAGGCAACTGGCTCGGAGCCGACACCTTCGTGTCTTTCGACAAGAAGGCCGTGAAACTGATCGAGGCAGGCGGCGGATTGGCGCGGACGCCTTAGCGCTGCATGACGTCGGGATAATTCGACGATACACTCATTGGACTGCCGGCTGAACCACGGATAGTCTTGTGATGACCCGACTATTGCTGACGGCTCTTACGATCCTCGGCTGGCTGATGGCTCCTGCCCTCGCCCAGCAGCCACCTCAACGCAGCGAATGCCTGGCGATGGCGAATGCGGCGCCCCGCGCGCTGCCGGTCGCGTTCCGGCAGGCCGGCGGCTCAGCCGAGGTCGAGATCACCTATGCCGGCCACTCCACCTATTTCATCGATACGCCCGGGGGCCTGCGCATCGCCACCGACTATAGCGGCGCCTATCAGGTGGGACGGCGACCCGATGTCGTCACCATGAACCGGGCCCACAGCACCCACTACACCCTATTTCCGGACAAGCGCATTCCCCATGTGCTGCACGGCTGGGGCGAGGATGGCAAGCCCGCGGTGATCTCCGAGCGCATCGGCGACACCTTCATCCGCAACGTGACCACCGACATCCGCCGCTATTTCGGCGACGATTCCGGCGCCGACATGATCCGCGACGGCAACTCGATCTTCATCTTCGAGGTCGCCGGCCTCTGCATCGGTCATCTCGGCCATCTCCATCACAAGCTCGACGACAGCCATTTCGCCCAGATCGGGCGGCTCGACATCGTGATGGTGCCGATCGACGGCACCTACACCATGTCGCTGGACGGCATCTCCGAGATCACCAAACGGCTGCGCGCCTCGGTGGTGCTGCCGATGCACCGCTTCGCCACCCCGCTCGACGATTTCATGCGCCGGATCGGCCAGCAGTTCGAGATCGACCGGCGCATCGAGCGGTCGTTCCGGATCTCGCGGGATGCGCTGCCGTCGAAGCCGACGGTGATCATCCTCGACGGGGTCTGACGCGCAATTTTCTCCAAGTCCGCTGAGGCCCGTTCGTGCTGATCTCCTGGCAACAGGAGATCGACATGACAGAGTTTGCGAGACTGTTGCACGCGGACGGACCAAACCCGGACCACGCGGCGGCGCTGCAGCTTTACGGCCGTTTCGTCGGCGACTGGGACGCCGAAATCACCGCCCACGGGCCCGATGGAACCAAACACGCCGCACCCGGCGAAATCCATTTCGGCTGGGTGCTGGAAGGGCGCGCCGTGCAGGACGTCTGGATCATTCCTCGTCCCGCGGGCAGCCCGGCCTTTCCGATCGCCGGCAATTGGTACGGCACGACACTGCGTGTCTATGACCCAACCATCGCCGCCTGGCGGATTTCCTGGTTCGATCCCGGCCGCAGCGTGTTCCGGCAGCAGATCGGCCGTCCGCGCGGCGCGGACATCGTACAGGAAGGCACGACCGAAGCCGGCGAGCTGACGCGCTGGAGCTTTACGGAGATCACCGGCGCTTCCTTCCACTGGCTCGGCGAGGTCAAGCCTGCGACCGCAACCGATTGGCGGCTCGTCGTCGACGTGAAGGCGAAGCGGCGCAAGGCTTAAGATTGAATCGCTCTTGAATCAGTCAGCTCCGGGGCGCGCTGCAACCTCTCCCGCAAGCAAGCGGGAGAGGGAGCGTACCTTCCGTGTGGCGGCAATCGAGCTTCATCTAGTCGATATCAGTCACACCGCCGCTGTGCTCGCGATGACGGGTGCGGTTGCATGGCGCGCGCTGCTGCACGAAGACATGAGATGCTAGGCTCCCAGCACAGAACACAGAGGGAGCGAACGCCGATGGCCGCAAGCGGGTTGCCCGCCAACACGAGCGGGCTGTTTGTCGAGCCGCGCGAGGACTGGCTCGCGCAGCACCACGAAGAGATCATCGATGCGGCCCGGCCGATCGTCGATCCTCACCACCATCTCTGGAATCGCGGGCATCGCTATCTGATCGAGGAGATGGCAGCCGACATCGCCTCCGGCCACAACGTCATCGCAACCGTCTATGTCGATTGCCGCTCGATGTATCGCGCGCATGGGCCAGAGGCGTTCCGGCCCGTCGGCGAGGTCGAGTTCGCCAATGGCGTCGCCGCGATGAGCGCGAGCGGTGCTTACGGCAAGGCGGCGATCTGTGCGGGCATCGTCAGCCACGCCAATCTGCTGCTGGGCGACGCAGCCAAGCCGGTGCTGGAAGCGGAGATCGCGGCGGGTAACGGCCGCTTCCGCGGCATCAGGCATTCCTCGGCCTGGGACGCAGACCCCGTCGTCGCCGGCATGTATGCGAACCGACCGAAGGGCCTGTTGCGGGATCCGACCTTCCGCAAGGGTTTTGCCTGCCTCGCGCCGTTGAACCTCAGCTTCGACGCCTGGCTGTTTCATCCGCAGATCGGCGAGCTCACCGAGCTTGCGCGCGCCTTCCCCGACACCAGGATCGTGCTCGACCATTGCGGCGGCCCGGCCGGCGTCGGACGCTTTGCCGGCAGACGAGAGGAAGTGTTTCCGCAGTGGCGCGCCTCGATCCGCGAGATCGCGAAATGCGAGAATGTGGTGGTTAAGCTCGGCGGGCTCGCAATGTGCCTGCTCGGCTACGACTTCCATTTGCGCGCGAGGCCGCCGTCATCCGAGCAGCTTGCCACGGCTTGGCGGCCTTACGTCGAAACCTGCATCGAAGCGTTCGGCCCAAAGCGAGCGATGTTCGAGAGCAATTTCCCGCCGGACAAGGGCCAGTGCAGTTACCAGGTGATCTTCAACGCCTTCAAGCGCATCGCATCGCCCCTGAGCGAGGCCGAGAAGACGGCGCTGTTCTCGCAGACCGCGATTAATTTCTATCGGCTCGAACTGCCGTCGTGACGAGAAAAGGGGCCGGGATGTTGATCCCGACCCCTCTTCCGTCGTGGCCGCTGGGAAGCGTCCTTGAAACCTTATTGTGAGCTCTAGCCTGCGCCCATGAGCGAAGCCGGACGGCGCTCGCCGCTGGAGGTGAACATCTTCTTGAGCTTGTTGACCACGCGGATCAGGAAGCCGATCATCACGGGATTGGTCTTGCGGCAGAACGCGATCTTCCTGACGTGCCCTTCGACATGCCATTTGGCATGCGCGCCGTCGCGGAAGAAAATGACGTCGCCGGGGCCGTAGCGCTTCGCCGGCATGCCGTCGCTTTCGAGCACGATCGACCCTTCCATGATCATGATCGTCTCGTCGATGTCGTAGTACCAGTTGAAGCGCCCTTCGGTGCAGGCCCAGATGATGGTCTGCGCCGTGCCGTCGGCGCTGGTGGACAGGACGCGCGAGCGCGACACCGGGTTACCCTCGATGATCCAGGACGGCTCGATCGGCCGCAGCTCCAGATCCACATTGCAACTACCGATTTCAATCATTGCGCGCGACATCTGTTTCCTCGGGGAATAAAATAGGTTTGGCCGGGCCGGAGCCCGGATTGTTTCCAATGATGGTCGCAACGCTAGTGACCGCCTTTTAATTCTTCCTTACGCAGGCCCCGACAATCAGCCCTAAGTTGCAGGTGCGAAGCAGCTAACGTTGAGATTCCGCTGCGAATTCGCGCACATGAACCCCTCTTTTCCGGGGTGCGACAAAATGCGCGAAAGTGACCATGGAAGGAGCCAATGCCGATGCCCGTCAAGCCCGAGGTTCTGACAGCCAACCGCGAAGCCGTCGCCTGGCTCGGCAGCCTCGATGTATCCTTCACGCCGGACGAGGAGCCCTGGTTCACCATCGACGGCGTCGAAAACCCCCAGCAGATCGGCAGCGACGGTTCCAGCGGCACGTTCGTGCTGCTGCCGTCGCAGAATGTGCTCTATATATCGTCAGAGGGGCGCGCTGGCATTATCGCGGGGAATTTCGAGGCGTTCATCCAGCTCGTCGTCGCCCACCCCTATTGGCTCGACATCCTCAAATTTTCCGCTCTCGTGGAGATGCGGCGCGCGGCGGATGCGCTGGAGGCGACACTCGACGACGAGGACGACATCAACGAGGCCCGCAGCTCTACGAGGCAGTCGCTGCTTCCGACGCCATCGTGCGGGCCACCGACGGCAGCCCGTTCACGACGCTGTTCAACCGCTTCAGCATCAACAACAACCCAATGCTGCGCAACGCGGCGGCGTGAGAGTAGCACGCCAGAGCATGAGTCTGGGGAAAGACTGTCGCCGGGATGCTTACCTCTCCCCGACGGGGAGAGGTCGAATTGCCCCTGGCGATGCGAAGCATCGTCCAGTGCAATCCGGATGAAGGGCCGCGGCGTTCAGTGAGACCAGAACCCCTCACCCGGATCGCATCTTCGATGCGATCCGACCTCTCCCTGCGGGAGAGGTGAACCGCGTCCTGGGCTGCTATTGGATCAAATCTAGCTCGCTACTTCGCCCACTCGCCCTTGCGGAACACCGGCACCTTGCTGCCGTCGGCGAGAATGCCGTCGATGTCGGTCTCGGCAGAGCCGATCATCCAGTCGATATGGATCAGGCTCTGGTTGCCGCCTTGCGCGGCGATCTGCTGCGGCGTGAGCTGCGCGCCGTTGACGAAGCATTTCGAGTAGCACTGGCCGAGCGCGATGTGGGACGCCGCATTCTCGTCGAACAGCGTGTTGTAGAACAACAGCCCGCTCTGCGAGATCGGTGAAGAATGCGGCACCAGCGCGACCTCGCCGAGGCGGCGAGCGCCCTCGTCGGTGTCGAGCACCTTGTTCAGCACCTCCGCGCCGCGCGAGGCCTTGGCGTCGACGATCTTGCCGTCCTCGAAGCGCACCGCGATGTTGTCGATCAGCGTACCCTGGTAGGACAGCGGCTTCGAGCTCACGACGTGGCCGTAGACGCGGCGGCAATGCGGCGTGGTGAAAACCTCTTCGGTCGGGATGTTGGCGTTGCAGCTGATGCCGTTCTTGGAGAGCGAGGCGCCGCCCTCCCATTCGTGGCCGTCGGCGAGGCCGATGGTGAGGTCGGTGCCGGGACCCGAATATTGCAACGCGCGAAAACGCTGGCCGTTGAGCCAGTTGGTGCGCTCGCGCAGCACCGCATTGTGGCTCGCCCAGTTGCTTATCGCGTCCTCACGGTCGACGCGGGACGCGGCGAAGATCGCATCCGCGAGCTTGCCGATCGCGACGTCCTCGGGATCATTAGGAAACACCTGCTTGGCCCAGGACGGGCTCGGATAGGCGATGATGTTCCAGTTGGTGTCGAAATTGACGATTTTTTCCAACGCCGGCTGATAAGCCATGGAGTTGGCCTTGCTGGCGCGCGCCACTTTGGAGGGATCCTCGCCGGACAGCAGCATCGGATTGTCGCCAACGATGGCGAGCCGTGCGGTGTTGTCCGAGAAGGCCTTCGCCATGCCCTCGTACAGCCAGCCGGCGGCACGATCGAAACTGTTGTCCTGGCCGTGGCGGTAGCGCGCCAGCGTCATCTCCTCGTCCGACAGGATCGGCGTCACGATGCCGGCGCCGGCCTTGTAGGCGTGCACGGCGATCCGCCGCACCAGCGGCAGCGCGATCGCAGGCGCCGTCAGAAGAAGATCCTGTCCCGGCCGCAAGCCCAGGCCCACCTTCACCGCCACCTCGGCCAGCCGGTCGAGTTTCGCGGGATCGATGGGAGTAGCGGAATTGCGGTGATCAGTCATGCGGGGCCCTCTGCCGGAAGTCTCTCGTTCAATCTAAGTCTAGCATCGCGAGGCGCAAGTGCGCGAGCACCTTGCGACACGGATAAGATACGCAGTTTCACGCATATTGGTTTTCAACGCGTTGCCGATTTCAGCACCCGGTCGACCATGGCGGGGGCAAGGCCGAGGTAATTTTTCGGTGAGGTGAGCGCCTCGATCGTGGCACGGTCGATGCGGCTTGAGACGCGGGCGTCGGATGAGAGCGCATCCGCCAGCGTCAAGCCTTTGTCATTGGCGAGCCGGCAGGCATCATAGACCACGTCATGCGCCTCCTGCCGTCCGATCTGCGGGGCGAGCCCCATCATGACGGCTTCGGCCACGATCAGGCCGCGGCTGATGGCGAGATTGTCGTTCATCTTCGCCTCGTCCACGATGAGGCCTGCGAGCGCAAACTTCGCCTGGTGCAGCGCGCCGGCGCTCAGCACGAAGCTCTCGGGGATCGCCATCCATTCGGCGTGCCAGGGGCCGGTGGCGCGCTCGAAGTCCTGCACCATGGCATCGAGCATCAGGCCTGCATGCTGGCGCACCGCCTTGGACGCCGCCAGCATCAGTTCGGAGGAAATCGGGTTGCGCTTCTGCGGCATGGTGGAGGAGGCGCCGCGCCCCTTGACGAAGGGCTCGTAGACTTCCGCGAATTCGGTCGAGGCCATGATCATGATGTCGAGCGCGATCTTGCCGAGCGAGCCGGTGACGAGCGCCAGGAAGTTCACGGCCTCGGCAAAGCCGTCGCGCGCGACGTGCCAGGTCGAGGCGGGAACGCCGAGCTTCAGCTCGGCGCAGAGCGCCTCCTGCACCTCGAACCCCTTGTCGCCGAGCGAGGCCAGCGTGCCGGCGGCGCCGGCAAACTGGCCGACCAGGACGCGGGGCTTCAACTGCGCCAGCCGCTCGGCATGGCGATCGAACATCGCGAGCCAGATCGCGGTCTTGTAGCCGAACGTCACCGGCAGCGCCTGCTGCAGATGGGTGCGGCCCGCCATCGGCGTGTCGCGATATCGCTTGGAGAGGTCGGCGAGGATACGACGGAGTTCGGCAATGTCCTTTTCGACGATCTCGAGCGCGGCGCGCAGTTGCAGGACCACCGCGGTGTCCATGATGTCCTGCGTGGTCGCGCCCCAATGCACGTAACGGCCGGCCGCGCCGCATTGCTTCACCATCTGATGCACCAGAGGGAGGATCGGATAGCCGACGACGTCGGTCTCCTGCCGCAACAGATCGAAATCGAGCGCGGCAACATTGGTGCGGGCCGCGATCTGGTCGGCGGCGTCCTGCGGGATCACGCCGCATCCGGCCTCCGCCTTCGCCAGCGCAACCTCGACCTCGGCATAGCGCGCCACCAGCGCAACGTCGGAGAACACCTCCCGCATCTCGGGCGTGCCGAAGGCGTCGCGGAACAGCATGGAGTCGAGCACGGTGGTCGAAGCGGGAAAAGCGGGCATGGGCGTTTCTTCGTGGCTGGTGTGTTTTGTGTGAAGGCAGCTTACGCAGGCCGCGCTGTTCGGCAATGGACAAGGGCACTACTCCCGTCATTCCGGAGCGCGCGAAGCGCGAGCCCGGAATCCATTGCGCGGCAAGCGATGCGGACAAATGGATTCCGGGGCTCGCGCCAAGTGGCGCGCCCCGGAATGACGAGAGAGAGCCCAAAGCGCGGCATCTGGCCTAAATCGCCACACTCGCTCAGCGGCTGGTATTCCCATCCGAAAACAGCATAACTGCCATCACGCGATCGTGGTGAACCTGACAGACCGTTCGGCGGACTCACAGACTTCAAGTCGCAATCCATTTTGATTTTATTATTGCCTGATGTCGTTGTGAGGACTGAGTTTTCGACGTGCAGTTTCTGTTCCGGGATCACCTTCTCGACACCGACCGGCGCGAGCTGAGCCGCGAGCAGGTTCCCGTTGCCGTGGAACCGCAGGTTTTCGACCTGGTCGTGCATCTCATGGAGAACCGCGACCGGGTGGTCAGCAAGGACGAGCTGATCGACAAGATCTGGCACGGCCGCAGCGTGTCCGAATCGACCTTGACCAGCCGGATTAACGCGGCGCGCAAGGCGATCGGCGACAATGGCGCGAACCAAGCCCTGATCCGCACCATCGCACGCAAGGGCTTTCGCTTCGTCGGCGACGTCGAGGCGAAGCGCGGTGCGGCCGTTCCGGAACCCGGCCGCGGCGCGTCGGCGCCGCAGACCACGCTCGCGCTGCCCGACCGGCCCGCGATCGCCGTGCTGCCCTTCACCAATATGAGCGGCGACCGCGAGCAGGACTATTTCTCCGACGGCATCAGCGAGGACATCATCACCGCGCTGTCGAAGCTGCGCTGGTTCTTCGTCGTCGCGCGCAACTCCTCCTTTGTCTACAAGGGCCGCGCCGTGCACCTCCACGAGGTCGCGCGCGAGCTCGGCGTACGCTACGTGGTCGAAGGCAGCGTGCGGCGCAGCGGCGAGCGCCTGCGCATCTCGGCGCAGCTCAACGACGTCTCGACCGGCAGCCATCTCTGGGCCGAACGCTACGACCGCGAGCTCGCCGACGTCTTCGCCGTGCAGGACGAGATCACCGAGGCGATCGTCGCGGCGATCGAACCGCAGCTCTATGCCGCCGAGAGCTTTCGCGCCCAGCAGAAGCCGCCGGGCAGCCTGGATGCCTGGGATCTCGTGATGCGCGCATTGTCGCATTACTGGCGCATCACGCGCGAGGACAATGCGGCCGCGCAAGCGCTGCTGGAACAGGCGATTGCGATCGATCCCGCCTATGGCAAGGCGCTGGGCCTGCTCGCGACCAGCCATATCTTCGGCGCGCATATGGGCTGGGCGGACATGGCTGTAACCGTGCCGGTCGCCGAACGCGCGGCGCTGGCGGCGGTGGAGGCCGATCGCGACGACGCCTGGGCGCATCACGGCCTCGCCTATACTTATTTATTCCGCCGCCGCTTCGACGACGCACTGGCGGAGTTCGAGCTGGCTCTCAAGCTCAATCCGAATTTCGCAATGGCATATGCCTTCTACGGCGTGACGCTGTGCTACGCGGGACGATGGCAGGACGGCGATGCCGCCGCGCGCCGCGCGCTACGGCTGAGTCCGCGCGATCCGCTCGCCGCGATCTATTGCGGAGTTGCGGCCTATGCCCGGTTCATCGGTCGCGACTACGATGGCGCCGTGCAGATGGCACGCGAGTCGCTGCGGCAACGCAGCGATTTCGTCGGCGCGCATCGCGTGCTGACCGCCGCCGCCGGCATGTCGGGAAGCTCGGTTCTCGCTGCGTCCGCCCTGGAAGGCCTGCGCCGCGCCCAGCCCGGCATTTCGCTCGCCTGGATCACGCGCGAGCTGCCGATGCTGCGCGACGAGGATCGCGCGCATTATCTGGAAGGATTGCGGCGCGCGGGGATGAGATGATGCTTCTCCCTCGCCCCGCTTGCGGGGAGAGGGTTGGGGTGAGGGGGAGTCTCCGCAAGGACGGTGACAGTTCGATTCGCGGAGGCTCCCCCTCACCCGGATTGCATCTTCGATGCAATCCGGCCTCTCCCCGCAAGCGGGGAGAGTCGAAGAGTCCTACTCCGGCATCATCTCGCCGCTGCCGCCGAACTCGGCGGGAAAATCCTTCAGCTTGGGCAGGCCGTCGCGCATCGGCAGCACCGTCTCGGCGTAATTGACGTGGACGCCGGGCGTGAAAGCCAGCGTCGGGATGGTGGCAGTGAAGACGTCGACAAGACCAAGCGGCGGATGGTTGGTCATGAGATGACCGCCGCACTTCTTACAATATTTGCGCTGGCTGAGCGGCGTCTTGGCGAAGGTCTCGACGTTCTGGGCGCCTTCGGTGATGCGCACGGCTTCAGGCTTCCACAGGCTGAAGGCGTTCACCGGTCCGCCCGACCACGACCTGCAAGAGCGGCAATGGCAATAGCCCATCGCCTCCGGCGCGCCCGTGACCTCGACCGTGACCGCGCCACAGAAGCAGTTTCCGACATGTTTCATTGGTGTCTCCATGATGAAGGATCGTTATCGCGCGTCGGCGCCCCGCGCATCCTCCTTTCGGTGGACGCGCGGAACGAGGCCAAGACTATACTGATCTGCGCCAGGGAATAAGCATCGACACGCGTTGTTTGTACTGCCGGTAGTCGTCGCCGAAGAGATCGACGAGGTCGCGCTCCTCCAGCGCGATGCCGACGAAGATGTAGAGCGTCGTCACGGCGGCGAACAGCAGGTGGCCCGCGGTCATGACCGGCGCCGCCCAGAACGCGATGATGAAGCCGAGATAGATCGGATGGCGAACGAAATTGTAGAGCAGCGGCGTCTTGAACCGCGCAGGCGCCGCTTCCTTGCCGACGAGATGGTTCGTCACCTGATGCAGGCCGAACAATTCGAAATGGTTGATCATGTAGGTCGAGGTGAACACCAGCACCCAACCTGCGAAGGACAATGTGACGAGCGTCACGGCAAGATCGGGATCCTGGACCTCCCATATGACCGCAGGCAGCGGACGCCACTGCCAAAACAGGAGCAGCAATGACAGGCTCGCCAGCAGCACATAGGTGCTGCGCTCGACCGGCTTCGGGACGAACTGCGTCCACCAGGCCTTGAAGCCCTGACGCGCCATCACGCTGTGCTGGATGGCAAACAGCGACATCAGGAGGAGATTGACGATGACTGCCTCAACCGGCGGCGTGGCGGTTCCAGTGTCGATGGTCTTCGGCACGACCAGCCCCATGACAAAGCCGATGGCGTAGAGGATGGTGACGAAAAACACGAGATATGCCGCAATTCCGTACAGAAAGGCGACGAACTTGAATATGCGTGAGCCCGTAACCGCCGGGCTGATCGAATGAACCTGATCAATCTGGGACATGGAAAGCTCCGTTGTGCCAAAACATCGGCACTTGTTGGTAGTCCCACCATGCACCTCGGACGGGCCTGAGACTTTCGCTGACAATTGATTTTCGCCTGAGACGCCTTTGAGTTTTGCTTGAGACGACGAAAACGTGCGATTTTGCTTTGAAAACAATGTGCTCGACGGCGACCTGCGGGAACTCACCTGCGCCGGGGTCGCCGTGCCGTTGCAGCCGCAAGTGTTCGATCTGTTGCTCTATCTGGTCGTGCAACGCGCGCGTGTGGTCAGCAAGGGTGACCTGATCAGCCAGATCTGGAGCGACCGCATCGTCTCCGATTCCGCCCTGAACAGCCGAATCAACGCTGCACGCAAGGCGATTGGCGATGACGGCGCGACCCAGCGGCTGATCAAGACCATTCCGCGCAAGGGTTTTCGTTTCGTCGGCGAAGTCCGGGAAGAAATCCGGAAAGACCTGGCGGCTTCGTCTGGGCCCGCTGTATCCGTTCCTGCCCGGCCGCACACCGTCTCGGACCGCCCGGCAGTCGCGGTGCTCGCCTTCGAGAACATGAGCGGCGATCCCGAACAGGACTATTTCGGCGACGGAATCAGCGAGGACATCCTCACCGCGCTGTCGAAGCAGCGCTGGTTCATGGTGATCGCCCGCAACTCGTCCTTCACTTACAAGGGACGCGCGGTCCACGTCAGGCAGATCGCCGAGGAACTCGGCGTCCGCTACATCGTCGAAGGCAGCGTGCGCAAGGCGGACAACCGGGTGCGCATCACCGCGCAGCTCAACGACGCCACATCGGGCGGCCATCTCTGGGCCGAACGCTACGACCGCGAGCTCGTCGACGTCTTTGCCGTGCAGGACGAGATTACCAACGCGATCGTGGCGGCGATCGAGCCGCAGATCCATGCGGCGGAAAGTTTTCGCGCTCACCGCAAGCCGCCTGCGAGCCTGGATGCCTGGGATCTGCTGATGCGGGCGCTGTCGCACTACTGGCGCGTGACGCGGCGGGATCACGAGACAGCGAAGGCGCTGCTGGAGCGCGCGATCGAGATCGATCCGAATTATGGTCAGGCGCTGTCGGTGCTGGCGGCAAACCATATGTTCGGCGTGCATCTCGGCTGGACCGAGCTTGCCACGGTGGCGCCGGTTGCGGAAGCCGCCGCGCTCGCTGCCGTGCGCTGCGACCATGAGGATGCCTGGGCGCATGCCGCGCTCGGGAGCGTCCTGTTCTCGACCCGCAGGCTGGTCGACGCACTGTCCGAGTTCGAGCAGGCGCTCACGCTCAATCCGAACTTCTCGCTGGCGCAGGGCTATTACGCGCTGGCGCTGTCCTATGCCGGACGCTCGAAGGAGTCGTTCGAGGCGGCGCAGAGGGCGATCCGGCTCTCGCCGCGCGATCCGTCGCTGGCGATCTATCACGGCATTGCCGGCTATGCGCGCTTTACCGAGCGGCACTATGACGAGGCGATCGCGCACGCGCGCGAGGCGATCCGCCACCGCGGCGACCTCACCGGCGCCTACCGCGTGCTCGCAGTCTCCGCCGGCATGACCGGCGACGGAAAGCTTGCGGAGACAGCGCTGGGCGAGCTCCGCCGCACCCAGCCCGGCATCTCGCTGCACTGGATCGCGACGCAATTGCCGTGGGCCAATGAGGCCGATCGCGAGCACTATCTGGAGGGATTTCGGCGCGCAGGGTTGCGGTGATTCCTCTTACCCTCCCCCTCCAGGGTCCCTCCAGGGGAGGGTAAGAGCACAGCGGTGCTACGCGCGCTTCCGGCGCAGATGCACGATGACGTCGAGCCGCGCGATCTCGTGGCCGGGAAGCGCCTCGGGCACTCTGTTGAAAGTCAGGCCCTCGACGACGTCGACCAGCACATCCTCGCCTTCGAGGTAGAAGTGCGGATGCACGGATGTGTCGGTGTCGAAGAACGACTTGATGCCGTCGGCCGCGATCCGGCGCAACAGGCCCGCTTCGGTGAACTGGTTCAAGGTGTTGTAGACGGTCGCGAGCGACAAATACATGTTCGCCGCCATCGCCTCGTCATAGAGCTTCTCCGCGGTGACGTGACGGTGGCCGCCGAGGAACAACAATTGGCTGAGCGCCAGACGCTGGCGCGTCGGGCGCAGGTCGGCATCAACAAGCAATTGCAGACAACGCTGCACGCCCTCATCCGGTGGCAGAATTGGTCCATCCGGCGGCGCGGCAACATCCGGTCCGCTGTCGTCGCCCACTGGGATAGTCGTGGCCTGGATGTCCATTCGATCGTCTCACGGCTCAAAGGGAGGACGCGCAGTGCCGGGCCCCGCCAGTTGCTATTCGATCGCAGAAGCGGCGGCTCGGCTTTGATCCGGATCAAATCCGGGACGCTTCCGACCGATCGCGAGGCAGCCCGGTTTATTCCCGGTCACGTGTGATGGCGCTTGCGCATCCACGGACCGCCGCGACGCTGTGTCGCTGGTCATCGAGCATCCGCCAATCGCCGAGACCGTGGCCGCGCCCACCATGACAGACCAGCGAATTGATTTCAGGACGCGCTGTACATTTTTTGTGCGGACACTGTCGAGACTTTCATCTTGCGGCGCCGAACGAGACTATGTGAGCCTCGATATCGGATGGGGACTGGGATGGGCCGGCCGTCGCTTTGCGCGCGAGGACGTTGCGAAGCGCTCACGGCTGGTCTCGCTTGAGAAAGATACGACATGCCAAAACGAGTGTTGCTTGGTCTCCTCCTGGCTTGCGGCCTCACGGCCCCCGCACTGGCGCAAGAGCCGAAAACGGGGGGCGTGATCAACGCCGTGATCCAGCCCGAGCCGCCCGGCCTGATGCTTGCAATGGTCCAGAACGGTCCGACCCAGATGGTGTCGGGCAACATCTTCGAGGGGCTGCTGCGCTACAATCCCAAGCTCGAGCCGCAGCCGGAGCTCGCCGAGAGCTGGAGCGTCAGCGAGGACGCCAAGACCTACACTTTCAAGCTCAGGAAGGGCGTGACCTGGCATGACGGCAAGCCCTTCACCGCCGCGGACGTGCTGTTCTCGGTCGAGATGCTGAAGCAGACCCATGCGCGCGCTCGCAACAACCTCGCCCAAGTGGACAAGGTCGAGGCGCCCGACGACTACACGGTGGCGTTCACGCTGAAGCAACCGTTCGGCCCGTTCCTCGGCATCTTCGAGGTTGGCTCGATGCCGATGGTGCCGAAACATCTCTATGAAGGCACCGACTTCAAGACCAATCCCTACAACAACGCGCCTGTGGGCACCGGCCCCTTCATGTTCAAGGAGTGGCAGAAGGGCTCATTCATCCGCCTGGTCAAGAATCCGAACTATTACGAGAAGGGTAAACCCTATCTCGACGAGATCTACTGGCAGATCATTCCCGACGCCGCCGCCCGCTCGGTGGCGTATGAGACCGGCAAGGTCGACGTGCTGCCCGGCGGCTCGGTCGAGAATTTCGACGTGCCGCGCCTGTCCAAGCTGAAGGACACCTGCGTCACCGGCGCCGGCTGGGAATTCTTCTCGCCGCTGGCCTGGCTGTGGCTCAACAACCGCCAGGGCCCGCTCGCCGACAAGCGGGTACGGCAGGCAATCATGTATGCGATCGACCGCGACTTCGCCAAGGATGTGATCTGGAACGGGCTCGGCAAGGTCGCGACCGGCCCGTCCGCCTCGACCATCAAATACTACACCGACGACGTGAGGAAATATCCGTACGATCCGGCCAAGGCCAAGGCGCTGCTGAAGGAAGCCGGCTACAAGGGCGAGAAGATTCGCCTGTTGCCGCTCGCCTATGGCGAAACCTGGCAGCGCTGGGGTGAAGCGGTGAAGCAGAACCTCCAGGACGTCGGCATCAACATCGAGACGATCGCCACCGATGTTGCCGGCGGCAACCAGAAGATCGGCGACTGGGACTACGACATCGCCTTCACCTATCTCTACCAGTACGGCGATCCCGCGCTCGGGGTGGGACGCAATTACGTCTCCAGCGCCATCGCCAAGGGCCAGGTGTTCAACAATGTCGAAGGCTACTCCAACCCGGAGATCGACAAGCTGTTCGCCGACGGCGCCGTCGCGACCCCGGACACCAAGCGCAAGGAGATCTACGAGAAGGCGCAGAAGATCCTGGTCGAGGACGTGCCGGTGGCCTGGATGCTCGAGCTGCAATTCCCGACCATCATGCGCTGCAAGGTCAAGAACCTGATCACCACGGGGATCGGGGTGAATGACGGCTTCAAGGACGCATGGCTCGACAAAT
Source organism: Bradyrhizobium genosp. SA-3 (assembly GCF_004212635.1). Taxonomy (GTDB): domain Bacteria; phylum Pseudomonadota; class Alphaproteobacteria; order Rhizobiales; family Xanthobacteraceae; genus Bradyrhizobium. The sequence goes on along the minus strand of NZ_PSRT01000008.1, from coordinate 63,726 downwards.
AGTTACAATTCGCGTCTGATCTTTCTGCCATGGCTCTCGCCACATGACCTCCGATCGAGCCGCAAACTCGCTGCACCTCCCCCGCTTGCGGGGGAGGTCGACGCGCTCGCAGAGCGCGGCGGGAGAGGGCTTTCTCCTCTTGGCGTCCTCTCTGCGGAAATACCCTCTCCCCTGCCCTCTCCCGCAAGCGGGAGAGGGAGCGCACCGTGATTCTGGCTGCGTTCAACCTGATCCGATCGCCATCTAAGATGCTCTCTTTCGTCGCTCAGCGTGTCCTGAAGGGCGTGATCGTCCTGCTCGCGATCGTTGTCCTCAATTTCTTCCTGATCCGGCTTGCGCCCGGCGACCCCGCGGTCGTGATGGCGGGCGAAGCCGGGGCCAGTGACCAGGTCTTCGTCAAGCAGCTCAGGGAAAAGTTCGGCCTCGACAAGCCGCTGCCCGAGCAACTCTTCATCTACGTCAAGGGCGTCGTGACGTTCGACCTCGGCTTCTCCTTCCGCCAGCAGGCGCCGGTCGCAAAGCTGATTGGCGAACGGCTGCCGGCGACGCTGCTGCTGACGCTGACGGCATTTGCGATCTCGCTCATGCTCGGCATTCTCTTCGGCACCTTCGCCGCGCGCTTTGCCGGAACCTTCCTCGACACGGCCATCACGGTGTTCGCGCTGATCTTCTACGCCATGCCGATCTTCTGGGTGGCGCTGATGGGGATCCTGCTGTTCTCGGTCACCATGGATTGGCTGCCGAGCTTCGGCTACGAGACGGTCGGCGCCAATCTCACTGGCCTCGCCCACGCGGTCGACGTCGCAAAACACCTGATCATGCCGGCGATGACGCTCGGGCTGTTCTTCATGGCGACCTACACCCGCATGACGCGCGCCTCGATGCTCGAGGTGAAGCGGCTCGACTTCGTCAAGACCGCGCGTGCCAAAGGCCTGTCCGATGCCGTGATCCAGCGCCGCCACGTGCTGCGCAATGCGCTGCTCCCCGTCGTGACGCTCGCCGGCGTGCATTCCGGCACCCTGATCGGCGGCGCCGTCATCACCGAGACCGTGTTCGCCTGGCCCGGCATCGGACGGCTGATGTACGACGCGCTGCTCCAGCGCGACTACAACCTGCTGCTCGGCGTCTTCGTGATCTGCTCCGCCATGGTGCTGATCTTCAACCTCATCACCGACCTGGTCTACCGCCTGGTCGATCCGCGCATCGAATTCGCCTCATGAAACAGTTCTGGAAATCGATGCTGAAGAGCCCGAGCGGCGTCATCGGGTTCGTCATCCTGCTGCTTGCGATCTCGGTCGCGGTGTTCGGGCCGATGTTGTTCCCGAACTCGCCCTGGCGCATGGTGCAGCGGCCGTTCCTGCCGCCCTTCACGCTGTCGACCGTGCCGCTCGGCACCGACGCGCTCGGCCGCGACGTGTTCGCCGGCATGATCTTTGGTGCCCGCGTCTCGCTGCTGGTCGGTTTGGTCTCTACATTGGTCGCGCTGGTCGTCGGCGTGCCGATCGGCGCCATGGCCGGCTATTTCGGCGGCAAGGTTGACGACGCCTTGATGCGCTTCACCGAGTTCTTCCAGACCATTCCGAGCTTCGCGCTCGCGATCGTGCTGGTCGCGATCCTGCAGCCCTCGATCTATTCGATCGTGGCATCGATCGCGGTGGTGAGCTGGCCGCCGGTCGCCCGCCTCGTACGCGGCGAGGTGCTGTCGCTGCGCACGCGCGAGTATGTCCAGGCCGCGGTGGTCACCGGACAGAGCAACACCTGGATCATCCTGCGCGAGATCCTGCCGAACGCGCTGTCGCCCGTGATCGTGCTGGCCTCGCTGATGGTGGCGACCGCGATCCTCCTGGAATCCTCGCTGTCGTTCCTTGGCCTCGGCGATCCCAATCTGATCTCCTGGGGCTACATGGTCGGCGCCGGCCGCACCGTGATCCGCCAGGCCTGGTGGATCACTGTGTTTCCCGGCGTCGCCATCCTGATCTCGGTGCTCGGCCTCAATTTGATCGGCGAAGGCCTCAACGACGCCCTCAATCCACGCCTGTCGCGGGAGGGACGCTGACGATGACCGCACCGCCCGCCGTCTCCATCAAGAACCTGAGGATCGCGCTGCCCAAGGGCGCCGAGCGTCCGTTCGCCGTCGATGGCGTGTCGCTCGATCTGCGGCCCGGCAAGATCGTCTGCGTCGTCGGCGAATCCGGCTCCGGCAAGTCGATGTGCGCGCATGCGCTGATGGGCCTGTTGCCGGACACAGTGTCCATCGGCTCCGGCGAGATCCAGTTCGAAGGCCGCGACTTGCTCAAGCTGGACGACGACGGCTGGCGCGATCTGCGCGGCCGCAGGCTCGCGATGATCTTCCAGGAGCCGATGACCGCGCTCAATCCATTGATGCGGATCGGCGACCAGATGGCCGAGATGTTCGAGGCGCACGGCCTGCTCACGCCCAAGGAACGGCGCGCGAGAGCGCTCGCATTGGCGCGTGAGGTCGGCCTGCCCGACCCCGAGCGCATCGTGCGCGCCTATCCGCACCAGCTCTCCGGCGGCCAGCGCCAGCGCGCCATGATCGCGATGGCGCTCGCGCTCGAGCCCGCCGTGCTGGTCGCGGACGAGCCGACCACCGCGCTCGACGTCACCACGCAGGCGCAGATCCTGAAACTGATCCGCAACCTCCAGCGCAATCGCAACATGGCGGTGATGTTCATCACCCATGATTTCGGGGTGGTCGCCGACATCGCCGACCAGGTCGTGGTGCTGCGCCATGGCAAGGTCGTGGAGGAAGGCTCGGCCTCAGCCGTCTTCAGCGAACCGCAGCACGACTACACCAAGGCGTTGCTCGCCGCCGTGCCATCGATGGACCCGCCGGTGCGCGAGCCTCTCGACGATCATGCCCGGGCTGTCGAGGTGATCGGGCTGGACAAGACCTATGTCACCTCGGGCGGCTGGTTTCGCCAGGACCGCCGCGTCGATGCCGCGCGCGAGGTCAATTTCAACATCCTCAAGGGCGAGACGCTCGGCCTCGTCGGCGAATCCGGCTCCGGCAAGTCATCGGTCGCGCGGCTCGTAATGCGGCTGATCGAGGCCGACCGCGGCACGGTGCGAATCGGCGAGACCGACCTCACTTCTCTGACGGGCAAGGCGCTACGCGCCGAGCGCCATCGCATCCAGATGATCTTTCAGGATCCGTTCGCCTCGCTCAATCCGCGCCGCAAGATCGGCCACATCATCGCCGACGGCCCGATCGCGGCCGGCACTGATCCGAAGGTCGCATTCGACCGGGCCCGCGATCTCCTCAAGATGGTTGGCCTCGACGCCGGCGCGCTCGAGCGCTACCCGCATGAATTCTCCGGCGGCCAGCGCCAGCGCATCGGCATTGCGCGCGCACTCGCGCTCGAGCCCGAGATCATCGTCGCCGACGAAGCCGTCTCCGCGCTCGACGTCTCCGTGCAGGCGCAGGTGTTGAAGCTGCTCGAAGACCTCAAGGCGCGCCTCGGCCTCTCGATGCTGTTCATCACTCACGATCTGCGCGTCGCCGCCCAGATCTGCGACCGCATCGCGGTGATGCAGCGCGGCGCCATCGTCGAGCTCAAGCCGACCGCGCAGTTGTTCGCCGCGCCCGAACATGCCTATACGCGTGAACTGCTGGCGGCGGTGCCGGGGCGGAAGGAGCGCGCGCCGGCAGCGTGAGCGACGGTCGCCCAGTTTCTTCGAACCGCAAGATTGTTCCAAAAACTTGCACTTGATACGGGCGAAACAAATTCGCTCGATCAGCATTTGCTTCGCGAGACTGCCTTGCCGATGACGGCAAGAGTAAGCTGTCACCGGCATTCGTTCGCGCGTTAGTTGCAGTCGCGCGATAGAAGGCAGTGAACAGCCTCAGAACCTGGCACAAGAACACCCGACGTTGGGACGCCGGCGCGGTCACGAGCTTTTTATTCCGTCGTGAACGGGCACGCCGTTTCGAAGTCGAGGGCGGCGCCATAGATGCTGATTGGATGATCATCGTCATCTCATGGCCTGCTTGCCCACTGATAATCGGAGCCAACATGGGCGAAGTTATTCGATTTGTCTCGAGATCTGAGCGCGAGCGCGTGCGCCTCATTCAGGAGGCACGCGCGATCTACGACAGCATCTTCCCACCATCCGATCCGGCCAGCGACGGGCAGGATAGAGCAACGGGCCGCACGATCACCGGCGGCGATCGGAGTAAGCTCTCGTGATCAAGATCATCGCCGTGCTTTGCAGCCTCGCGACTCCGACCAATTGTCACGAGCAGATCGTGACCACTTCCGATTTTGCTGAGGTCTCGGTGCAGTCCTGCCTGATGGGCGCACCGCAGCTCGCCGACTGGATGAATCAGCATCCGGCTGAGCGCCTGGCGGCATGGCGTTGCGTGATCGGGAAGCAGGGCGGCAGGGGAATCTAGCGAGGAAGATCCTCGTCCTTTGCGACTTGAACGATCACTCGGGTCGGGTCGATCAAATCACTCAGTGACGACAAACCATCGCCGGGCTAACCTCGCTGCCGTTTGGCAATGAGGGGGGAAGTCGGATGGAGGTCGCCAGCCTCGTTCTTCCCGTATTCGCGATCATCGTCACCGGTTGGCTCGCCGGCGAGCTCGGCTACCTCTCCCGCTCGCTTGCCGATGCCCTGGTGCACTTTGCCTACAACGTGGCGATGCCGGCGCTGCTGATCGTCACGATCGCGCAGGAGCCGGCCCGCAATCTGCTGGAATGGCGCTTCCTGCTCGCATTCGGCGGCGGCTCACTGATCTGCTTCGCGCTGGTGTTCCTGGCGGTCCGCGCGGGTGGCAAACACGATCTCGCCAGCAGTACCATCCATGGGATGGCGGCGGCGATGACCAACACCGGGTTCGTCGCGCTGCCGATCCTGCACGCGATCTACGGCCAGTCCGCCGTCCTGCCCGCCGCGGTGGCGACAGTGTTCGTGGCCGCCGTGATGTTTCCGATCACGGTCATCCTGCTGGAAGGATGCGACCCGCACGGGTCCGCGCATCCCACGGGACTGGCGAAGCAGATCCTGCTCAATCCGATGGTGCTGTCGACGCTTATTGGTCTGGTGTGGGCGATCACGGGCTTGCCGATTCCGGCGCCGGTCGCGACCTATCTGAACATGATCGCTGCCGCGCTCACGCCGTCCGCGCTGTTTGCCATCGGACTTGGTTTGTCCGTCGAGGGCCTGCGATCCAACCTGAAGGCATCGTTTGCGCTCGCGGCGGTGAAACTGGTGGTCATGCCTCTGATCGTCTACGGGCTTTGTGTGCTCTTAGGCCTCGATCCTCTCTACATGGTCGCGGCGATCGTCTGCGCGGCCGTGCCGACGGCGAAAACCGTGTACGTCCTCGCGCACGAGCACAAGGTCGAGGAGAAGCTGGTTGCGGCCACGGTCTCGATCACGACGATGCTGTCGGTCGCAACGTTGCTGGTCGTGCTCTATCTGCTCTCCGGCCTCGCGACCGGCACACGCTGATCGGCATCGGTCTATCTGGTGGTGTTGCTCCAGGTGGGGACCGAGTTGGTCACGCCGACCGACGGCCAATTGTACGAGCCGACCGACGGCGCCGTGACGGTGCCGACCGTCTGTCCGGATGACCCGTAGGACGCCCTCGGCTGCGCTGCCGGCGTTCCGGCACCGCCATAGGTCGGCGCCACCACACCGGTGCTGTAATGCCGGCTCGCCCGGACCTTTTTCGCCTCAGCCGCGAAAGGCGCGGCAAGCAGCCCGGTCGTGATGAGTGCGGTAATGGCGAGTTTGATGCTTGTCATGGCTGATCGCTCCGTCTGCGGCGCAGCAGTGCCACAGGCCAACCCTACAACGCCGAACGGGGTTCAAGGTGCCGCCCAGCGGCGGGCTGCGCAAGCAGCTTGCTGGCCGGACGTCAGATGAGGAATCCCGGCACCTCTCCTCTCTCGTATTTTCTACGGGAACCTCGCCCGAAATGGCACATTGGCGTTCGCTTAACCCTGTCCGCCAATCTTGGCACGAACTTTGGCATTCCGACGGTTTGCGCAACTCACAGCAATCTTTGCTTACCTTTCCTCCCTAGGTTGTCCATTCAAAATAGGGAACCGGAGATGACGACTGTCGAGCTGCCTGCGGCCCCGTCCCAAGCTGCCATGCCGGCGCGAATCCGCCTCCTTTGCATCCTGTTCTTCTTCTCCGGCTTCCCGGCGCTGATCTACCAGCTCACCTGGCAGCGCAGCCTGTTCCGGATATTCGGCGTCAACACGGAATCGGTGACCATTGTCGTCACGGCGTTCATGCTGGGCCTCGGACTCGGAAGCCTCGCCGGTGGCTGGCTGTCGAAACGCGGCAGCGTCAACCCGCTCTTGCTGCTCGGGATCATCGAGCTCGCGACCGCCGCCTTCGGCCTGGTCTCGCTCGGAGTCTTCGACCTCGTCGGCCGCGTCACCGCCGACATGTCATTGCCGGCGATCGCCATCATCAATCTGCTGCTGGTGCTGCTGCCGACACTCTTGATGGGCGCCACCCTACCAATCCTCGTCTCGTACCTCGTCAGGATGTCCGGCGAGATCGGCAGCTCGGTCGGCACACTCTATTTCGTCAATACCCTCGGCGCAGGCGCCGCCTGCCTGATTTCGGCCGTGCTCATCTTTCCCTTCGCCGGCATGCAGGGCGCGGTCATGATCGCGGCGGGAATCAACATTGCGGTTGGCGTCGGCGCGTCGCGGCACACGTTCTGGGCGGTGCGCCGGCTGCCCCCGCGCCGAAGCCCGCCATCCACCGCACGGCGGCCCCCGTTCTTCGCATGGGTTTCGTCGCCACGATGGCGGCTGCCGGCGGCTTCATCGCGCTGTCCTACGAGATCTATCTCTTCCGCACCATCTCCTTCGCCTCGGGTTCGAGCTCGCTTGCCTTCGCGATCACGTTGGGCAGCTTCCTGATCGGTGTCGCGGTCGGAGCGCGGCGCGCCGGGCAGATCTGCGCCACGCGGTCCGCGCGGGAGGCAATTGCGCACGCCGCGATGGACCTCGTCTGGGCCAATGGATTCGCCGCCGCGTTCCTACCGCTGATGACGCAGCTGGCGTCAAACGTCCTCGCCTTGATGTTCAATGCGGTGATCATGACCTATCTGATCGCCCGGCAATGGGGCGCGTTGCTGCCCTATCTGTCCCAGTTTGGCATCGCGGCCGACGCGCGCGCGGGCCAGCAGACCGCACTGCTCTATTTCTCCAACATCATTGGCTGCGCCAGCGGCGCTGTGCTGACCGGCTTCGTGCTGACGGACCATCTCGGCCTGAAGCAGATTGCCGTGCTGCTGCTGATCGCGGGAACGCTCTGCGCCATGGTGCTCGCCTTCTCGTATCCGGCGGCGCTGCGGGAACGCCTGCGCTTCGGCGCCATCGCGGGCACGGTGCTCGTCCTCGGCATCGCCGCCAACGCCCTGTTCGCACAACGGCTGCTGGAGAACCTTCAAAGCAAGTCGGCTGCAAACCAGGATTTCGTACAGGTCGTGGAAAACCACAGCGGCATCATCACCGTCGACACCGAGGGCACCGTGTCCGGCAACGGCATGTATGACGGCTGCTTCAATACCGATCTCAAGCATGACCGCAACGTCATCGTGCGCCCCTATGCGCTGAGCCTCTTTCACGGTGCGCCGCGCGACGTGCTGATGATCGGACTTGCTTCCGGATCCTGGGCTCAGGTCATCGCCAACAACCCCGATGTCGCCTCGCTCACCATCGTGGAGATCAACCGCGGCTATCTCCAGATCATCGCAGCGCAAGACGAAGTCAAATCGATTCTCGCCAATCCCAAGGTCCGAATCATCGAGGACGACGGCCGCCGCTGGCTTGGCCATCATCCTGAGGCGCGCTTCGACGCCGTCGTCTCCAACACCACCTGGCATTTTCGAGCCAACACCACCAATCTGCTGTCGTCCGAGTTCCTGGCGATGGTGAAGCAGCATCTTAACAAAGGCGGCATCTATTTCTACAACACCACCAATTCGCGGCGCGCCCAGCGCACCGCCTGCGCCGCCTTCGCCCACGGCGCTCGCTTCCTCAACCACATGGTGGTGTCGGAGTCGCCGATCGACTGGAATTATGGACGCTGGCGCAAGACCCTCGAGCGCTACAGCATCGATGGCAAGTCCAAATTCGCAGGCGGAAGCGAAGCCGATCGCGCCGTGCTCGATACGCTGATGAGCGACTATCGCAAGGACGGTCCGATGGTGGAGGAATGTCCCCAGCTTCTGGCCGCCACCAAAGGCAATACGCCGATCACCGACGACAACATGGGGACGGAATGGCGCTACTTCCTCGACCTGGAATGACCGAAGGACAATACATTTGCTGACATTGCCACAGGATCAACCCGAATCACGCCTAGCGCAGTCTGCTCGACGTCCATTCGGCACAAGCAGCATGACCGGCCCCGAACTGAAGCAACTCCGCGCTGATCTCTCCGATGCGCTCGAACGCAAGCTCACCGCGGCCGACATGGCCAGACTGTGCGGATTGCCGGAGAAGGGCGGCGCCGACACCATCCGGCGCTGGGAGGTCAGCGGTCCGACACCATCGGCGACCAAAGTGCTGCGCGTGCTCGCGATGGCGAGCGAGCGCTATCCGATCCTGGAGAAGTTCGACATCTTCGATCGTCACGACGTGCGCGAGGAGGACCGGCCGGCAAAGCGTGCGGCCTTTCGCGCGCAGATGCGCGACGAGGCGCGGCGGCGTCTTGGTTAACAAGAGGCGCGCACAAGTTACCTGCGAGGCGCGAAGTTAAGCCTTCCTTCAGCATTTCTTAAGCCGGCATTAAGCACGAAAATCATTTGCAGCCCAATAAGTTACGTTGGGCGCCGCTGTGCCACGCATGTGACAGCATTTTCGTCAAAAGCGAGCTATCTGCAAAACCAACGACGGCGCGGAATGCGCGCCTGCCGGGGACCTTATGTGTTGGAGTTCAAGACGATGAAGAAGATTTTGTTTGGGACCGTTGCGCTGCTCGTGGTGGGCATGGCCGCGCCGGCCGTCGGTGCCGATCTCGGCAATCGCAACTATTACAAGGCGCCCGCGCCTGCCTATGTCGCGCCGATCTACAATTGGACCGGCTTCTACATCGGTGGCCATGTCGGCGGCGCGTTCTCCAGCGACAACAATTTCAACGGCCTCTCCACCGGCAACAACGGCAACGGCCGTTTCCTCGGCGGTGTGCAGGTCGGTGCGGACTGGCAGTTCAACCCGAACTTCGTGGTCGGCGTCGAGGGCCAGTATTCCTGGCTCTCCGGCAGCGTCGGCGCGATGTTCCCGGGCGGCGTCGCCTACACCAACGACCAGCGCGGGCTCGGCTCGATCACCGGCCGTGTCGGCTACACCTGGGGTCCGGGCCTCCTCTACGTGAAGGGCGGCTATGCCTATTCGGACAACAACGAGAAGGTGACGGTCGGCGGCGTGCCGACCGGCTTCGTCATCGATGGCGATCACCGCAACGGTTACACCGTCGGCGCCGGCCTCGAATACATGTTCGCACCGAACTGGTCGGCCAAGGCCGAGTACCAGTACTACAACTTTGGCGATGCTCACTTCACCGCGGGCCCGCTGGTCGGCACCGGCAACTTCACCACCGACGACCACACCTTCAAGGCGGGCGTCAACTACCGCTTCAACTGGGCCAGCCCGGCCGCGCGCTACTGAGCGGTTAGCAAAACCTTATCATCACGAAGGGCCGGCGATGTTGCCGGCCCTTCTTTTTTCGCTCTGCGGAACGCGCGCAACCGATTGCACAAATTGCGATTTTTTAACCGGCGTGCCCGATACTCCCGGCCACAAAACAGAAGCAAGGGCGTGGGGGAATTTCGATGGTGATCCGTCTCAGTCTCGGCCGATTCAAGCCGCGTTTCAAACTGCCGAAATGGGGCGTGCGCGGCAGCCTGTTCGCGGCCTTCGCAGTGATCGCCGGCATGGGCCTCGTGATCTCGGCCGGCGCCGGTCTGGTGCTGCAGAATCTCGGCGGGCGCATGACTGAACTGAGCGGGCGGGACATTCCGCGCCTTGCTGCAAGCCTGCAATTGTCGGCACTGAGCGCGAGCCTTGCGGCACAGGGACCTGCCCTGCTTGCGGCTCAAACCGAGGACGCCCTAAACGAGCGCACCAAGAAGCTGAAGGAATTGCAGGAGCAGACACAGCAGAAACTCAACGAGATCATCGAGCTCGGCGCTGACAAGACCGTCGTCTCCGGACTTAGCGAGACCATCAAGAGCATCAACGAGGCGGCCCAGAGTCTGGCCAAGGCCGCCCGCGAGCGGCTGGATATCGCCGCCCTGCATGACAAGCAATATGACGCCCTGCGCAGCGCGCAGAGCGCGTTCGTCGGCGCGGCCAGTCCGGCCATGCTGAACGCCCAGACCCAAGTCAACGCCATTCTCGGGTCGGCCAACCTCTCCGCCGAAGATGCCACCGAAGCCGCGCAGACCGTCGGGCAGCTCGGCAACGTCGTTGCCAGCGGCAATCTCGCCGCCGCCGACATGAGCGCGGCGCTGTCGGCGAACACGGCCGACAAGCTCGACGACATCCAGAAGGAATTCAAGACGGCGCAGGGACGCCTGCGGTCCAACCTCGATTTGTTGCCGAACAATCAGGGCACCAAGATGCTGCGCGAGACGGCGGAAAAGCTGCTCGCGCTCGGCACCGGCAAGACCGGCGTATTCAATTTGCGTGAGAAGGAGCTCGACTCCGTCGATTACGGCCAGACCATCCTGGACGAGACGCGCAAGCTCAATGTCGGCCTCGGCATCAGCGTGCAGCAGCTCGTCGACGCCGTGCAGAAGGAGACCAACGCGTCGACCTTCCAGGCGCGGCAGGAGATCTCGCTTGCGACGACGGCGATGCTGGCCCTGGGCGCTATGATGCTTGTCGGCTCGGCGCTGTTCGTCTGGCTCTATGTCGGCCGCAACATCCTGCGCCGCGTCAGCGGCCTGCAGCGCGCCATGCAGCTGCTGTCGGCCGGCGATCTCGACACCGAGATCGCACGCACGAAGCACAATGACGAGATCGGTGCGATGACCGACACGCTTCACGTGTTCCGCGACAGCATGATCGAGGCCCGGGCCCTCGCCAGCGAGCAGGACAAGGATCGTGTCGCGAAAGCCGAGCGTGCCGCGCTCGTGGAGGCGAAGATCGCCGAGTTCGAAAGCACGGTGCGCTCCGCGCTCGACAACCTCGCGCAGTCGGCCAATTCGATGCAATCGACCGCGCAGAGCATGTCGAATACCGCGGACCAGTCCAACGCGCTGGTGAACGCGGTCGCCTCCGCCGCGGAGGAAACCTCGGTCAACGTGCAGACCGTCTCGGCCGGCACCGAGCAGCTGTCGTCCTCGATCGCCGAGATCAGCCGCCAGGTGGTGACCTCTGCGGAGATCGCCAAGAAGGCGGTCGACGAGGCCGGCGCCACCGACACGACCGTGCAGAGCCTCGCCGACAGCGCGAGCCGCATCAGCGTCGTCGTCGATTTGATCCAGACCATCGCCTCGCAGACCAACCTGCTCGCCCTCAACGCCACCATCGAGGCGGCACGCGCGGGCGAGGCCGGCCGCGGTTTCGCAGTGGTCGCCTCCGAGGTGAAGAGCCTCGCGAGCCAGACCGCCAGGGCGACGGAGGAGATCCGCACCCAGATCGCCAGCATGCAGGAGATCACGACCTCGGCAGTCGGCGCCATCCAGGGCATCGGCCGGATCATCGGCGAGATCAACGACGTCACCACGACGATTGCGGCTGCAGTCGAGCAACAGGGCGCCGCCACCCGCGAGATCGCCCGCAACATTCAGCACGCTGCCGGCGGCACCAGCGAGGTCTCCAGCAACATCGTCGGCGTTTCCACCGCATCCGCCGAAGCGGGCGCTGCGGCGAGCGAAGTGCTGGGCGCTTCCGACGCACTGCGCCGCGAGGCCGACATGCTGCGCGGGGAGATCGACGCGTTCCTCAACAACATGCGGGCGGCGTAAGGACGCCGGCCACATCGGGGCTGCACTCCCTCTCCCGCTTGCGGGAGAGGGCTGGGGTGAGGGTGTTTCCGCAATGGGACAGTTCGCAGCTTACTGGGAATGTCCCGCGAGGAGAGAGCCCCCACCCGGCGCTTCGCGCCGACCTCCCCCGCAAGCGGGAGAGGTAACCGAACTCGGGGCGCGACTGTCCCACATCACGGAAAAACACTGCCGGTATGACCGCTATGCGGCAGCCGCCAAGCATCCTTTTTCGGCTGGCGCCCCGCACGCGGCGGGTTTAAGCCGGTAGCATGAATTCGAAAACCGACACCGCACAGTCCTCGGCCGAGGCCTTGCGCTACCCCTGGGAACAGCATCCCGGCCCCGAAGAAGTGGTCGAGGTGCGGCCCGGCGTGCTGTGGGCGCGGCTGAAGCTGCCGTTTCGCCTCAACCACGTGAACATCTACCTGCTCGCCGATGGCGACGGCTATGCGATGATCGATGCCGGTTTCGGCAACGAGGAGACGGTCGAGGCCTGGACAAAACTGTTCGACGGGCCGCTGAAGGGCGTCAACATCACGCGCCTGATCGTCACCCACTCGCACCCCGATCATGTCGGTCTCGCCGGATGGATCGTCGAACGGTTCAACTGCCCGCTAGTGATGTCGCAGGTCGAATATCTGCAGTCGGTCTATCACCAGAACCGCGGCACCGAGGAGCGGCGCGAGGCGCAGCGGCTGTTCTTCCGCCGCCATGGCATGGACGAATCGCTCACCGAAAAGCTGCTCGGCCGCGGCCAGGATTATCTCAAGCGCGTCTCGGTGCTGCCGCCGTCCTACCGCCGCATCTCCCACGGCGACGACGTCGTGATCGGTTCGCGCCGCTTCAAGGTGATCACCGGCGGCGGCCACGCGCTCGACCAGGTGATGCTGTATTGTGCCGACGACAAGCTGTTCCTCTCCGCCGACCAGGTGCTGAGCAAGATCTCGCCGAATGTCAGCGTCTGGGCGGTCGAACCCGACCAGAACTCGCTCGGCGAATATCTGGCCTCGCTCGCCAGCCTCACCACGACGCTCCCCTACGACGTGCTGGTGCTGCCTGGCCACGGCGTGCCGTTTTACGGGCTCAAGACCCGCATCAAGCAGCTCGCCGATCACCACGAGGAGCGCTGCCGCCTGATCGCGGAGGCCTGCCGCGAGGTGCCGCAGACCTCGCGCGCCTTGGTGCCCGTCGTGTTCAACAAGCATGTGCTGGACGAGCACCAGATGGGCTTTGCCGCCGGCGAACTGGTCGCCCATGTCAATTACATGATCGTCGAGGGTCGGCTGACGGCGGAGACGCAGGACAGCGTGTTGCGGTTCAGGACGACGTGAGTTTTTCGCCTCTCCCCGCCCGCGGGGAGAGGGAGAGGATCTCACTTCATATTCGCGATCGCGTGCAGCGCCGTGATATAGCCGTACGGGCCCAAGCCGCAGATCACGCCGGTCGCCACGAAGGAGATCTTCGAGTGGCGGTGATATTCGTCGCGAGCGTGGATGTTGGAGATGTGGACTTCCAGCACCGGGCCTTCGAATATCTTGATCGCATCCATGATCGCCACCGAGGTGAAGGAAAAGCCGGCGGGATTGATGATGATGGCCTCGGCATCCTGCCGCGCCGATTGAATCCAATCGACGAGCACGCCCTCATGGTTGGACTGGTGGAAGGCCAACTTGAGCCCGAGTTCTGCGGCGGCCGCCTCGCAGCTCGCGTTGATCTGAGCCAGCGTCGTCGTGCCGTAGATGTGCGGCTCGCGCACGCCGAGCAGGTTCAGGTTGGGACCGTTGAGGATCATCACACGTTTCATCGGGGCGTCCTTTCGCATGAGCTGTCGGCACGACCGAGCCGCGCCCTGCCCGGGACGAGGCTATGGGCGTCGGCGCGACCGGCTCCGCAATCATGGACGGAGCGCGGTCATGGACAAAATGTCCACGGCAGCCCTGCCTCCCCGGTAACTCCGGTCCCGGCCGGCGGGCCCGTGTTAGGCGGTTGATCCAAATCAACAATCGCCGCCAGACCGGCGTTACCAATTGGCACGGCCGCCTTGCCGCAAGTGTGCGCAGGCGCATGGACATCGGAGCTGGAAAAGCTCTAAAAATTGGACGGCCGCCTTGGGCCAGGTTCCGCTGCAGGTTTCGCCGATGGATTACAACGAGTTCTTCAGTTCCGCCCTCGACCGTCTCCACACCGAGCGACGCTACCGCGTGTTTGCCGACCTCGAGCGCACGGCCGGCCGGTTCCCGCACGCGGTCTGGCACTCGCCCAAGGGCAAGCGCGACGTCGTGATCTGGTGCTCCAACGATTATCTCGGCATGGGCCAGCACCCCAAGGTGGTCGGCGCCATGGTCGAGACCGCAACCCGCGTCGGCACCGGCGCCGGCGGTACCCGCAACATCGCCGGCACGCATCATCCGCTGGTGCAGCTCGAGGCCGAGCTGGCCGATCTCCACGGCAAGGAAGCCGCGCTGCTGTTCACCTCGGGCTATGTCTCGAACCAGACCGGCATCGCGACCATCGCGAAACTCATTCCGAACTGCCTGATCCTGTCGGACGAGCTCAACCACAATTCGATGATCGAGGGCATCCGCCATTCCGGCTGCGAGCGGGTCGTGTTCCGCCACAACGATCTTGCTCACCTTGAAGAGCTGTTGAAAGCGGCGGGGGCGAACCGGCCCAAGCTGATCGCCTGCGAGAGTCTTTATTCGATGGACGGCGACGTCGCTCCGCTCGCCAAGATCTGCGACCTCGCCGAGAAATATGGCGCGATGACCTATGTCGACGAGGTCCATGCGGTCGGCATGTACGGCCCGCGCGGCGGCGGCATTGCCGAGCGTGATGGTGTCATGCATCGCATCGACATCCTCGAGGGCACACTGGCCAAGGCGTTCGGCTGCCTCGGCGGCTATATCGCCGCGAACGGCCAGATCATCGACGCCGTGCGCTCCTATGCGCCGGGCTTCATCTTCACCACCGCGCTGCCGCCGGCGATCTGCTCGGCCGCAACCGCCGCGATCAAGCATCTGAAGACCTCGAATTGGGAGCGTGAGCGCCACCAGGACCGCGCCGCCCGCGTCAAGGCGATCCTCACTGCCGCCGGCCTGCCGGTGATGTCGAGCGACACCCACATCGTGCCGCTGTTCGTCGGCGATCCCGAAAAGTGCAAGCAGGCCTCCGACCTGCTGCTCGAGGAGCACGGCATCTATATCCAGCCGATCAACTATCCGACCGTCGCCAAGGGCTCCGAACGGCTGCGCATCACGCCCTCGCCCTATCACGATGACGGCCTGATCGATCAGCTCGCCGAGGCTCTGCTGCAAGTTTGGGGTCGTCTCGGCCTGCCGCTGCGCCAGAAGTCGCTGGCGGCGGAGTAGGCGCTCCTTTCACCCTCCCCTGGAGGGGGAGGGTCGGCGCACATTGAGCGCAGCGAAATGTGAGACGGGGTGGGGTGACGGTCTCTCCACCTCGAACGCTGCCCGTGTGGAAAGATCACCCCACCCCGCTCGCGCTGCGCGCGATAGCCCTGCCCCTCCAGGGGAGGGTGAGGGCCGGCCGCCGGCGCTAAGGCTTAACGACAACCCCAGTTCCCGGCCCCACCGGGCATTTCGCTGTCGCTTGCGACCGCTCAACGCGCTAGATTTGCTGGGAAAATGAGATCGGGCGCGGCCAGCGCCCAGGGAGAAGCGCGCTCGCCATGCTGCACGACTGGAGCGTGATCGCCGCCGCCTTCGGCTACATCGGCTTTCTGTTCCTGGTGGCGAGCCACGGCGACCGCCGTTCGCCGGCCGGGCCTGGCCGCGCCTCCGGGCTGATCTACCCGCTGTCGCTGGCGATCTACTGCACCTCCTGGACCTTCTTCGGCTCGGTCGGCTTTGCCACCCGCACCTCGACCGACTTCCTGGCGATCTATCTCGGTCCGATCCTGATGATCGGGCTCGGCGCCGGCGTGCTTCGGCGCGTGATCCAGCTCGCCAAAGCCCACAACATCACCTCGATCGCCGATTTCATCGGCGCGCGCTACGGCAAGAGCCAGGCGGTGGCGGCCACCGTGGCGCTGATCGCCATCATCGGCTCGGTGCCCTATATCGCGCTCCAGCTCAAGGCGGTCGCCTCCTCGCTCGGGACGATCCTGAGCGAAGACCAGGCCTTCTCCCACATCCCGATCCTCGGTGACATGGCGCTGATGGTGACGCTGGCGATGGCGGCCTTCGCCGTGCTGTTCGGCACCCGCCATACCGACGCCACCGAGCACCAGCACGGCCTGATGCTGGCGGTTGCGACCGAATCCATCGTCAAGCTGGTCGCCTTCCTGGCTGCCGGCATCTTCGTCACCTTCTGGATGTTCTCGCCGCCCGAACTGATCGAGCGCGCCATGAAGACGCCGGAGGCGGTGCGCGCCATCAACTACTCGCCGTCGATCGGCAACTTCCTGACCATGACGCTGCTGTCGCTGTGCGCGATCATGATGCTGCCGCGCCAGTTCCACGTCAGCGTCGTGGAAAATTCGTCCGACGCCGAAGTCGGCCGCGCGCGCTGGCTGTTCCCGCTCTATCTCGTCGCCATCAATCTGTTCGTGATTCCGATCGCGCTGGCCGGCCTCGTCAGCTTCCCGTTCGGCACGGCCGACCCCGATATGTACGTGCTGGCCCTGCCGATCGAGGGCGGCGCGAATCTGCTCAGCGTCGCCGTGTTCGTCGGCGGACTGTCGGCGGCGACCGCCATGGTGATCGTCGAATGCGTCGCGCTCTCCATCATGGTCTCGAACGACCTCGTGGTGCCCTTGGTGCTGCAACGACGGCCGGAGGGACGAACCGGCGGCGCCGATTTCAGCGATTTCCTGCTGCGCTCGCGGCGGCTTGCGATCTTCGCCATCATGGTGATGGCCTATTTCTACTATCGCGCGCTCGGCAACACCCAGCTCGCAGCGATCGGCCTGTTGTCCTTTGCCGCCATCGCCCAGCTTGCACCAAGCTTCTTCGGCGGGCTGCTGTGGCGGCGGGCGACGGCGCGCGGCGCGATCGGCGGGATGCTGGTCGGCTTCGCGGTGTGGCTCTACACGCTGTTCATCCCGAGCTTCATGGATTCCTCGACGACGGGCATTCTGCTGCTCCAGCACGGACCGTTCGGAATCGAGGCGCTGCGGCCACAGGCGCTGTTCGGCGCCGATCTGCCGCCGCTGATGCACGGCGTCATCTGGTCGCTGTCGCTCAACATTCTCACCTACGTACTCCTCTCGCTGGCGCGCGGCCGTCTTCGATCGAGCTGGTGCAGGCCGATCTGTTTGTCCCCAACACGCTCGCGCCGATCTCCCCGAGCTTCCGCCGCTGGCGCACCACCGTCACCGTGCAGGATATCCAGACCACGGTGGCGCAATATCTCGGGCCCGACCGCGCCCGCCATTCGTTCGAGGCCTTCTCGGCGCGGCGCAATGTCCGGCTGGAGCCCGGGGCGCCCGCCGATTTCGAGCTGTTGCAGCACGCCGAGCACATGATCGCGTCCTCGATCGGCGCAGCTTCCTCGCGGCTCGTGATGTCGCTGCTCCTGCGCAAACGAACCGTATCGGCGAAGGCCGCGCTGAAACTGCTCGACGATTCCCATGCGGCGCTGCATTTCAACCGCGAGATCCTCCAGACCGCGCTCAACCATGTGCGTCAGGGCATCGCGGTGTTCGATGCCGATCTGCAACTGATCTGCTCCAACCGGCAGTTCGGCGATCTGCTCAACGTTCCCCCGCATTTCATCCAGTTCGGCACGCCCTTGCGTGAAATCCTGGAATTCCTGGGCGTGAGCGATCCGCCCGAGCCGGGCGACCGCGACGTGATGATCGAGCAGCGGCTCGCCGCCTACACCACCGACAGCGAGCCCTATCTCGAGCGTCTGCCGGAACGCCACATGGTGATCGAGGTGCTCACCAACCGCATGCCCGGCGGCGGTTTCGTCATCACCTTCACCGACGTCACGCCCACCTTTGAGGCGGCGGAAGCGCTGGAGCGTGCCAATGCGACGCTGGAAAAGCGCGTCCGCGACCGCACCGAGGAGCTGACCCGGCTGAACTCGGAGCTGGCGCTGGCCAAGAGCACGGCAGAGGATGCCAGCATCTCCAAGACGCGCTTCCTTGCCGCCGCCAGCCACGACATTCTCCAGCCGCTGAACGCGGCGCGGCTCTACATCACCAGCCTTGTCGAGCGCCAGCACAATGGCGAGGAGACCCGGCTGGTCGAGAACATCGACGAGTCGCTCCAGGCCATCGAGGAAATCCTCGGTGCGCTGCTCGATATCTCCAGGCTCGATGCCGGTGCGATGACGACCTCGATCTCGAGCTTCAAAATGGCCGATTTGATGCGCTCGCTGGAGATCGAGTTCGCGCCGATCGCGCGCGCCAAGGGCCTTGAGCTCGCCTTCGTGCCCTGCTCGCTGCCCGTCGAGTCGGATCGGCTCCTGCTGCGGCGCCTGCTCCAGAACCTGATCTCCAACGCGATCAAGTACACCCCGCGCGGTCGCGTGCTGGTCGGCTGCCGCCGCCGCGGCGCCTCGCTCAGGATCTGCGTCTACGACACCGGCGTCGGCATCCCGCCGGTCAAGCGCGCCGAGATTTTCAAGGAATTCCACCGCCTGGAGCAGGGCGCGCGAATCGCGCGCGGCCTCGGGCTGGGACTCTCGATCGTCGAGCGGCTGGCGCGCGTGCTCAAGCACGGCATTGCCATCGACGGCAATGCAAGCGGCGGTTCGGTATTTTCGGTGACGGTGCCGACGGCGAAGGCGATCACCCACACCGCGGCCGTGACCAGCGCGACGCCGCTGGCACGCACGCCGATCTCGGGCGCGCTGATCGTCTGCATCGAGAACGATGCGGCGATCCTCGACGGCATGCGCACGCTGTTGAAGGCCTGGGACGCCGAGGTGATCGCGGTCGCCGACCCCGAGGGCGCGATCGCCGCGATCGAGGCCGCCGGACGACGCGTCACCGGCCTGCTCGTCGACTATCATCTCGACCGCGGCAATGGCATCGCCGCCATCCGCGACATCCGCCGCCGCTTCGGCGACGGCATCCCCGCCATCCTGATCACCGCCGATCGCAGCCCCGCCGTGCAAATGGCTGCGCGCGACGAGAAGATCGCCGTGCTCAACAAGCCGGTGAAGCCAGCCTCGCTCCGTGCCCTGCTCGGCCAGTGGCGCACGCAGCAGATGATGGCGGCGGAGTGAAGCAGCCTTGCTTGCGATGGCCAGCGGGTCTTCCGGTTAGGGTGCCAGCCGCGTGAAGACGTAATCGCGTCCCTTGGCCCGCGCTTCATGGCATGCGAAGCAGGTGCGATGCTGGGCCTCGTCGACCGGCTTGCCGTCAATGAAACGGCCAAACCCCCAGCCGCCGGTTGAGGCGTATTTCTTGGAGTCCTTGACCATCACCTGGACCGTCGTAGCAGCGCCGGGAATCGTCGCGGACGCAAATTCAGGGGACTGTTTCCGCTTCCAGGCGCGCTTGACCAGAACGGTGCCGTCCGGGAACGGAAGCTTTCCGGCCTGATGGGCGTCGATTGCGGTCTGGTTGCCGACGACAGTGCGAAGCTCGTCGAGCGGCGCCGCCTCTTCGGCTGGCGCGATCAGCTCCCACTGCTTGTAGCCCGGCGGAATCGTGACGCCGAAGATCGGCGAGGCGTCCGCCGTCGCGGGCCCCTCGGCGGAAGCGATCGTGACGAGATACGGCACGCAGGTCAGGAGCACGACGAGGAGGCCCACGGTGAGCACGATCATCGTGGCGTAGGGAGATTTCTTCTTTTCAGGTTCGGATGGCGTCATGACGTTTCATCAAGCTGGGTTCGACGGGCGATCCTCGGTCCAGCCTGGCTGGACCGAGATGCTGACAGATGTTCAGCCGCCATCGGCGTCGATGACGGCCTTGGCAAAGGCTTGCGGTGCTTCCTGCGGCAAATTGTGGCCGATGCCGCCGGTGATCAGGCGAAACTCGTATCGGCCTGAGAACTTCTTGGCATAGGCGCTCGGGTCGGGATGCGGCGCGCCGTTGGCGTCGCCTTCCATCGTGATCGTCGGCACGTCGATGATGGGAGCTGCCGCGAGCTTCTTTTCAAGATGCTCGTATTTCGGCTCGCCCTGGGCAAGCCCGAGCCGCCAGCGGTAGTTATGGATCGTGATCGCGACATGATCCTTGTTGTCGAACGCCGCCGCGCTTCGATCGAAGGTGGCGTCGTCGAACTTCCATTGCGGCGAGGCGAGCTTCCAGATCAGCTTGGCAAAATCATGTGTGTACTTCTCGTATCCGGCGCAGCCGCGCTCGGTCGCGAAATAGAACTGA
This sequence comes from Bradyrhizobium genosp. SA-3, assembly GCF_004212635.1. Taxonomy (GTDB): domain Bacteria; phylum Pseudomonadota; class Alphaproteobacteria; order Rhizobiales; family Xanthobacteraceae; genus Bradyrhizobium. The sequence continues at coordinate 43,426 of NZ_PSRT01000008.1, read as the reverse complement.
TACCACCATTGTAGTTCAGCCTGCGGCGGCAACGGTGCATTGCCCGCGGCCTGGCTGGAGATCAGATAGCCGCTGACCGACACCAATGCCCGGCAGCGGTCCGGCCACAGCGCGGCGATGATGTCCGCGGTGCGCGCGCCCCAGTCGAAGCCGGCGACAACGGCCTTCTTGATATCGAGCTTGTCCATCAGCGCGATGATGTCGGCGGCCATCGCAGCAGGCTCGCCGTTGCGCGGCGTCTCGCCGGCGAGGAAGTGCGTCGTGCCATAGCCGCGCAGATAAGGAATGATCACGCGATAGCCGGCCTTTGCCAGGATCGGCGCGACATCGACGAAGGCGTGAATGTCGTAGGGCCAGCCGTGCAGCAGGATCGCCACGGGACCGTTCGAGGGGCCCGCCTCCGCATATCCGACGTTGAGAACGCCGGCATCGATCTGCTTGATCGCGGCGTAGGATGCGTTCGATGCGGAGGACCGCGGCGCCTCGGTCTCGGCGCGGGCGATCACGCCGAGACCAATGGCAACGGTTCCCGCGGCAACGCCAAAGAACTGGCGGCGGTGCTGGTCGATGATCTGCTTCATGGTGGTGCTCCCTTGTTGGGGTAGATGATGATGCGTCAGATCAGCGCGACCGTGACGTCGATGTTGCCGCGGACGGCCTTGGAATAGGGGCAGGTTTGATGCGCTTCATCGATGATGCCGCGCGCAATCTCGCGATCGAGACCCGGCAGACTGATATTGAGGCGCGCCCTCAGCGAGTACGCGCCCTCGTCGAGCACGAGATCGATCTCCGCATCGATCGCGCACTTCCTGGGAAGATCCATCTTGCGCTTGCGCGCGGCGATCTCCATCGCGCCTTCGAAACAGGCCGACCAGCCGGCCGCGAACAATTGCTCAGGATTGGTGCCGATGCCTGCACTGCCCGGCGGCGACAGCTTGACGTCGAGGCGACCGTCGGAACTGCGCGACATGCCGTCGTGTCGACCGCCGCTGGTGTGTGTCTTGGCCGTGTAAAGCAGTTTTGCCGCTTGCGTCATGAAGCTCTCCTTGCCGTCGCGCAACTGACTAGCAGCGGCTGCCGCAGCACACCCGTTTGGAGTTGTGAGAAGTTGTGAGGTCTTGGGTTCGCGCGCCTCACAAGGCCTGCATCCACGGTCTGATGCCGATGCAGGCACGCGCCTTGCCGGATCGCACCCGTCTGGCTATCGGATCCCTGGAAAGGATCAGGATTTCGTCATGACTGAACCGGCGGGGGCTGCGGCAGGAACCCTATCGTTCGGGCCATTCACCGTGACGCCGCATGAACGGCTGGTGACGCGCGATGGCGTCGCGCTGCCGCTCGGCGCGAAAGCGTTCGACATTCTGATCGCGCTGATGTCGCGGCCGAACGAGGTCGTCAGCAAGTGGGATCTGATGGCGCTGGTGTGGCCTGGCCTGACCGTTGAAGAAGCCAGTTTGCGCTTTCACATCGCAGCTCTTCGCAAGGCGCTCGGCGACGGCAAGGACGGCGCACGCTACATCACCACGCTGTCCGGCCGCGGTTATTGCTTCGTGGCGCCGATCTCGCAGACGATCATCCCGCCAGAGCGGCGCCCGGCGCCGCAGGGCGGCTTGTCGCCGGTGAAGCTGCCGAACCGGCTGCAACGGATGGTCGGACGCGACGATGCGATCGCCGCCGTCTCGGACAAACTCATCGCCTCGCGCTTCGTCACGATCGCCGGCCCCGGCGGCGTCGGCAAGACCGCCGTGGCGATCGCGATCGCGCACGACCTGCTCGAGACCTTCGCCGATGCCGCTCACTTCGTCGATCTTGCCGCGCTCAGCGATCCCGATCTCGTGATCACCTCGATCCTGCTAATGCTGGGCTTGCCGGCGCAGACCGACGATCCCTTGCCCGCACTGCTCGCGCATCTCCACGACAAGAAGATGCTGCTGATCCTCGACAATTGCGAGCACGTCATCGCCGCCGTGGCGCCGCTGGCTGCGGAGATCTTCCACGCCGCGCCGCATGTCCATATCCTGGCCACGAGCCGCGAAGCCCTGCGCGTCGAGGGCGAGCAGGTCTATCGATTGGCGCCGCTCGCCGTTCCGCCGGACGGCTCCGGGCTAACGGTCGCTGCCGCGCGGACCTATCCCGCCCTGCAACTCTTCCTCGAACGTGCCACGGCCAGCGGCGCGGAGATCGCGCTCGACGATGCCAATGCCGCGATCATCGCAAGGATCTGCCGCAAGCTCGACGGCATGGCCCTGGCGATCGAGCTCGCCGCCGGCCGGGTCGAAGCCTATGGCCTGGAGCAGACGGCAACGCTGCTCGACGAACGCCTCAATCTGCTCTGGCAGGGCCAGCGCACCGCGCCGCCGCGGCAGAAGACGTTGCAGGCGACCTTGGACTGGAGCTACGGGCTCCTGTCCGACACCGAGCGCCTGGTGCTGCGCCGGCTTGCGGTGTTCGCCGGGCACTTCACCATCGACGCCGCGCTCGAGGTCGTCCCGGACGAACGCGTCGATCGCTCCCACCTGTTCGGCGCCATCGACAGCCTCGTCGCCAAGTCCATGGTCGCGCCGCGACCGATCGGCGCCATGATGCGCTACCGCCTGCTCGACACGACGCGCGCCTATTTGCTCGAGATCGAACCGAACGACGCGGAACTCGCCGCACGTCATGCCATCTACTACCGGCAATGGCTGGAGCAGGCCGGCTCGACATGGGCCATGGTGCCGAGCGCCGACGAACGGGCGATCCACTTCTCCGCACTTCACAACGTGCGCGCCGCGCTGGACTGGTGCTTCGGCACGGACGGCAACGCCAGTATCGGCATTGCGCTCGTCGCTGCGGCGGCACCGATCTTCCTCGCAATGTCGCTCTTGATCGAATGCCGGCGTTGGTCGGAACGGGCGCTGCTTGCGATCGATCCCTCCTCGCGCGGCAGCACTGAGGAAATGCACATCCAGGCTGCCCTCGGCCTCACCTTGATGTTCACGCGGGGCGGCAGCGAAGCGGCGCGCGCCGCCCTAAGCCGGGGCCTTGCGATCGCGGAGGCGCGTGGCGACGAGATCAACCGGCTCCAGCTGCTCGGCCGCATGCATATCTTCCACGAGCGGATGGGAGAGTTCGACGCCGCGCTCGGTTACGCCCAGCAGAGCCTTGCCGTCGCCGAAGCACTCGGCGATGCGGCCTCGATCGCACTCGCCCATTCACTTCTGGGCGTCTCGTTGCATCTGGCCGGCGAGCATCGCGATGCTCTGACGATGCTGGAGGCCGCCTGGCGGGGGCCTGGCACGGAACGGATCAGCACGGTCTACGGCTTCGATCACCGCAACCGGGCCGGCATTTCGCTCGCACGAGAGCTTTGGTTGCAGGGCCGGCCAGTGCAGGCGCAGCAACTGGCGCGGCAGACGGTCACCGAAGCCGCGCAGATGGATCATCCGATCACGCTCTGCATCTCGCTGATCTGGGCGGTCTCGATCGACCTCTGGAACGGAGATCTCGACGGCGCGGAAGCGAACATCGACCGCTTCATCGCACACGCCGAATCGCGCTCGATGGGCCCGTACCTCGCGGTCGGCCGAGGTGTCAAAGGCGAGCTGGCAATCCGGCGGGGAAACGCCGCCGACGGCGTCGAGACGATCAGGGCTTGTCTGCGCGAGCTCCACGATGCCGGCTACGAGCTGCTCACCACGACCTTCAACATCGCGATGGTTCAGGGCTTGTTGGCACTCGGACAGATCGAGCAGAGTGCGCGCCTGCTCGATGATGCGATCCGCTTGGTCGAACAGAGCGGCGATCATCTCTACATGCCGGAGCTGCTGCGGATGAAAGGCAGAGTGCTATTGTCGCTGCCGCAGCCAAGGGCTGAGCAAGCCGAAGCCCATTTTGTGCAGTCCCTGGATTTGAGTCGCCGCCAAGGCGCAAAAGCCTGGGAGCTGCGGGCCGCAATCGATCTCGCCGGGCCCCTTGCCAAACGCGACCGCCGCGAGGAGGCGAAGCGATCACTTCGATCGGCCCTCGATGGCTTTGTCGAGCGCTCGGACTCGGCGGACATCCGCGCCGCCAGCGCGCTTCTGACGACGCTGTAGCGGCCCTCACCCCGTCGGCGTGCCCTGCTTCCATTGGCCGCCGGCGATCTTCGCCGCGGCAATGACTGCCTGGGTGCGGCTTTCGACGCCGAGCTTTTGCAGGATGGCTGAGACGTGCGCCTTGATGGTGGCCTCGGAGACGCCGAGCTCGTAGGCGATCTGCTTGTTGAGGAGGCCCTCCGAGAGCATCATCAGGACCCGGACCTGTTGCGGCGTCAGCGTCACCAGGCGATCGCGCAGGCGCGTCATGTCGGGGTCGGCAGCGGCCGACAGATCGGTGTCGGCGGGAACCCAGACGTCGCCTTCCATCACCTTGAGGATGGCATCGCGCAGCGTCTCGACACCGAACCGCTTCGGGATGAAGCCGGAGGCGCCGAAATCGAGCGAGCGGCGGATCGTGGCGCTGTCGTCGGAGGCCGAGACGATCACGACCGGAATCGCCGGATATTGCGCGCGCAGATAGATCAGGCCGGAAAAACCGGAGATCCCGGGCATCGAGAGGTCGAGCAGGACCAGATCCACGTCGGAGGTCTGTTCCAGCAGCTTGGTCAGATCCTCGAACGATCCGGCCTCGTCGATCCTGGCCGAGGTCAGGACGCCCGCCACCGCCTGTCGCAGCGCGTCGCGGAACAGGGGGTGATCATCGGCAATGACGAGATGGGTCGTGGGAGCGTTCATCGTTCTCTTGCTGTCGTTCGCGACCGGCCGGCGAGTCGATGCGGCGGCGGGTCAATTCTTCCCTGCCCGGCCGTGGCATGCAAGTGCACATTATCCCTTTGCTGCAAAGGGGTTAATCCACAACCTCGTCCGGCCGCGCCGCACCCGATACCAGCACCGTCAGCTGCGCGTCAGTGCGCAAGGCCAAAAGTCGTATTGGGGAGGGTTTCACGGCGATGTTACCTTAACGATCAGGTCGCCCGGCTTTCCGACAGGAGCCGGGTTGCGAAACAACGGTTTGGGGAGCGAAAACTGATGACCATGGCTGCGACCGCGGGCGGGACCGTCCGCACCCGAGGGATGACTGGCGAGGAGCGAAAGGTCATTTTCGCCTCTTCACTTGGCACCGTCTTCGAATGGTACGATTTCTACATCTACGGCACGCTCGGCGCCTTCCTGGCAAAATATTTCTTCTCAAACGTGCCGCCGAATGTCGGCTTCATCTTCGCACTGCTCGCCTTCGCAGCCGGCTTTGCAGTCCGCCCCTTCGGCGCACTGATCTTCGGCCGGCTCGGCGACATGATCGGCCGCAAATACACGTTCCTCGTCACCATGACGCTGATGGGCGTCGGCACCTTCTTCATCGGTCTGCTGCCGGGCTATGCGAGCTGGGGCCTCGCCGCGCCGATCGTGCTGATTGGTCTGCGCCTGATCCAGGGCCTGGCACTCGGCGGTGAATATGGCGGTGCGGCGACTTACGTTGCCGAACATGCCCCACAGAACCGGCGTGGCTATTACACGTCGTGGATTCAGACCACCGCGACGCTCGGTCTGTTTCTGGCGCTGCTGCTGATCCTCGGCATCCGCACGGCGATGGGCGAAGAGGCATTCGGCGATTGGGGTTGGCGCATTCCGTTCCTGCTCTCCGGCGTCCTGCTGGCGGTTTCGATCTGGATCCGCTTGAGCCTGAACGAGTCGCCGGTGTTCCAGCGCATGAAGGAAGAGGGCAAGACCTCGAAGCGCCCGCTCACCGAAGCCTTCGGCGAATGGAGCAATGCCAAGATCGCTATCTTGGCGCTGTTTGGCGCCACGGCCGGTGAAGCGGTGGTGTGGTACGGTGGACAGTTCTATGCCCTGTTCTTCCTCACCCAGACCCTGAAGGTACCGGCCGTGCCGGCGCAGATCATGATCGTGGTTGCGCTCGCCCTGGGTACGCCCTTCTTCATCATCTTCGGAATTTTGTCCGACAAGATCGGCCGCAAGCCGATCATCCTCGCCGGCTTCCTGCTTGCGATGGTGACCTACTTCCCGATCTTCAAGGGCATCACCCACTTCGCCAATCCGAAGCTCGAAGCCGCGCTGGCAGCCTCGCCAGTGACGGTGATCGCCGACCCCAGCGAGTGCTCGTTCCAGTTCAAGGCAACCGGCACTGAGAAGTTCACCACTGGCTGCGACATCGCCAAGGCCGCACTGGTGAACCTGTCGGTGAACTACCAGAACCAGGATGCGCCGAAGGGCACGGCGGCGACGGTCAAGATCGGCGAGCAGACGCTCACGTCCACCTCGCCCGATTTCGCCAAGGCTTTGCCCGCAGCGATCAAGGCTCATGGCTATCCGGCTTCCGCCGATCCGAACGACATCAACTATGTCATGACGACGGTCCTGCTCTGGATTCTCGTGATTTACGTGACCCTGGTCTACGCGCCGATCGCCGCCTGGCTGGTTGAGCTGTTCCCAAGCCGAATCCGCTACAGCGGCATGTCGCTGCCCTACCACATCGGCAACGGCTGGTTCGGCGGCTTCCTGCCGGCGACGGTGTTTGCGATCGTGGCTGCTACCGGGAACATCTATTCCGGCCTGTGGTACCCGGTCGCCATTGCCGCGATGAGCCTGGTGATCGGTTTCCTGTTCCTGCCGGAAACCAAGGATGTCGACATCAAGCAGATCTAGTTGAGATCAGCCGGAACCAAAGCTCCGGCGATCAGACACGAACGGCCGCGGATTCCGCGGCCGTTTTGCTTATGACGTCGCGCCGACGAACTGCAGCACCACCTCGCGCCGATGCGACCGGCTGCGATGTTCGATCAGATAGATCGCCTGCCAGGTGCCGAGCGCGAGCTTTCCGTTCACGACCGGGACCTGAAGCGAGGCCCCCGTCAGCATCGTCTTGATATGCGCGGGCATGTCGTCGGGCCCCTCGGTGTCATGCGTCCATCCGGCGTTCTCCGGCGCGAGCCGGGACAATGCCGTGGTGAGATCGGTGAGCACTGAAGGGTCGGCATTCTCTTGAATCGTCAGCGAGGCTGAGGTGTGGCGGATGAACAATGTCAGCGCGCCGTCGCGCGCGTGAGCTTCGGCGATGAACTTGGCTGCCTCGCTGGTCAGATCGGTGAAGCCGCGGCCCGGCGTCTGCACGGTGAGCAGCGACGATGTGACGGTGGCGGCCTGCACCGACGAGGGCGCCGAACGCGTTACGGACTTGCCTGATGTCATCAAAAAATCCCTTCAACTCCGGACGCTGTCGTAGGGTGGGCAAAGGCGCAAAGCGCCGTGCCCACGTCTTCTCTCGTCATCGTGGAAACAGGGTGGGCACGGCGCAAGAGCGCCTTTGCCCACCCTACAAGAGCTCAATGCTTTGGCCGCGCGAAGGGGTCCTCAAATCTTCCCCGACACGTCCTTCTGCACGCGGTTGGCCATGTCGATCAGCCGGCGCCAGGCTCTTTCCAGGAACGACATCACACGGTCGAGATCCTGGTCGCTCGGCAGCGGGATCTCGATCTTGCGCTCGCCCTCGGCGGCTTTCGGCTCCGCCTTCTTGAGCGAATCGGACTTCGGCAGCGGCTCGTCGATCTTGCCCGACACCGTCGGCCCGGCCGCGAGCTGGCCCTTCAGCTTCTCGACTTCGGCCTGAAGCCGGCCGATCTCGGCATCGAGTGCGGACCGCTCGTCGGGCACCGCGTAGCAAGCCCAGCCGGCTCCGTTCTTGGTGCAAGTCGACATGGTGCCGGTGCGGGTGTCGAGCCGCAACACGCCCTCGGGGATCGGCGTCATGCTGTAGCGGCCGTTTTCACTGTCGGGAGCGGATTGCGCGGCGGCGAAGCCACCGCTGACGACCATCACCACGGCGAACGCGGCTACCGCAAACCATGATGTTGTGGATGACGTCACAGGTCTCATCTTGCGCTCCGCCACGACGTGCAGGTGGCACTTTCGCAATTCTACACCCCGCCGAGGCCATCCGCCGCCCAAAACGCACCACCGATATCAACGACCGCGACGGTCCCTTTGATCCCGGCAGCGCGGCGAAATGGCGGCTGCATCCGCCGATCATGCGGAGAGCTGCTGCGGTGCGGCGTCACGCTGTGTGCCGCGCTGCCGTGCGCGCAAATATCATCAACCAAATCAGATACATAACAGAAAGCGACGCAATCGTGACTTGGCTTGACTTGATTATAGGCCATCAGTATGGTCCGCGCGGCTTTTGAGGGTGGCGGGCGTAATTTCCATTCAGCCGCGGCGTTTCGGGTCTTCGTTGCATGACACAGGGCACGGGACACGGTGAGAATGGAGATCGCGATAAATCGTCCGAGGAAGCTGCGCTTTCCGAACGGCTCGGAAGTCTTGATCAGCGGTTGTCCGAACTTCGGGACCGGCGGAGCAAGACCGAGCAACCCGCAGGTGACGGTGACGACGGAGCGGCCAGAGCCTCGGCGATGGCGCTTGGTTTCCGGTTATCCTCGGAGTTGGTCGCCGGCGTCGTTGTCGGAGCGGGGATTGGCTGGGGGTTCGACCGCTTGCTGTCGACGTCGCCTTTCGGATTTATCGTGTTCCTGCTGCTGGGCTTCGTCGCCGGCGTGGTGAATGTGGTGAGAACGGCGGGCGCGGGTCAAAACAGGCGCGGTGGTTCTTAAGCGATCCCCAGGAGAGGAATGATCGTGCCGGCTCGCCGGTACGGGCCGGCCGGGCCGGCAGACCGAGACCCGCCGGCATTGCCCGGCAGACCAAGAGATGCCGCGCTGATGAAAATCGACCCGATCCACCAGTTCAACATCGAGCCTCTCTTCACCCTGGGCCATATCGGCAATCATACGATCGCCTTCACCAATTCGTCGCTCTACATGCTGGTGGCGGTCGCGATCATCTCGATCCTGATGCTTGCCAGCGGCACGCAGCTGATTCCCGGGCGCCTCCAGTCCGTCGCTGAAATCTCCTACGAATTCGTCGCCTCGACCATCCGTTCGACGGCCGGCGCGGAAGGCATGAAGTTCTTCCCGCTGATCTTCTCGCTGTTCATGTTCATCTGCGTCTCGAACCTGGTGGGCATCATCCCCTACACCTTCACGGTGTCGAGCCACCTGATCGTCACCGCGGCGCTCGCGCTCCTGGTGTTCTTCACCGTCCTGATCTACGGCGTCTACAAGAACGGCCTGAAATTCTTCAAGATTTTCGTTCCCCACGGCGTCCCCATCTACATCCTGCCGCTGGTCATGTTCATCGAGGTCCTGTCGTTCTTCCTGCGGCCGGTCTCCCACAGCGTCCGTCTCTTCGCCAACATGCTGGCCGGCCACATCGCGCTGAAGGTGTTCGCGGGCTTCGTCGCCATGCTCGGCTTCTCGCTCGGCGCCGTCGGCTGGGTCGGAGGCGTGCTGCCGCTGGCGCTCACGGTCGCGCTGACTTCGCTCGAGATCCTGGTCGCGTTCCTCCAGGCTTACGTGTTCGCGATCCTGACCTGCATCTACCTCAACGACGCCATTCATCCGGGACACTGAGCGGTCCGGGGAATTTCCACCCACAACGCAATCTTTCTTCCAAGGAGTCTAAAATGGATCCGGCAGCAGCAAAACTTATCGGCGCGGGCATCGCGTGCATCGGCATGGGCGGTGCGGGCGTCGGCGTGGGCGTGATCTTCGGCAACTACCTCGCCGCGGCGGTTCGCAATCCGTCGGCCGCTCAGGGCCAGTTCGGCAACCTGATCTTCGGCTTCGCCGTGACCGAAGCGCTCGGCATCTTCTCGTTGCTGATCGCGCTGCTGCTGCTGTTCGTTCCGCTCTGAGGACGACGTTTTTCGCGCCGTTCCAGCCCCTGGGACGGCGCGCGTGACAGCAACAGGAGAACTCCATGGCTGAGAGTCATGGCGGCGCAAAAGGTCCGGCGGCGGGCGCTCACACCGAGGCTGACGGTGGTCACCACGGTGGCGGTTTTCCGCCGTTCGAGAGCAGCAGCTTTGCTTCACAGCTGGTGTCGCTCGCGATCTTCTTCGTCCTGCTTTACGTGATCGTGTCCAAGCTCGCTCTGCCGCGCATCGGCGGTGCGATCGAGGCGCGGCAGAACAAAATCGAGGGCGACCTCGCCGAAGCGCAGAAGCTGAAGGACCAGTCCGACGCGGCGCTGAAGGCCTATGAAAGCGAGCTCGCTTCGGCGCGCACGCGGGCACAGGCGATCGGCAACGAATCCCGCGACAAGGCGAATGCGCAGGCGGACGCCGCGCGCAAGGCGCTGGAAGAGCAATTGGCGGCCAAGCTCGCCGGGGCGGAGAAGACCATCGCCTCGACCCGCGCTGCCGCCATGAGCAACGTCCGCGGCATCGCGGCGGATGCGGCAGGCCAGATCGTGCAGCAGCTCACCGGCGTCGTTCCCGACGCAGCGTCGGTCAATGCCGCGGTCGATGCGTCCTTGAAGGGTTAGTCGAGATGTTCTTCGAACCTGAATTTTGGGTCGCCGTCGCCTTCGTGATCCTGATGGTCGTGTTCGGCTATCTCGGGATCTTCAAGACGGCGATGACCGCGCTCGATCATCGTGCCGACCGCATCAAGGCCGAGCTCGACGACGCCGCACGTCTCAAGCAGGAGGCAGCCAAGGTGCTCGCCGACTACAAGGCGCGCAGTGCCGCGGCCGAGCGCGAGGCTGCCGACATCATCGCCAATGCCAAGTCCGAAGCCGAGCGCATCGCGGCCGACGCCAAGGCGAAGATGGAAGACTTCGTCGCCCGCAGAACCAAGACCGCGGAGAGCAAGATCGCGCTCGCCGAGGCCCAGGCGCTGGCCGATGTCCGCGCCGCAGCCGCCGAAGCCGCCGTCCAGGCCGCCTCGGCGATCCTGTCGCAGTCGGTCAAGGGCCAGGTCGCCGACGACCTGCTCGCCAAGGGCATCAACGAGGTTCGGCAGAAGCTGAACTGAGATTTTGCCTTCACCAAACAAAAAGCCGGCGCGATGTGCGCCGGCTTTTTTGTTGTCTGAAAGATGTCCCGGACGCGGCGCGGCATGCAATGACGCGACGCTGAGCCGGGACCCAGTTGTGCCGCGTCGTGGGCCCCGGCTCTGCAGCGCACCGCTAAGAAGCGCTGCGCTGCGTCCGGGGCACGAGCCTTACCCTACTTCCTCTTCCGCCCCTTCGGCTCGGGCGAGAGCGCCTGCGGGTCGAAACCGACATAGAAGATGTAGGAATCGGCGACCGCAGCTGAGGGGATCGGGTAGGCCAGATCTTCGGCGACGAAGGTGAAGGGCACGCTGCCGCCCTCCGACATCTCGACCGTGGTCCGGTAGGCCTTCGAGGCGATCACCTTCTCGCCGACGCCGCCCTGCACCACGGCAATACGCAAGGGGACCTCGACCGTCGCAGGCGCGCCGGCGGGACCGGCGATGACACGGCCCTGGATTCCGATCCGGGCGGTGATATCGCCGCCGCTCCGGGCGCATTCGCGCGCCATTTTGGTGATCGTAGCCTGGAAGCGGATCTCATTACCGACGGCCGGCTTGCCGCCAGCGCCAACCGCATAGGTGGAGGCGCCGGCGCGCACGGTGACCTGCGGGCAATCGACGTCGTCATCGGCTGGCTGGCCGGGCGCGGGCGCCGGCTTGGGCTGGGCCGGCTCGTCAGACTTGCCGCCGAACAGGCTCTTGAAGCGGTCGCTCAAGGACTGGGCCGCCACCGGCGAAACGGACGCGAGCGCAATCGACAACGCCAGCGCGACCGCCGTCCCCTGCCGCAACGCATTCCGCGATGACCGAAGCTCCTTCACCATCGACACCCATACTCCATGACAGCATTCCGGCCGATCGCAGGCCGGCCCGCGCCGTTATATCGCCAAAATCGGCGAACCCAAGGCAGGTAAATTACGGCAGCAAGCAAGGCGGGACGATCAAGACTTTGGCCGCAGGAGGTGGCGGCTCAGCCGCGAAAATCCTCATGCAGCAGGCCGAACAGCAGGTGATCCTGCCAGATCCCGTTGATGCAGAGATAGCGGCGCGCCAGCCCCTCGCGGGAGAAGCCGCACTTCTCCAGCACCCGGATCGACGGCGCATTGGTGGGGATGCAGGCGGCCTCGACCCGGTGCAGGTTGAGCTCGCCGAACAGCGTCGGCAGCAGCACCCGCAGTGCCGCGGTCATGTAGCCGCGATGGGCGTAGGGCTGCCCAATCCAGTAGCCGATGGTGCCGGCCTGTACGATGCCGCGCCGGACATTGGCCAGCGTGATGCCGCCGACCATGGCGCCGTCGAGCTCGCGAAAGATCAGAAAGGGATAGGAACGATCCGCGGCGATGTCCTCTGAATAGCGGCGCAGACGGCGGCGGAAGCCGGACCGGGTGAGGTCGTCCGAGGGCCAGATCGGCTCCCAGGGAGTGAGGTAGTCGCGGCTGCTTTCGCGCAAGTGAGCCCATTGCAGGAAATCCGACATCTGCGGAGCGCGCAGCAGCAACCCGTTGCCGCGCGGCGCGAGTGCGGCGGGTCCACTGGATGGCAGGCGAAAGAGGGCCATGGTGATGCTTCCGGGGGCGGCGCCCCTGCGCGGCTCCTAATGCAGCCGAGCCTTGGCGCGCGCCCGGGTCAATCCTTCCGCAAAAGACACCGCCGTGTCCAGCCCCCTGCCGCTGCCCAATGCGACGACCGCAGGGCGGCTGCGCGAAAGCAGCGCACGCGCGGCATCCCGGGTCGATTCGACGCTGACGGCGTCGATTCGGGCCACCAGCTCCTGCACCGTCTGCGGCCGGCCATAGGCCAGCACATGCCGGGCGAGCTGCTCGGCACGGGACGAGCAGCTCTCCAGCGCCATCAACAGGCCCGCCTTCATCTGCGCCTTGGCCCGCGCGATCTCGGCCTCGGTCAGGGTTTCCACCGAATCATTCATGATGTCGACCACGACCTCCATCATCTCCGGCGCGTCGGCGGGATCGGTGCCGGTGTAGAGGCCGAAGAAGCCGGTGTCGGTGTAGGGCGCGTGGAAGGTGTAGATGGAGTAGCAGAGGCCGCGCTTCTCGCGCACCTCCTGGAACAGCCGCGACGACATCCCGCCGCCGAGAATGTTGGTGAAGACCTGGAGCGAAAACAGCGACGGATCGGTCTGCGGCACCCCCTCGAGCGCCAGCGTCAGATGCGCCTGCTCGAGCTCGCGGTGCACCACTTTGGCGCCGCCCTGGCCGAACTGGGCGGATTGCGGCTTCGGTCCCGGCGTCGCTTCAAAGCTCGCGAAACGCTTCTCGACCTCGGCGACAACCTGCTTGTGATCGACCGCGCCGGCAGCGGCCACCACCATGTCGGGCCCGCGATAATGCGTCGACAGATAGCCGCGGAGCATGTCGCGGTTGAAGCCGCGCAGCGTCTTGGCGGTGCCGAGCAGCGAACGGCCCATCGGCTGGTCGGGATAGCAGAGCTCGTTCAGATGCTCGAACACGACGTCGTCGGGTGTGTCCTGCGCAGCCCCGATCTCCTGCACGATGACGTTCTTCTCGCGCTCCAGCTCGTCCGGCTCGAAAGCGGGATTGGCGAGGATGTCGGCGAGCACGTCGAGCGCGAGCGGCACGTCGGCCTTCAGCACCCGGGCGTAATAGGACGTGGTCTCGGTCGAGGTGCCGGCATTGAGATCGCCGCCGACCGCTTCGATCTCCTCGACGATCTCGCGCGAGGAGCGCTTGGTCGTGCCCTTGAACGCCATGTGCTCCAGAAGATGCGAGATGCCGTGCTCGTTCGGCTTCTCGTCGCGCCCGCCGACGCCGGCCCAGACGCCGAGCGCCGCAGTCTCGAGATGGGGCATCTTGTCGGTGACGACGGTCAGGCCGGAGGCAAGCTTGGAAATCTCGACGCTCATCCGGCAACTCCCTGCTTTGCGGCGCGGCTGACCGACAGCACGAACCGCTCGACCTCGGCCTGATCGTTCTTCATCACCTTCATGTGCTCGGATTTGGTCATCAATCCGTCGAGCCAGGCGGGCAATTGCGGCCGCTGGCCGCAGGCCGCCTCGACCGCGTCGGGGAATTTGGCTGGATGGGCCGTGGAGAGCACGATGCTCGGGACCGTCGTGTCGGTGGTGTCGCGGTCGGCGACCGCGAGCGCCACTGCGGTATGCGGATCGACCAGCTCGCCCGCCTCGCGCCAGGCGGCGCGGATCGCAGCCGCGGTTTCGGTCTCGTCGGCGCGGCCTGCGTCGAACTCCCCGCGGATCGCGGCCAGCGTCGCATCGGGCAGCACGAAGCGCCCGGACTGCTTCAGAGAATCCATCAGGCGACGCACACCGGCCGCGTCGCGCCGGCCGGCCTCGAACAGCAGCCGCTCGAAATTCGAGGAGATCTGGATGTCCATCGACGGCGACGCCGTGGCGTGCACCTCGCGCACCTCGTAGATCCCGGTCTTGAGCGTGCGGGCCAGGATGTCGTTGACGTTGGCGGCGATGCGCAGCGTGCGCACCGGCAGGCCCATGCGCTTGGCGACGTAGCCGGCAAAGATGTCGCCGAAATTGCCGGTCGGCACGACGAAATCCACCGCGCGCGCCGGTGCACCGACGGCGACGGCCGAGGTGAAATAGTAGACCACCTGGGCAACGATACGCGCCCAGTTGATCGAGTTGACGCCGGACAGCGAGGTCGCATCGCGGAAGCGATGGTTGTTGAACATCCCCTTCACGAGCGCCTGGCAGTCGTCGAAGGTGCCTTCGACGGCGAGCGCGTGCACATTGGCCGCACCCGTCGTCGTCATCATCCGCTGCTGGACCTCTGAGATGCGGCCGTGCGGGAACAGCACGATGAGGTCGACATTCTCCAGACCCGCAAAGGCTTCGACCGCGGCGCCGCCGGTATCGCCGGAGGTCGCAACCACGATGGTGGTACGCTGGCCGCGCTTGGCGAGCACATGGTCCATCAGCCGCGAGATCAGCTGCATCGCCACGTCCTTGAAGGCAAGCGTCGGGCCGTGGAACAGCTCCAGCACGAACTGATGCGGCGACATCTGGCGCAGCGGGACCACCGCGGGATGGCGGAAGGTGGCGTAGGCCTCGTTGGCCATACGGCCAAGCTCGGCGTCCGTGATCTCGCCGCCGGCGAAGGGGCGAATCACGTCGACCGCGACCTCCCAATAGGGACGGCCGAAGAAGCTGGCGATCGTCTGCGCCGAAAGCTGCGGCCAACTGGCCGGCACATACAGGCCGCCATCGCGGGCGAGCCCGGTCAGCATCACGTCACAGAAGCCGAGTTCGGGGGCCTCGCCCCGGGTCGAGATATAACGAGTCAAACTGCCCTCCAAAGGCCGACCGAGCCTGAGCTCGCTCGTAAGCCTTTGATTTTACGAAACTACTTGTTAACAGCCAGAGGCTTTGGGCCACCATAAAGTGTTTTGCGGCATCGGGAAACCGCTTCCGGTCGCTCCCGTTGCTCAATGAAAAAGGGCTGCGGCGTTGCCGCAGCCCTTCTCTTGGAAGGTCTGTCGTTGTGTGCAGACCGGTTTGCCTCGTCGGGTCCCCTGACCCGCTAAAACTGTTCGCCCAAGCTTTCGTCAGCTGTCGTCAAATCGTCAAGAGCCAAAACGGCACGCGACGGAAGATGTTCCTGTTTTTCCCGGCGCGCTCAGGGCATTCTATCGCGGATTGGAGCAACAACTTGCTCCATATTGCCATTCTTTCCCGAACCTACGACCTGCCTGAGGAACCAATGCCGTGGCGACCGATTGGGTCGGCGGAGGGTGCCGGCCATTGTGCCCATGCATTGCCCGACCGATGGCGACACCGATCCGTCGACCGAACCGCTGCATCCTGGAGCAGCCGGTTCGGTCGTTGGCGGGAGATCAATTCATCCCGATTTCCACTGCGATCCGGATCAGATCGGAATGGTTCTTGGCCCCGAGCTTCTGCTTGAGTAGGGACGTGGTGTTCGCGACGGTCTTGTAGGAGATGCCGAGCGCCTCGGCCACCTCGACGATTTTGTCGCCGCGTCCGAGCAGGCGGAGAATCTCGAGCTCGCGCGGCGTCATCTGCGAGGCTGGATTGGCCTTGATCGCCGCGCCTGAAAACGTCACGGCTTCCGCAAGCTGCGGCGAGATGAAATTGTCGCCGGCGACCACCTTGCGCACCGCTTTCAGCAGGATCCTGGGATCGTCACCCTTGGAGACATAGCCCTGCGCCCCAAGCTCGACCGCCCGGACCACGAAGGCCGGATCGTCATTCATGCTGAACATGATGATCTTGGCGCCCGGATCGTCCTTGCGGATGCGTCGCATCAGCTCGAATCCGGAGACATCAGGCAGGCTGATGTCGATTACGGTGACGTCGGGACGCTTGCTGACATAGGCGCGATGCCCGGATTTGGCGTCGGTCGCCTCGTCGATACGGATCGAGTGGTCGGAGGCGAACAGGGTGCGACAACCGGACAGCACCACGGGATGGTCGTCGACGATCAGGACCCTGGTCGCCGGTCTGGCGGTATCTTGCATCGCGCGCTCTCTTGTTTTTCGACTCATAGACCGGCGGGAACAAATGGAAAGAGAGATTCCCACCAAAACACGTTAGAATTGACCTAATGTGGCAACGGCTCTCATTCCGGACGCAATTGTTTCTTCCGCTCGGCGCGAGCCTTCTCGCGGCACTGGTCCTGGGCGGCATGCTGCTTCAGACCTTCGCAGGGGGCCAGCTCGCTGAGGAGAATGAGCCGCGCCAGCGTTTGCCCCGGGCAATCGCCACCGCGCTCAACAACACCCTGCGCGCGTCGGACAATCCACGGCAGACACTCGATGCCTTTGTCCATTCATTGGGTACCTCCTCCGATATCCAATTCCGCGCCGCCGAGGAGGGTCCCGCGCCCTCCCCGAAAGGCGGCCTGCGCAACCTGCATGGCGTGCCGCAATGGTTCATCGAGCTGCTTGTCATCCCGGAGACGGACGCGGCGTCCCCGGTGATCATCGACGGCAGGCGTGTAGGAGATCTCGTCTTCCTCCCGGACCTGTCGGCCGACTTGTTCGAGAAATGGATCGGCTTTCTCGCGCTGATCTGCCTCGTCCTGGCGCTCACGGTGCTCACGGGCACCATCGCCTATGTCTTCGCGGGATCGGCGCTGCGGCCCCTGCGAAATCTCGGCGAGGGGCTCACGCGGATACGGCGCGGCGACTACGCAACGCCGATTCCCGTCGCCGGTCCGTCGGAGATCCGGCAGAGCTGCGAGGAGGCCAACGCGCTGGCCGCAACGCTGGCGCAATTGAGCGCGGACAATCGCGACCTCTTGCACCGCCTGGTGTCGCTCCAGGATGACGAGCGGCGCGATCTCGCCCGCGAGATGCATGACGAACTCGGGCCGCTGTTGTTCAGCATCCGCGCCGGGACGATCGCCTTGATCGAGGCATCTTCACCTGCAGGAAATCTCGGCAATTCGGCGCAGGATGTGCTGCAATCGGTCGAGGCGCTCCAGCAGACCAACCGCCGTATTCTCGACCGGCTGCGACCGCTCTATATCGAGGAACTGGGCCTCGCGACCAGCGTGCAGACACTGCTGCAAAACTTTCGCAAGCAGTCACCGCATATCGGCCTGACGGCCACGATCGATCCCGGTCTCAACGGGATCGACGGACCGCTGGCCCAGACCGTCTATCGCGTGATCCAGGAGGCACTCACCAACGTGCTACGCCATGCCAAAGCCGGCAATGCCCATGTGCAGGCGACCGTCGCAGGCGAGACGCTCCTCATCGAGATCTCCGACGATGGCGGTGGCTTTCCCGCCGGCAACGTCTTCGGCCGGGGCCTGACCGGCATGCATGAGCGCGTGCGCGCGCTCAGCGGATCGCTGTCACTGCTGCGCGCGGATGACCGAACCTATGTACGCTGCCGTCTTCCGGTCGAGACGACGCGGGATGCGCCATCATCAGGCTAGCACGCGCAACCGGCATGCGCGCTCTGCCGCGCCGGCGCGCACAGCGTGCTGCGGATCTTGCCTTCGGGGCTGAAGCGAAACGAAGCATGAATGTGCAGCGCGCCGGCGACGGAATATTCGAGTTCGACGCCATGCGGCGCGGGATGGATCTCCTCCAGTCCGAAACCCACTGACGCGAAGGCGCTGAGGCGCGGCTGCCAATAGGCTTCGAGCTCGCTCCGGCCGCAATATCGGTGCATGCCGTTGCACATGCACTCGAGCTGGGCGTCGTCGGCATAGAGATCGAGCAGCGACGTGAGGTCGCCCTTCCGACAGGCGTCCACCCAATCGACGACAATTCCCATCTGATCGAAATCACTCACGCTGCAATCCTCTGCCGCAGACAAGCACTGGCCGCTTAGGGCTACACTCGTGAATATGCGCTGAACGGTAAAGCCCGGGCGATACCGGGTTCCCTCGTGGATCTACGGACAAATTCAGCTCGGCCGCCGCCCCTTCGCCCACACCGCAAAAGCGATCAACAGGGCGCCTGCGAGCGTGAACCAAGTGATGGCGTATTGCAGGTGATCGTCTTTCAAATGCAGGTCGAGCGGACCGGGACGTGGAATGCCGTTCTCGGGCATCGGCTGCTCGAGGTCGACATAAAACGGCGCGACCGTCCCCCAGCCGAGCGCGCTCGCGATTCCCCGATGATCGCGCACGAACCAGAGCCGCTTGTCGCGGTTCTCCGCCGGTGTCAGCCAGCCTGCTGGTTCCGGGAACCGGAGGTAGCCGGTGAGCACGACCGGCTGACCCGTGACGAGCTGCCTCACCGCGCGATCCTCGACGCTGCGATCCTGCATCGTGTTCTCCACGAAGCCGGCATCGATCACGACCATCTCGCCGCTCGGAAGCCGCGCCGGCAGGAACGCCCAGGTGCCGGGGCCGGCGGCGTCCTTGCGCACGGCCGAGCCGGATGAATAGACCATCGCATCGGGCAGGGCTGCGTAGATTGCGGTGAAGCTGACGCGGCGAAATTCGTCGCGCGCGGGATTGAGCGCAGCCCATTGCGCGGGCGCCGGCAGCGCGACCGGCGCGGCTGCAAGCCGTTCGGTGAGAGCGGCGATCAGCTCGTGCTTGGCTGTCCGGCGCTGCAATTGCCAGATGCCGAGTGCGACGAAGACGGCCGTCAGGAGCAACGTGAACAGCGCAAAGCCGGCCACGCGAGGCTTGCGCACACTCCCGTTCATTTCGCGCGGTCGATGAGCCGGCCCGGCGCCGCCTTGTGGTGGAATTGCAGCGCGATCAGCAGCGACTTCATCGCGCGCAGCGGCAATAGCGTGGTGGCGAGGATCAGCGGCAGCCAGAGCACCGCATGCAGCCAGAAGGGCGGCTGATACTTGACCTCGACGACAAGCGCGCAGCCGACCACGATCGCTCCGGCCAGCATGATGATGAAGATCGCCGGACCATCACCGCTATCGATGAAAGCGTAGTCGAGCCCGCAGCGGTCGCAGCGAGGCGCGAGCGTCAGGAAGCCCGCATAGAGCTTGCCCTGGCCGCAGCGCGGACATTTGCAGGCGAGCCCACGCAGCGCGCTTTGCAGGACGGTGGTTTCAGACTCGGATGGGCCGGCGGTGTCGTTCATGATGGCAAACTCTATCACAGTTTCCGCCGAAGCTTCCGGCGGCCGGAAAGCGAAAGGGCGGCCCAGCGGCCGCCCCTTCTGATCATCTGCCTCACCGGCTCAGTGAGCACCGTGGGCCATGGTCTCGGCGCCCTGTCCCCAGACATAGATGCAGAGGAACAGGAACAGCCAGACCACGTCGACGAAGTGCCAGTACCACGCGGCGAACTCGAAGCCGAGATGCTGCTTCGGCGTGAAGTGGCCGGCATAGGCGCGGATCAGGCAGACCAGCAGGAAGATGGTGCCGACCAGCACGTGGAAGCCGTGGAAGCCGGTCGCCATGAAGAAGGTCGCACCGTAGACGTTGCCGCCGAACGAGAACGCCGCGTGGCTGTACTCATAGGCCTGCACGCAGGTGAAGAGCGCACCCAGCACGACGGTGAGGATCAGGCCGTATTTCAGGCCCTGACGATCGTTCTCGAGCAGCGCGTGGTGCGCCCAGGTCACGGTGGTGCCGGAGGTGAGCAGGATCAGCGTGTTCAGGAGCGGCAGATGCCAGGGATCGAAGGTCTCGATGCCCTTTGGCGGCCAGGTGCCGGGAACGGAGCAGGCGCCGGCCTGGGTGCCGAGGCCACAGCCGAACACCGCATCGCGGGTGGCATGGACGGCGTCGGCGGGGAACAGCGCCGCGTTGAAATAAGCCCAGAACCAGGCCACGAAGAACATCACCTCGGACGCGATGAACAGGATCATGCCGTAGCGGTGATGGAGCTGCACGACGCGGGTGTGGTCGCCCTTGTACTGGGCTTCCTTGATCACGTCGCCCCACCAGCTCGCCATGGTGTAGAGCACGCCGACGGTGCCGACGCCGAACACGATCGGCGCAGCCGAGAACATGTGGTGCATCCAGGCGATCGCGCCGACCGCCATGATGAAGGCCGACAGCGAGCCGACGCCGGCCAGGGAGAGGGATCGACCAGATGATAGTCGTGATGCTTGGTGTGCGCCGTTGCCATATGCGGTCTCTCTCCTCAATCCCGTGCCTATCAGGCACTTATCCCCTTGTGTCCAACCCCCGAGTCGTGAGCCCGGCGATCAGAGATTTCCCTTGCGTTTGTCGCCTTCGCCGGATGCCAGCGGCTTCACCACGGGATCCTTCACCGGATAGAACGTGTAGGACAGCGTGATCGTGTTCAGCCCGTCATTCTCGTGGTCGTCGGCGATCGACGGATCGACGTAGAACACGACCGGCATCTCCCGTTTCTCGCCGGGCGCCATGGTCTGCTCGGTGAAGCAGAAGCAGTTGATCTTCTGGAAGTATGACCCGACCGTCAGCGGCGCGACGTTATAGGCGGCCTGGCCCGCGGTGGTGCGCGCGGCCTGGTTGGTCACGGTGTAGTAGACCGTCGTGACCTGACCGATATTGACCTCGATCTCGCTCTGCTCGGGCTCGAATTTCCAGGGCAGGCCGGGCGCGACGTTGGAATCGAAACGCACCGAGATTTTTCGCGCGATCGGGCCGGTCGCCGGCGCGGAGGTCGCGACCTGGGTGGTGCCGTTGAAGCCGGTGGCGCGGCAGAACCAGTTGTAGAACGGCACCGCCGCGTAGGATGCCCCCACCATCAGCGCCACCACGCCGCCGCAGATCGAGGCGACCACCACATCGCGACCCAGCCCGCGGCGCTTGGCCGGCTTGGCGCTGACGTCCTCCGATATGGTCGGCTCGTGATCCATCTTTCCTACATCGGTCGCACTAGAACTGCCGGTCCCTTGACCATGGTGACGGCGAAGAACAGCACCACGAGCACGCCGAGCGCGAGCGCGATCGCGATCGAGCGCTGACGACGGCTCTTCTTCTGCGCCTCGGTGAGGACGATTCCATCTGGCTCGGGTTTGTCGGCCATCCCTGCCTCATGCGCCCCATGCCATCGGAGCAAGCGCCCGGAACACGACCTCGGCCAGCAAAGTCGCGAATAGCGCGAACAGATAAAGGATGGAGAAGGCAAACAGCTTGCGGGTCGCGCGCAGCGACTGGCTGCGCTCGCGGCGCATGTAGACGTTGATGGCGAGCACCAGCATGCCGGCACCAAGGATCAGCGAGACGATGCCGTAGATGGCGTCGAAATAGCCGAGCGCCCAGGGCGCCGCGGCGACCCCGATCAGCACGATGGTGTAGAGCAGGATCTGGAGGCGCGTCGCGTCGGGGCCGGCGACATTGGGCAGCATCGGAATGCCGGCGCGGGCGTAATCGTCGGAGCGGAACAGCGCCAGCGCCCAGAAGTGCGGCGGCGTCCAGAAGAAGATGATGGCAAACAGCAGCAGCGGCTCGACGTCGACCGTGCCTGTCACGGCGGCCCAGGCCACCACCGGCGGCAGCGCGCCGGCGGCGCCGCCGATCACGATGTTCTGCGCGGTCCAGCGCTTCAGACACATCGTGTAGATCACGACGTAGAAGAAGATGGTGAAGGCGAGCAGCGCGCCCGCGATCCAGTTGACGAGGATACCGAGCGTCATCACCGAGAAGAAAGCGAGCGTCATGCCGAACGCCATCGCCTCGGGACGGGTGATGCGGCCGCGCGGGATCGGCCGGTTCGCCGTGCGCGACATCTTGGCGTCGATGTCGCCTTCGAGCGCCATGTTGAGCGCGCCGGAGGCGCCGGCACCGACGGCGATGCAGAGCAGCGAGGTGATCGCCAGCACGGGGTGGAAATACCCGGGTGCCATCGCCATCCCGACCAGCGCGGTGAAGATCACCAGCGACATCACCCGCGGCTTGAGCAGCGCGATGTAATCGCCGACCTCCGCTTCGGAGATGCGGGGATTGATGTCGATGGCGTTGTGGTCGAGGACGGACACTTAATCAACTCGCTTCGTGAACAGCCGCGGCGCCCGTCACAGGCGCCGCGGACGATGGCTTACTGCACGCGGGGCAGCACTTCGAACTGGTGGAAGGGCGGCGGCGAGGGCAGCGTCCATTCCAGGGTAGTTGCGCCAGCACCCCACGGATTGTCGCCCGCCGGCACCTTGCGGGCGAAAGCGTCGATCACGCAGTAGAGGAAGATCAAGACGCCGAAGCCTGAGATGTAGGAACCGACCGAAGAGACCAGATTCCAGCCCGCGAACGCGTCGGGATAGTCGACGTAGCGGCGCGGCATGCCCGACAGGCCGAGGAAGTGCTGCGGGAAGAACACCAGGTTGACGCCGACGAAGGTGACCCAGAAGTGCAGCTTGGCGAGCCACTCATTGTACATGTAGCCGGACATCTTCGGGAACCAGTAGTACCAGCCGGCGAAGATCGCGAACACCGCGCCGAGCGACAGCACGTAGTGGAAGTGCGCGACGACGTAGTAGGTCTCCTGGAGCACGCGGTCGACGCCCGCGTTCGCCAGCACGACGCCGGTGACGCCGCCGACCGTGAACAGGAAGATGAAGCCCACGGCCCAGATCATCGGCGCGCGGAATTCGATCGAGCCGCCCCACATCGTGGCGATCCAGGAGAAGATCTTCACGCCGGTCGGGACTGCGATGACCATGGTGGCAGCGACGAAATAAGCCTGCGTCGCCGAGGACATGCCGACCGTGTACATGTGGTGTGCCCACACTACGAAGCCGATGCCGCCGATCGCGACCATGGCGTAGGCCATGCCGAGATAGCCGAATACGGGCTTGCGCGAAAAGGTCGAGACGATCTGGCTGACCATGCCAAAGCCGGGCAGGATCAGGATGTACACCTCGGGGTGGCCGAAGAACCAGAACAGGTGCTGGAACAGCACGGGATCGCCGCCGCCGTCGGGCGCGAAGAACGTCGTGTGGAAATTGCGGTCGGTCAGCAGCATGGTGATCGCACCGGCGAGCACCGGCAGCGACAACAGCAGCAGGAACACCGTCACCAGGATCGACCACACGAACAGCGGCATCTTGTGCAGGGTCATGCCCGGCGCGCGCATGTTGAAGATCGTGGTGATGAAGTTGATGGCGCCGAGGATCGACGAGGCGCCCGCCAGATGCAGCGACAGGATCGCGAAGTCGACGGCCGGGCCCGGATGACCGGAGCTCGACAGCGGCACATACATGGTCCAGCCGGCGCCGACGCCGTTGGCGCCCGGCTCGCCCTCGACGAAGGTCGACATCAGCAGCAGCGCGAAGGAGGCCGGCAGCAGCCAGAACGAGATGTTGTTCATGCGCGGGAACGCCATGTCGGGCGCGCCGATCATCAGCGGCACGAACCAGTTGCCGAATCCGCCGATCATCGCGGGCATGACCATGAAGAAGATCATGATCAGGCCGTGGCTGGTCACGAAGACGTTGTAGGTGTGCGTCTCGTGGAAGATCTGCACGCCCGGATACATCAGCTCGGCCCGGATCGCGATCGACATCGTGGCGCCGATGACGCCGGCGATGACCGCGAAGATCAGGTACATCGTGCCGATGTCCTTGTGGTTGGTCGAATAGACGTAGCGCCGCCATCCGGTCGGATGGGCGTGCTCGTCATGATGCGCGTGATCGCCGTGTGCCGCTGCGCTCGTTGCCATTTTCAAATCCTGCCTTGCGTCCCATTCGGACCTTACGCGGTCCCGCCCTTCATGTCGCTTTCAGTCCCTCGAGCCTTCGCCCGGCGCTTACTGCGTCGGGCCGGCCGCGGAGGCGTAGGTGCTGGTGCGGCCGCTCGCAAATTTCTTCTTCGCCGTCTCGACCCAGGAGGCGAACTCCTGGTCGCTGACCACGCGGATCGCGATCGGCATGAAGGCATGATCCTTGCCGCACAGTTCCGAGCACTGGCCGTAATACATGCCGGTCTTGGTGGCCTTGAACCAGGTCTCGTTCAGCCGCCCCGGAATGGCGTCGATCTTGACGCCGAAAGCCGGCAGCGCGAAGGCGTGGATGACGTCCGCGCCCGTGGTCTGGACCCGAATCACCTTGTTGACCGGCACCACCATCTCGTTGTCGACGCCGAGCAGGCGGGGCTGCTTGTCCTGGGCCATCAGCGAGTCGAACTCGAACTTGCCGTTATCAGGATAGGCATAGGACCAGTACCACTGCTTGCCCGTCGCCTTGACGGTCAGATCCGCCTTCGGCACATCGAGCTCGAGGAACAGGAGGCGGAACGACGGCACCGCGATGCCGACCAGGATCAGCACCGGAACCAGGGTCCACACCACCTCGATCAGCGTGTGGTGGGTGGTCCGCGAAGGCACCGGATTGGCCCTCGCATTGAACTTGATGACCACGACCACGAGCAGCGCCAGGACGAACAGCGTGATCAGGGTGATCAGCACCAATAGGAAGTTGTGGAACCAGACGATGTTGTCCATCACCGGCGAGCCGGATTGCTGGAGCGTCCACTCCCACGGCGCCGGTTGCCCGAGCTCGGCGAATGCCA
Source organism: Bradyrhizobium genosp. SA-3 (assembly GCF_004212635.1). Taxonomy (GTDB): domain Bacteria; phylum Pseudomonadota; class Alphaproteobacteria; order Rhizobiales; family Xanthobacteraceae; genus Bradyrhizobium. The sequence continues at coordinate 18,590 of NZ_PSRT01000008.1, read as the reverse complement.
CACCGCCCGTCGCCAGCGTCAGACCCGCCACGGCCAATCCCAGCAACTGCCGGCCCATCCGGCCCATCGACATCCTCATGCCGTTCGCGCTCCCCTTACGAAATCACCCCACGTGCATTCCCCTGTTTCCGGGAAACGCTTATTCGATCCGCCCGTCTGACAAACCGCCGCACAAGAATACCTCTAAGAGGGATTGGGGCCAGATCGCTAGAACGCCGAAATCAAGCCTCTCAAACCATAATTCTTGATCTATCGCAATGCAGTCTTGGGCCTCATCTGCCAAGCATCACCCGCAAGATATTTCCTAGTAAGATCAGACAAAAATACCGTTTCCCGGTATGCTGCGGCTTGACAGCGGAATTGCCCGCGGTAGGCACTGGCAGACAGCCGCGCAGGAACCTGATTCGTGCGGGCGATGGTGGTGCGCGGCGGCGCGGAATTTGCTTGGGAATTGCCTTCAAGACGCCGTCTTTCCCGTATCAGTCCGTCAGGTGCGAGCGACCCAGGCGAGCAGAGGGACCGACCCGATGGGGCTTTCGAGATGCATGGCAAGGCAGGCTGGCGGCCTCACGATGCTGGCCGCCCTGCTGGCGGCGGTCGCCTTCCTGGCGCTGCCCGGCCTTGCCCGTGCGCAGGGCGCGGTGCGCTCCGTCCATGGCGACTGGCAGATCCGCTGTGACACCCCGCCCGGCGCCCAGACCGAGCAATGCGCGCTGATCCAGAGCGTGGTGGCGGAAGACCGCTCCAATGCCGGCCTGACCGTGATCGTGCTCAAGACCGCCGACCAGAAGAGCCGCCTGATGCGGGTGGTCGCCCCGCTCGGCGTGCTCTTGCCCTCCGGCCTCGGCCTCAAGCTCGACAACCAGGACGTCGGCCGCGCCGGTTTCGTCAGATGCCTGCCTAACGGCTGCGTCGCGGAAGTGGTGATGGACGACAAGCTGCTGGGCCAGCTCCGCAGCGCCAAGACCGCGACCTTCATCATCTTCGAGACCCCGGAAGAAGGCATCGGCTTCCCGCTCAGCCTGAACGGGCTGGGTGAGGGTTACGACAAGCTGCCGTAGGACAGCTGTACCGGCGGTTGCGATCCTATTGTTTCCGTAATGTGAGGCTTCGCGCCCTCGCGGAACCGGCCCGAAACCATTATCTTGCCCCACATCCCCCGATAATGGACGGACGCATGACCAACCCTGCCACAACCTCCCTGCTCGACCGCGCCAATCTCGATCGCGACCAGGTTCGCAACGAGGTCGCGCGCGGGCTTGCCGGTGCCGACGACGGAGAACTGTTCCTGGAATACAGCCAGACCGAAGCGCTGATGTTCGACAATGGGCGGCTGAAACAGGCGACCTACGACACCTCGCAGGGCTTTGGCCTGCGCGCCGTCAAGGACGATGCGGTCGGCTATGCGCATTCCTCCGACGTGTCGCTACCGGCGCTGATTCGCGCTGCGGACGCGGTCGCGGCCGTGCGCGGCGGCTACTCCGGCAGTTTTGCCGCCCCGCCAGCGCATACCAACGTGCGGCTTTACAGTGACGACAATCCGCTCGATGCCCCCGGCTTCGAGACCAAAGTAAAACTGCTCGCCGAGATCGATGCCTATCTGCGCGACAAGGATCCGCGGGTGCGGCAGGTCAGCGTCAGCTTAGGGGCGACCTGGCAGGTCGTCGAGATCCTGCGGCCGGACGGCGAGAGCTATCGCGACATCCGCCCGCTCGTGCGCGTCAACATCTCCGTCGTCGCCGGCCAGGGCGACCGCCAGGAGAGCGGCAGCAAGGGCTATGGCGGTCGCGCCGGCTATGGCGAATTCATCGAGAGCAGATCCTGGCGCGAAGCTGCCGACGGCGCGCTGCGCGAGGCGCTGGTCAATCTGGAATCGATTCCGGCTCCGGCCGGCGAGATGGACGTCGTGCTCGGCGCCGGCTGGCCCGGCGTGATGCTGCATGAAGCGGTCGGCCATGGCCTCGAGGGCGACTTCAACCGCAAGAAGACCTCGGCCTTCGCCGGCCTGATGGGCCAGCAGGTCGCGGCCAAGGGCGTCACCGTGGTCGACGACGGCACCATCGCCTCGCGCCGCGGCTCGCTCTCGATCGACGACGAGGGCACGCCGACCAATCGCACCGTGCTGATCGAGGACGGCATTCTGGTCGGCTACATGCAGGACCGCCAGAACGCGCGCCTGATGAACATGAAGCCGACCGGCAACGGCCGCCGCCAGGGCTACGCCCATGTGCCGATGCCGCGCATGACCAACACCTACATGCTCGCGGGCGAGCGCGATCCCGCCGAGATCCTCGCCTCGGTGAAGAACGGCGTGTTCGCCGCGAATTTCGGCGGCGGCCAGGTCGACATCACCTCGGGCAAGTACGTGTTCCAGTGCACCGAGGCCTACAAGATCGAAAACGGCAAGCTGGGAGCGCCCCTGAAGGGCGCCATGCTGATCGGCAACGGGCCGACCGACCTGCATCGCATCCGCATGATCGGCAACGACCTCGCGCTCGACACGGGCATCGGCACCTGCGGCAAGAACGGCCAGGGCGTGCCTGTCGGCGTCGGCCAGCCGTCGCTTCTGATGGAACGCATCACGGTGGGTGGGACGGGCGCATGAGCGTTGAAGAAAAGGTGACTGTCACCACCAAGCGGAAGAGCAGCGGCTGGGGCGGGCAGCTGATGCAGCTCGCCGGCATCGTCGCCGCCGTGTTCATTGCCAAGGGCGCGCTGGCCGAACCGTTCTACGTGCCGTCAGGCTCGATGGAGCCGACGCTTTTGATCGGCGATGCGCTGCTCGCATCGAAATTCCCCTATGGCTATGGCACCTCGTCGTTGCCGATCCAGATCAACCTGCCGGAGACCGGCCGCGTCTTCGCGGAGACGCCGAAGCGCGGCGATGTCGTCGTGTTCCGCTGGCCCGGTGATCGCTCGCAGGCCTGGGTCAAACGCGTCGTCGGCTTGCCCGGCGATCGCATCCAGATGCGGCAGGGCCAGCTCTTCATCAACGACCGCCCCGCTGAGCTGAAGCCCGATGGCGTTGGCGCTGCCGAGGACGACAATGGCGGCCGCGAGCCCGCCTACCGCTATATCGAGACGCTGCCGAACGGCGTGTCGCACCTGATCTTCAAGATGCGCGACAACGGCCCGCTCGACAACACGCCGGAAGTGACGGTGCCAGCAGACCATCTGTTCGTGCTCGGCGACAACCGCGACAACTCCGCCGACAGCCGCGTGCCGCTGCGCTCCGGCGGCGTGGGCTTGTTGCCGATCGACAATCTGGTCGGCCGCGCGGACGCCGTGCTCGGCTCCTGGGATCTCGGCATCCGCGGCCAACCGGTGTGGACCTGGCTCTCCGGCTTCAGGCTCGCGCGGTTCTTCACCGCCGTGCATTGACTAAAGCGTAGATCGTAGGGTGGGCAAAGCGGACGCGTGCCCACCACTTCTGTCGCAACGTGGAGAGATGGTGGGCACGACGCGCGAAGAGCGCGCCTTTGCCCACGCTACGATTCCTACGGTCTGCCATGAGCAAAGACGAATTCCTCGCTCTCGCTCTGCAAAACCCCATCAACGCCGCGATCGTCGATGAGCTCGGTCGACTCGCGCTGACGGATGCGTGGCTGGTCGCAGGTTGTCTGGTGCAGTCGGTGTGGGACGTGCTCACGGGCCGCCCGATCGATCACGGTATCGCCGATTACGACGTGTTCTATTTCGACCCCGACACCTCATGGGAGGCGGAGGACGCGGTGATCCGCAAGCTGAATGCGCGGCTCGCGCATCTCGCCGCCAAGGTCGAGATTCGCAACCAGGCGCGTGTGCATCTGTGGTACCCCGACAAGCATGGCCTGCCCTATCCGCCCTTGATGCGCTCGACCGACGGCATCGACCGCTTCCTGACGGAGAATACGCAGCTCGGCATCCGGCCGGCCGACGGGAATTTCGAGGTCTATGCGCCGCACGGATTCGACGACGTCGCGAGGCTGATCGTGCGGCCCAATCGGGCGCTGAATTTTTCCGCCGCCAATTACGAGGCGAAGGTCGCGCGATGGAAGGCGCTGTGGCCAGAGCTTACGGTAATTGCGGCGGAGTGAGGTGCCGTAGGGTGGGCAAAGCGAAGTGTGCCCACCAACCCCGCGCCGGCGGGAAAGATGGTGGGCACGGCGCTTCGCGCCTTTGCCCACCCTACGGCTACTGCGTCCGGGGCATAGAACTATCGCACCACGCCCGATGTGAACCCCGCCTTCCGCCGCGGCGGCTTGATTTCTTTCTTCAGGAAGCAGCGTGCCTCGCGCCCGGTGTAGCCGGGGCGGGCATAGGTGAAGGCGCGGCATTTGTTGTCGGCAGTGCAGGCCGCCTTGCAGGCCTCCTCGCCTTCGCCAACCTTGAGCTCGAAATTGCGCAGGTCTCCGCCCGGACGATCGATCGAGGTTTCCACGCCCTCGATGCGCGGCTCGATCACGCCGGCTCCGCGGACGCCGGAGATGCAGCAATTGCCCGGCACCCGCGCCGGCACCGTGTTCTTGAGCCAGCACACCGCTGAGCCGCCTTCGACATCGGGATAGTTGAAGCTCCAGGAGCGGCAGCGGCGGTCACGCTCGCACAGCAGCGCACAGTCCTCGGGATCGCCCGAGGTGACCGGCGTGTTGAAATAGTCGCCTCCCGGGCGGTCGAACGCCGTCTGCGCGGGCGCCGGCACGCTCGCAAACACGAGCGAAAGCAGCGCGGCGCATGCCACGACGCTTGCGATGACGCCCCCGGACAGGCGACCCTTCCCCATCGGAACAGCTTTCGAGTTATTGACGACGCTCAGGTTTTTTCAGCCGATCATTTGATCGCCGCAAACCTGTACGTGCGATGAACGCTCAGTTCCCGATCGTTAGTCTATTGGTCTAGAAAGCGTATTCCGCGTAGGCCGGTTCCACCGAACCCTTCCAGGGACCATTAAACTTGTCCAGCATCTCCTCGGCCGGCGTCCGGCCGGAATCGATGATGCGATCGAGCGGCTCCAGATGCCGCGTCTCGTCGCGGCCGAGCTGGTCGATCCGGCCGCGCCGGCGCAGGCCGGCATGTGCCAGGACGAGGCACTCCTTGGCGATCTCGAAGAGATAGCGATCCCTGATCCGCGACTTGAAGCCGAAGCGCGGCACGTCTCGCGCAAGGCCTGACGTTCAGGCGCGCTCCAGTGCTTCACGATTTCCCAGGCGGCGTCGAGCGAGACGTCGTCGTAGAGCAGCCCGACCCAGAACGCCGGCAGCGCCGGCAACCGGCCCCACGGGCCGCCATCGGAGCCGCGCATCTCGAGATAGCGCTTGAGCCGCACCTCGGGAAAGATCGTCGAGAGATGGTTGGCCCAGTCCGACAGCGTCGGTCGCTCGCCGGGCAGATTGTTGTTGCGGCCGTCGAAGAAGGCGCGGAACGAGGAGCCCGACACGTCGATGTAGTCCTCGCCGCGCTTGACGAAATACATGGGCACGTCGAGCGCGTAGTCGACATAGCGCTCGAACCCCATGCCGTCCTCGAACGCCCACGGCATCATGCCCGAACGCGCATTGTCGGTGTCGCGCCAGATCTCGGAGCGGAAGGAGAGGAAGCCGTTCGGCTTGCCTTCGGTGAACGGCGAATTGGCGAACAGCGCGGTCGCGACCGGCTGAAGCGCGAGCGAGACCCGCAGCTTCTTGACCATGTCGGCTTCCGAGGAGAAGTCGAGATTGGTCTGCACCGTGCAGGTCCGATACATCATGTCGAGGCCGTATTGGCCAACCTTCGGCATATAATTGGTCATGATCTTGTAGCGGCCCTTGGGCATCACCGGGATGTCCGCGCGCGACCAGGACGGTGTCATGCCGAGCCCGAGGAAGCCGATGCCGAGCGGCGTTGCGATCTCGCGCACTTGCGCCAGATGCGCCATCAGCTCGCTCTGGGTCTGGTGCACGTTCTCGACCGGCGCGCCGGAGAGCTCGAACTGTCCGCCGGGCTCGAGCGAGATGGCACCGCCGCCGGTGACGTCGTAGAGGCCGATGATGTTGCCTCTCTCCATGATCGGCTCCCAGCCGAGCAGGAGCTTCATGCCCTCGAGCAGCGCGCCAATGCCGCGCGCGCCTTCGTAAGGCACGGGACGGTGGCCTTCGAGCGTGAACGGCGTCTTCTCGTGCTCGGTCCCCATGCGGAATTCGGATGGGTCCTTGCAGCCGGCCTCGAACCACGCGACGAGCTCGTCGCGCGATTGTAGTGGCGTCATATCGATCTGGTCTCGCGCCATATCAAACTCTAATCAAAAAGCGCTTCGACCGAACGCGCGGGTGACGGGGAGGGTCCGCGAACCCGCCGGGCGCGCGGACGTGCTGGTTTGGCGCGCGATCATCGCGACGATGTGCTTTCGTTGACGTTGGCGACGGGCGGCAATTTCATCTCGCCGCACGAGCAGCCCAGGCGATCGAGCAGACCACTGAGCTTGACGGCGTCGGCGTCCGATAGTTTCGAACCGACATATTTCTCGATTGCGGCCGAATAAGCGCCCCACATCCGCTTCTGCAACTCGCGGCCGGCTTCCGTGATCTCGACAAACTGGCCGCGCTTGTCGATCTTGCATTCGCGCCGCGAGGCGAGGCCTTCGTCGACCAGGCGGTCGATCAGCCGCGAGGTCGAGTATTGCGGGATCAGCATCTGGCGTTCGAGCTCCACCGGCCGCAGCTCGCCAGCGGGGGCGCGGGACAATTCGAGCAGCGCGTCATACCAGGCGAGCGGCGGGAACCCCGCCTTCTTCAGGTCCTGCTCGACGCAGTCGAGCACGCGGCTCTGCACCCGCATCAGGCGGATCCAGGCCGAAGTTGCCTCGGTCGATGGTTTGCGTTTCATGGTCGCGCTCAAACTCGTCGCCCGCTCTTTACCTCACTCGATGCACCTGCATCAATCTTGACTATTTCATGCAAGCGCATGTAGTCGTTCTTTCGCCCCCACCAAGCGTCACGAGAAGGAAATTCCATGAAACTGTACTATTCGCCCGGCGCCTGCTCCCTGTCCCCCCACATCGCGCTCCTGGAAGCCGGCCTGCCCTATGAGCTGGTCAAGGTCGATATCCGGGCCAAGAAGCTCGAAAATGGCGAGGATTATCTGAAGCTGAACCCCAAGGGCCAGGTTCCTGCGCTGGGCCTCGATAGCGGTGAGATCGTGACCGAAGGCCCCGTGATTGTCCAGATGATCGCCGATCAGGCATCAAGCAAAGCGCTGGCCCCCGCCCGCGACAGTTCCGAGCGCTACAAGCTGCTCGAATGGCTCAACTTCCTCACCTCGGAGGTGCACAAGAGCTTTGGCCCGCTGTTCGCCCCGGCGCTGAACGACGAGGCCAAGGCCTTCTTCAGGGATCGCGTCATGGGCAAGCTGAAATATATCGACAGCCAGCTCGCCGGCCGCGACTACCTCATGGGCAAGCAGTTCACGGTTGCCGACGGCTATCTCTTCACGATGCTGACCTGGGGCGACCGGATGAAGTTCGACCTCTCCGCGATGCCCAATCTGACCGCCTACAAGGCCCGCGTTGCGGCGCGGCCGCAGGTGCAGGAAGCGCTGAAGAAGGAAGGGTTGGTCCAGGCAGCCTAAGGCCAGACCACACCAGATGAGATGATAAAGAGCCGGATCGATGATCCGGCTCTTTTGCTTGAACCGCTCGGGGAAACCCGGAGGTTCGAGATGTCTTGATATCAATTTTACGAGCATTGTCGGAGTTAACAATAACTCCGCCTTGCGTGCTCGGCGTAGGTCACCATCCTTGTGAGAGCAATCCGGTTGGCTCTACTTCAGCTAGGGCCCGCGATGCGGGCCCCCGAACTGGGAAGCTCGCGTGACAACCGTACTCCTTCTCTTGCTCGCGAGCGCAATCACTGGATTGGCGACGGGGCTATTCTTCCGGGTCTGGGCTTTGTCGGTGGTCTCGCCGGCGACCGCGATCCTTGCCGCAACCGTCCTTCAGACTTCAGGCTTCGGATTTTGGACCGGCATTCCGATCGTCGTCGGCTGTCTTATTGCCGGCCAGCTTGCCTATCTGGCGGCGACGTTCCACCTGCACAGAGGGAAGCTCTCAATGCAGGACGAGATCGACGGCGAACCAGGCAAGCATAGCCATCGCCATATCGAAGAAGAGAACGAGTAGGGCCAGGCCGACCCACGAGGGGATTTTTCTGCGCCGCCGGAGAAGCCTGCGGAGCGGCCACGGCCGACCCACCAGAAAAAGGGGCGCGTGTCTTATCGCAACGCCGGCTGCGCTGTCTTGAGACACCGTCGGGATCATTGCGGGACACCTTCAATGCTAATGGTCATCCGGTGGATTCGTTAGCAAGAGCGGTGCCAGTGCAGAGCGAGCGTGGGTGGGATTTGAGGAGGGCCGCGCATTCTCGCCGCCCGATGACGGAAAATAAAAAAGGCCGGATCGATGATCCGGCCCTGTGTTTCTGCGTAGCCCGGATGGAGCAAAGCGCAATCCGGGGTAACTGCATCCGCGGAGATGCTGTCCCGGATTTCGCTTTCGCTCCATCCGGGCTACAGGTTCTCTTAGGCCGCCGTCTTCTTCGGCGCGAAGCGGCCGTAGAAGGTTTCGCCCTTCGCCGCCATCTCTTCAAGCAACTTCGGCGGGGTGAAGCGCGAGCCGTATTTGGCCTCTAACTTGTGGCAGAGCTCGACGAACTTCTTCGTGCCCATGAAGTCGATGTAGGACAGCGTACCGCCGGTGAACGGCGCGAAGCCGAAGCCGAGGATCGAGCCGACATCGGCCTCGCGCGGATCGGTGATGACGTGGTCCTCCACCGTGCGTGCGGCTTCCACCGCCTGCACCACCAGGAAGCGCTGCTTCAGCTCCTCGACGTCGAGCGTATCAGGGTCGAGCTGCTTCGGCTGCAGCGCGGAGAGGCCCGGCCACAGGCTCTTCTGACCTTTGCCCTTCTCGGGATAGTCGTAGAAGCCCTTGCTGTTCTTGCGGCCGAGCCGGCCCTGCTTCTCGACCATCTCGACCATCAGCTTCTTCTGGTCGGGGTTGATGGCGTTGGGGCCGAGATCGGCTTCCGTCGCCTTCATGATCTTGAGGCCGAGGTCGAGTGCGACTTCGTCCGACAGCGAGAGCGGGCCGACCGGCATGCCGGCCATCTTGGCGCAGTTCTCGATCATCGCCGGCGGCACGCCTTCGAGGAACATCTCGTTGCCTTCGGCGACATAGCGGCCGACGCAGCGGTTGGCGAAGAAGCCGCGGCTGTCATTGACGACGATCGGCGTCTTGCCGATCTGCCGGACGTAATCGAGCGCGGTCGCCAGGGCGACGTCGCCGGTGTTCTTGCCGAGGATGATCTCGACCAGCATCATCTTCTCGACCGGCGAGAAGAAGTGGATGCCGACGAACTTGCCCTGGTCCTTGAAGCTCTCGGCCAGCGAGGTGATCGGCAGCGTCGAGGTGTTGGACGCAAAGATCACGTCGGGCTTCAGGTATTCCTGCGCCTTGGCAAAGGTCTCCGCCTTGACCTTGCGGTCCTCGAACACGGCCTCGATGACGAGGTCGATGTCCTTCAGCGCGGCATAGTCCGCCGTCGCCGTGATGCGCGCGAGCAGAGCTTCGGCATCACCAGGCTTGGCGCGGCCTTTCTTGATCTGCTCCTCGATCACCTTCTGCGCATGCGCCTTGCCCTTGTCAGCGCTCTCCTGGTCGCGGTCGATCAGGACCACGTCGAGGCCGGCGCGGGCCGACACGTAGCCGACGCTCGCGCCCATGAAGCCAGCGCCGATCACGGCGATCTTCTTCACCTTGGTGGGCGGCACGTCCTTCGGACGGCGAGCGCCCTTGTTCAATTCCTGCATCGAGAGGAACAGGCTGCGGATCATTGCGGCCGCTTCCTTCGAGCGCAGCACCGACGTGAAATAGCGGGACTCCACGCGAAGCGCGGCGTCGATCGGCAGCTGGAGGCCTTCATAGACGCAGCTCATGATCGCGCGCGCGGCCGGATAATTGTCGTAGGTCTCGCGGCGATAGATCGCGTTGCCAGCAGGGAACATCATCATGCCGGCCTTGGAGAACACCGGGCCGCCGGGGAGCTTGAAACCCTTCTCATCCCAGGGCGCGACGGCCTTGCCGCCGCCCTTGATCCAGTCCTTGGCCGCCTTGATGAGCTCGGCCGCGGGAACGATGGCGTGGATCAGGTTCAGCGCCTTCGCCTTCTCGATCGTGACCGGATCACCCTTGAGCAGGATCGTCATCGCGTCCTGCGGCGGCACCAGACGCGGCACGCGTTGCGTGCCGCCGGCGCCGGGGAACAGGCCGACCTTGACCTCGGGCAGGCCGAGGCGGGTCTTGGGATTCTCCGCGGCAACGCGATAGTGGCAGCACAGCGTGATCTCGAAACCGCCGCCGAGCGCGAGGCCGTTGATCGCCGCCGCCCACGGCTTGCCGGAGGTCTCGATCGAGCGCAGCACCTGCGAGAAGCGGCGGCTCTGGTCGAACAGCATCTGGTTCGCCGCGGTCTCGCCCTGCTCCTTGAACACCTTGGCATAAGCCTGGTTCATGCCTTCGAGCATCGACAGGTCGGCGCCGGCGCAGAACGCTTCTTTCGCCGAGGTGATGACGACGCCCTTCACCGCGGCGTCAGCCGTGGTCGCCTTGACGATCGCGTCGAGCTCGCTGGTCGAGGTCTCGTCGAGCACGTTCATCGAACGGCCCGGGATGTCCCAGGTGACGAGCACGATGCCGTCGGAATCGGTCTCAACCTTAAAGTTCTTGTACGACATGTTGGTTGCTCCTCGGTGCCGCAGCCGATGCCAGGCGCGGCGGTTGACTTAAGGTCTCGTAGGGTGGGCAAAGGCGCTCTTGCGCCGTGCCCACCATCGTTCGCGGAGACAGCAGTGGTGGGCACGCTTCGCTTTGCCCACCCTACGGCAGCTCGTTACACCCGCTCGATGATGGTTGCGGTGCCCATGCCGCCGCCGATGCACAGCGTCACAAGGGCGGTGGACTTATTGGTGCGCTCGAGCTCGTCGAGCGCGGTGCCGAGGATCATCGCGCCGGTCGCCCCGAGCGGATGGCCGAGCGCGATCGCACCGCCGTTGACGTTGATCTTGGCATTGTCGATGTCGAAGGCCTGGATGTAGCGCAGCACGACCGAGGCGAAGGCCTCGTTGAGCTCGAACAGATCGATGTCCGACTTCTTCATGCCGGAACGCGCAAAGAGCTTCTCCGTGACGTCGACCGGACCGGTCAGCATCATCGCCGGCTCCGAGCCGATATTGGCGAAGGCGCGGATTTTTGCACGCGGCTTCATGCCGTATTTCGCACCCGCTTCCTTGCTGCCGAGCAGCACGGCGCCGGCGCCGTCGACGATGCCCGAGGAGTTGCCGGCGTGGTGCACGTAGTTGACACGCTCGATCTCGGGGTGCGACTGCAGCGCGACGCCGTCGAAGCCGCCCATCTGCGCCATCATCGTGAACGACGGCTGCAGCTGCGCCAGCGACTGCATCGTCGTCGAGGGACGCATGTGCTCGTCCTTGGCGAGGATGGTGAGGCCGTTAATGTCCTTGACCGGCACCACCGACTTGTTGAAGCGGCCCTCGTCCCAGGCCTTCCCCGCGCGCTGCTGGCTCTGCACCGCGTAGGCGTCGACGTCGTCACGCGAGAAGCCGTATTTGGTGGCGATCAGATCGGCCGAAACGCCCTGCGGCATGAAGTAGGCCGGCACCGCCATCGAGGGATCCATCGGCCAGGCGCCGCCGGAGGCGCCGATACCGACGCGGCTCATGGATTCGGCGCCGCCGCCGATCACCAGCTCATGCTGGCCGCTCATCACCTGCGCGGCGGCAAAGTTCACGGCGTCGAGACCTGAGGCACAGAAGCGGCTGATCTGCACGCCAGGCACGGCTTCGCCGAGACCGGCCTTGAGCGCAGCAAAGCGCGCGATGTCGGATCCCGCTTCGCCGACGGGATCGACCACGCCGAGCACGACGTCATCGACGGAATCCTTGGGCAGGTTGTTGCGGTCCTTCAGCGCCTTCAGCGGCACGGTGGCGAGCGCAAGCGCCGTGACTTCGTGCAGCGCGCCGTCCGCCTTGCCGCGGCCGCGCGGGGTGCGAACGTGGTCGTAGATGAAAGCCTCAGGCATGACGCCCTCCTGATGTGATGTTTCGAGAACGATTGGGAGCGGGCAGCGGTAGCAGGCTCAGAATGCTTCCGCCGGCAATTCCATGATGGTGGCGCAGCCGGCCTGGATGCGCGCGAGATTGGCGGCGGTCTCCGGCAGCATCCGCTCCATGAAGAAGCGGCCGGTGACGAGCTTGGTCGAGAGATAGGGCGTCGCCCCGCTCTCGGCAATCTTCGCCTGCGTCACCTTGGCCATCTTCGCCCACATGTAGCCAAGCGCGACGAAGCCGAAGAGATGCAGGTAATCGGTTGCGGCAGCGCCGGCATTGTCCGGCTTCGCCATCGCGTTCTGCATCAGCCAAGTGGTGGCCTGCTGGAGATGGCCGAGCGAGGTCGAGAGCGGGGTGATGAACGGTTTTAGCGCCTCGTCGCCGCCGTTCTCCTTGGCGAAAGCCATGACCTCGCCGAAGAAGGCCATGATGGCGCGGCCGCCGTCGCGGGGCAGCTTGCGGCCGACGAGGTCGAGCGCCTGGATGCCGTTGGCGCCTTCATAAATCATCGCAATACGCGCATCGCGCACGAACTGCTCCATGCCCTGCTCGGCGATGTAGCCGTGGCCGCCATACATCTGCTGCGCCTGCACCGCGTTGGCGAAGCCGTAATCGGTGAGAAAACCCTTCAGCACCGGGGTCATCAGGCCCATGTGGTCGTCGGCAGCCTGGCGATCCTTGGGATCCTCGGAGCGATGGGCGACGTCGCTCTTCAGCGCGGTCCAGATCACGAAGGCGCGCGCGGCCTCGTTGAAGGCGCGAATCGAGAGCAGCGTGCGGCGCACGTCGGGATGCACGATGATCGGGTCGGCTTGCTTGTCCGGCGCCTTGGCGCCGGTGAGTGCGCGACCCTGGATGCGCTCGCGGGCATAGGCGACCGCGTTCTGATAGGCGACCTCGGACTGCGCGAGGCCCTGCACGGCGACGCCGAGCCTAGCCTCGTTCATCATCACGAACATGCCCTGCATGCCCTTGTTCTCTTCGCCGATCAGCCAGCCGGTGGCGTTGTCGTAGTTCATCACACAGGTGGAATTGCCGTGAATGCCCATCTTGTGCTCGATCGAGCCGCAGACCACGCCATTGCGCTGCCCGACCGAACCATCGGCGTTCACCAGGAATTTCGGCACCACGAACAGCGACACGCCCTTGATGCCGGCGGGCGCGCCCTCGATGCGGGCGAGCACGAGGTGGATGATGTTGGAGGCGAGGTCATGCTCCCCGGCCGAGATGAAGATCTTGGTGCCGGTGATCTTGAAGCTGCCGTCGGCCTGGCGCACCGCCTTGGTGCGGAGCATGCCGAGATCGGTGCCGCAATGCGGCTCGGTCAGGTTCATGGTGCCGGTCCATTCGCCGGCGACCATCTTCGGCACGTAGGTCTGCTTCTGTTCGGGCGTGCCGTGCACCAGCAATGCCGCGGTCGCGCCCATGGTGAGACCGCCATACATCGAGAAGGCCATGTTGGCGGAGATCTGGAATTCGTTGACCGCCTGGCTCAACGTCACCGGCAGGCCCTGGCCGCCATATTCCGTCGGCGCCGACAGACCGAGCCAGCCGCCCTCGGCGACCTGCTTGAAGGCCTCCTTAAAACCCTTCGGCGTGGTGACGCTGCCGTCTTCAGTGCGCTTGCAGCCTTCGAGATCGCCGACACGGTTGAGCGGCTGCAGCACCTCTTCGGCGAGCTTGGCAGCTTCGCCGAGGATCGCCTCGCGCACATCGCTCGACGCGTCCGAGAAGCCCGGCAGATTGTCGTAGCGATCGATCTGGAAGACGTCGTTGAGCAGGAAGTTCACGTCTTCGACAGGGGCTTTATAGATCGGCATGGCGTTCTCCCGGCATGGGCCTTGAAGTGATCGGGCTCTGAGGTGGTGGAATTCTCGTGAAGTCCCTGCGGCGCAGTCGCGAGCTTAGCGGCTTCTGCACCCTCGGGGCAGTGTCATGATTGGGCGGCAAGCTGCTCCGCCATCAGGCGATGCAGCATGTTGATGGCCTTGAGCGGACGCACCATCACCTTGAAATGGGTGATGCGTCCTTCGCTATCGAAGCTGATGATGTCGACACCGTTGATCTCGATGCCGTCGATGACGTTCTTGAATTCGAGCACGGCGCCATTGTCGCTGCGCCATTCACCGACATAGGTGAAGCCGGGGCCGCCGAGCACCTTCTCGGCGCTGGAGAGGTATTTGAAAGTGATGTCGCGCCCGCGCTGCGGGGTGTGCACGACGGGGCTTTCGAACACGGCATCGGGGTGCAGAAGGTCCCAGAGCGCGGCGCGGTCGTGAGACTTCATGTAGGCGTACCAGGAATCGAGGCCGGTCATTCTCAGGTGCCTCCCTAGGGCAAGGGCATAAATGCGAAAACAACCCCATGCACAGTAGCGAGAAGGTTGATTCCGCTGGATTTTCAGTCGGGGTCTTGGGCCCCGTCCGCAAGCTGCCTCATATGCACATTGACGCATATGCGCCGATGCGCATAAAGTCAAGCAGGTTGGTCAGACCTAAGAAGGGAGGCCGGTCATGGCGCTCGGCGACGCAATCCTCGCATGCCTGACGGAACGTCCGATGACGGGCTACGAGCTCGCCAAGACGTTCGATTCTTCGATCGGCTTCTTCTGGAAGGCCGACCACCAGCAGATCTACCGCGAGCTCTCCAAGCTGCGTGACCGCGGCTACATCCAGGGCCGCGAGGTCGTGCAGACGGGCAAGCCGAACAAGCTGGTTTATACGCTCACCCCCGAGGGCAGAACAGCGCTGCGGCACTGGGCCGCGCGGCCAAGCACGCCGGCCTCGACCAAGGACGACCTCTTGGTCCGCCTCCATGCGCTCGACAGCATCGATATCGAGCCCCTGCGCACCGATTTGATGGCCCGCCTGGAGCACCATCGCGACCGTCACGCCAATTACGAGCGCATCCTGAAGAAGCGTTTTCCGGACGGAACGGCGGAGGGCCGGCTCGATCTCGGCAACCTGCTCCTGCTCCGCCTCGGCGCCCGGCACGAGCAGATGGTGGCCGATTTCTGCGAGGAAGCGCTGGAGGCGTTGTCGGCGATGAGCGGCAAGGCAACGGTGGTGCCGTTGGAAGATGGCAAGCGCGAGAAGAGCTGAATTCGGCCCGCCGGTCATCTTGCCGCGCACTTGAAAGTCCTGGCGACACTTGTCATATTATACATGACAAGTGGCGAGACTTGCCCATGAACGAACTTGCTCAATCTCCTGACGTTGCCAGGCTGGCAGCGGTTGCCCGACTTCTCGGAGGAACCTCCACCTTCCGAAAGATGCCCCGGAGCCCGCTGGAGGCTCACGAAATTCTCGTGAGCGGTCTTCCATCCAAGGCGCTGGTGTATCTGGTCGCAAACTTCGCGTTTCTCCGCTGGGACGATTCGTTCGCGCGGGCGATCGGAATGAGCCATCGAACGTACCAACGCCATACCGCCGAAGATATTCGGCAACTCAGCCCCGAGCAGAGCGGCCGCGCGTGGAAGCTTGCAGAGATATTGGCGAAAGCGACTTCGATTTTCGGATCAAAGGAGGAGGCCGAGCAGTGGCTGGAGCGTCCGGCCATCGGCCTCGATCAACGCAGGCCGATCGACCTGCTGGCGACGCCAGCCGGCGTTGAACTGGTCGAAGACTTTCTGGCACGGCTCGAATATGGCGTGTACGCGTGACGCCGCTTCCCGCCGCGCTCGGAAGCTCCGAGCTGGTGGCCTGGCGTCTTGATCAATCCAAATACGCAGCGACTTGGGACAGCGGCGAAGGCGCGTTTCTCGCCGGCGGCCGCTGGAATAGCAGAGGCGTTCGTGCGGTGTATTGTTCAATCGATCCCGCGACAGCGATTCTGGAGGTCGCCGTCCATAAGGGATTTCGAGCACTGGACCTGGTGCCCCATGTGATGACGTCCGCGACAATCGATCCGACCGGCGTCTTCGTGGTCGAGCCCGGCACTATTCCAAACCCCAGTTGGCTGAGACCCGGGATACCAAGTGCAGGTCAGCAGGCATTCGGGGATGAGTTGCTAGCAAAACATCGCTTCGTTGTGATTCCGAGCGTGGTGTCGACGGCGAGCTGGAACTTGATCTTCATCGGCGCGAATGCGGCCGGCGCCTACAAGCTGAGATCCCAGGAGCCGTTCGCACTGGACACGCGTTTGCATCCCCCAGGCCGCTAAGCCGTGCGCGAGGCATGGTCGGCGATGAGCGGCAAGGCAACGGTGGTGCCGCTGGAAGACGGCAAGCGCGAGAAGGGCTGAGGGCTGTCGAGCCCGACGTGACAGAGGCCGTCACCACACCCACGGTGTCATGCCCCGCGACCCGGCTACGCCAAGGCTTCGCCGGGGTTGAGGTCCAGGGGCGCCGAAGCTTTAGCGAAGGCGGCAGGCGGGGCATCCAGTACTCCGAGGCAGCGCGGCTGGAATCGAGCCGCCGCGGCGTACTGGATCGCCCGCCTTCGCGGGCGATGACAGCGGAGTGTGCGGCAGCAGCAAGTCGCGAAGGATGCAGTGACGCCGCTCGGGGCTTCCCCCGCCCAACTTTAAGACACCTGCGCCAGCGTTCCTTAACTCGTTATTTACCGTAACAGGAAAAAGTCGGTTTTCGAGGCAGACGACCTGCGCCAAATTCGGTTGTGTTTGCAACCGGGCACGCGTGGGGAGGCTGGAGGCGCCGGGTGGGGCGCCGGAGTCGGAACCGGACAGAGTCATGAATTCGCGCGTATCGTGGAGTGTTGACGGCATCGATCCCTCCGTCCGGGAGCGGGCCGAGGCTGCTGCGCGCAGAGCCGGCATGTCACTCAACGATTGGCTGAACTCCACGCTCGGCGAGACAGCGCCACCGAACTTTCGCGCACCTTACGAGCAGCGTCCGCACCACATCCCGCAAGGACCGAGCCAGGAAAGCCGCGAAGTCGCCGACATCCACCAGCGGCTCGACGCGATCACCCAGCAGATCGAACGGATTTCAAAGCCCGCCCAGCGCCAGGATACTTCGCGGCAGGACATGTCGCGCGAGCAGGGCGTCGCGCGCCAGCTCAATGATGCGATCTCGCGGCTCGATGCGCGGCTGTCGCAGATCTCGAAGCCGCAGCCGCAGCAGCCTCAGGCCCAGCGGCCGGCACCGTCACCGGTCGAGACGCGCCAGCGCCAGGCCGATGCAGTCGAGCGCGCGGCAGCCCAGGTCTATCGCAATTCTCCTCCGCTGAGCCCCGCGTCCTTCGACGTCGCGGTCGCCGAGATCACGGCGCGGCAGAGCGAGCTCGACGGCTTTACGCCCAGGCAGATGCCACCGCGCGCCGCGCCGTCGATTGCGCCCATGGCGGCGCCACCCGCCCCCGCCTACGCGCCGCCGCCCCCGCAGCCGGGGCCCGATTTCTCGTCGCTCGAGCGCCATCTGCTCAAGATCACGAGCCAGATCGAGTCGCTCCAGCGCCCTGACAATACCGAGCAGGCGATCACCGCCTTCCGCAGTGAGCTTGCCGAGATCCGCCACGCCATCACCGAGGCGATGCCGCGGCGCGCGATCGAATCGATCGAGAACGAGATCCGCTCGCTGCACCGTCGCATCGACGAGACCCGCTCCAACGGCACCGACGGCCAGGTTCTCTCCGGCATCGAGCGGGCGCTGTCCGACATCAAGCAGGTGCTGCGCACGCTGACCCCGGCCGAGCAGCTCACCGGCTATGACGAGGCGATCCGCAATCTCGGCGCCAAGCTCGATCTGATCCTGCGCGCCAATGACGATCCCTCGACGGTGCGCCAGCTCGAAGACGCGATCTCGGCGCTGCGCAGCATCGTCTCCAACGTCGCCTCCAACGAAGCGCTGGCGCGTCTGTCCGAAGACGTGCAGCTGCTGTCGTCCAAGGTCGACCAGATCACCCGCGCCTCCGGCCCCAGCGACAGCTTCGCGGTGCTGGAGCAGCGCATCGCGGCGCTCACCGCCGCACTCGAGACGCGCGAGCGGCCTCAGCCGTCCGAGAGCACCGAGCACCTGGAAGCTGCGATCCGCGCGCTGTCGGACCGCTTCGACCGCATGCAGGTCGGCAACGACTCGGCCTCGACCTTCGCCCATCTCGAGCAGCGCGTCTCGTATCTGCTGGAGCGGATCGAGACCGCCTCCGATCCGCGCAGCGGCAATTTGAGCCGCGTCGAGGACGGGCTGCACGACATCCTCAGGCACCTGGAACGGCAGCAGGCAACCTATTCCGCGCTGGCCGAGAGCCGCAGTTCGGCGCCGACTGCCGATTCCGGCGTGGTCGATCTCGTCAAGCGCGAGCTCTCCGATATCCGCTTCAGCCAGGCCGAGACCAACCGGCACACGCAGGATTCGCTCGAAGCCGTTCACAACACGCTCGGCCACGTCGTCGACCGCCTCTCCATGATCGAGGGCGATCTGCGCGCGGTGCGCACCGTGCCGCCCGCCCCTGCGCCGCGGATGCCCATGGCTGCCCCGATGGAGCCCGCTCCGATCG
>NZ_PSRT01000007.1 GCF_004212635.1 Bradyrhizobium genosp. SA-3 | reverse complement strand
TGGATCGCCCGGTCAAGCCGGGCGATGACAGTTGTGGTGCGGATGGTCCTTGAAAAAATACGGCTGGCGAAGGATGTTCGGCTGATTTCAACCGCGACCGTCGCATCGCCCGATGACATTTGCCGCAACAGAACTCGCATTTCGCGCCGCGTCCGCGGCGCTGCTGCTTGTGCTTGGGGCGTCGCTCGTCTCTGATTTCCGCCACGTGTTGGCAGCCCGGCTCGGTGCTGGCTTCGCACTCGGCTCGGCCGCGCATGCCGCAAGCTATTCGGTCGGCGTGTCGTCGCTGATCCCGGCCTGGCATGCGCCGCTGATTGCATTGTCGACGGGCAACATCGTGGTGTTCTGGCTGTTCACGCGCGCGCTGTTCGACGACGAGTTTCGCCTGCGCTGGTGGCACGGATTGCTCTGGGGACTGGTGACCGCGTTCAGCTTCGTCAACTGTCTCTGGATTGCACCGGGCGGAAACGTTCGGCTTGCCGTCACCGTCGTCAATCTGATCGTGCTCGGTTTCATTGCGCTCGCGGTGGCGCAGACGATCAATTCGTGGTCGGCCGATCTGGTCGAGCGCCGTCCGCCGTGTTCGCGTCTTCATCGTCTGCGCGGCCGCGCTCTATGGCGGGGTGAACGCGCTGCTCCAGATTGTCGTGACCGGAATTGAGGTTGGCGATATCGCCGACACGATCAATGCGGGCGTGCTCGCCTGCATCGTTGCGGCCATCGCCTATGCGATGATGCGCGTCGATGGCGCCGAGCTGTTTCCGGTTGCCGTGGAGGCCGCGCCGCCGCTGGCTTTGAGCCAAGCTCCGGCGGCAGAAGACGCCGTCGACCAGAAGCTCATCGATGCCTTGATGCGACTGATGGCGGACGAGCGATCTATCGCCAGGAGAACATCACCATCGGCGTGCTGGCGAACCGGCTGAAAATTCCCGAATACCGGCTGCGCCGGCTGATCAACCAACGTCTCGGCTATCGCAACTTCAATGTGTTCCTGAACAATCACCGGATCGAGGAAGCCAAGGCCGCGCTCGCCGATCCCGCCCAGGCCGAAGTCCCCGTCATCACCATCGCCATGGATGCCGGCTTCCAGTCCCTCGGCCCCTTCAACCGCGCCTTCAAGGCGGTGACCGGCGTGACCCCGACGGAATATCGGCGGCTCAGCATCGGAGTTATCTGACCGGGTCTTTCGCCTCTCCCCGCAAGCGGGGCGAGGGAGCTGAGCGCCGTTGCCACGGCATTCCCTATAATTCTGAAATAGCTCACTTATTTCGAAATCGGCCAGCCCATGCGCAATTCCGGCGAGGCCATTTTCCAAATCCGGCGAGCACATATCGCGCGCCTCCTGCTTCGTCTCCGGCACACGCTCCCAAGCCGGAGACAACCCGTGACCCGCCGCCGCAAGATCGTCCTCCTCACCACCATCGCCTGTGCCGGCCTCGCGCTCGGTGTCGCGCGCGCCCGCGACGTGCCGAAGGTCGCCACCGGCTTCGTCGCCGGCATCCTGTGCTCCGAGACCTTCGTCTCCGGCCTCGATCCGCAGCGCACCTTCACCGAGACCAACGACGCAATGTCCGACACCGGCCTGATCAGCTGGGCGATGGAGTATCGCGTCGACCGCGTGCGCAAGGACGTTACGGTGACGCTGTTTGGCCTGGTCCGCAGCCATGCCGTCTATCGCGAGGGGCTCGGCTGCACGCTCGCGCATGGCGAGCCGCTCGCCGAAGTCATGCCGCCGCCGGACGACAGGCAGCCCGCGCTGCTTCCAGAGATCGCCGGCCCCGCGATCGTACGGCCGCAAAGTCCCGAGCTTGCTGCCGCGCTCGATCGCGCCTTTGCCGAGCCCGCGCAGCCGCCCTATCGCCGCACCCGTGCGGTGGTCGTGATGAGGGCGGGCCGCGTCATCGCCGAGCGTTACGCCGACGGCATCGGACCGGAGACGCCGCTACTCGGCTTCTCCATGACCAAATCGGTGATCTCGGCGCTCACGGGCATTCTCGTGCACCAGGGCAAGCTGAAGCCCGACGGGCCCGCGCCGGTCGCCGCCTGGAAGCATCCGGATGATCCGTGCCATGCCATCAGCGTCGATCAACTGCTGCGCCACACCGCAAGGCTGGCGCTCGGCAGCTCGTTGCAGGCCTCGCTCGGCTCCGCCTTCGAGCCGGTCAACCGCATGAAGTTCGTGGAAGCCGACATGGCCGCCTATGCCGCGAGCATGCCGCTCGCGACCGCACCTGGCACGGTGTGGAATTATCACGACGGCAACACCATCATGCTCTCGCATCTAATCCGCAACGCGGTTGGTGGACATCCCGCAGATGCACTGCGCTTCGCGCGCCGCGAATTGTTCGCCCCGCTCGGCATGCGCAATGCCGTCCTTCAGCTCGACGGTGCCGGCACGATCGAGGGCTCGAGCGAGATGCTGGCATCGGCGCGGGACTGGGCGCGCTTCGGCCAGCTCTATCTCAATGACGGCGTCGCCGGCGGCATGCGCATCCTGCCGGAGGGCTGGGTGAGCTATTCGTCCTCGCCCACGCCAAACGCCTGGGTCGGCATCGGCGCCGGCTTCTGGACCAACCAGGGCGACAGCTTTGGCGCGAAGTTTCGCATCGCGCGCGGCTGGCCGCGCGATGCCTTCTTCGCCAAGGGCACCATCGGGCAATACACGATCGTGATCCCGTCCGAGCGCCTGGTGATCGTGCGCATGGGACGCTCGCCGAACGTGCCGCCGGAAGCAGATGGCGTGTTCGATCTGGTGCGCGACGTGGTGGCCGCAACGCGCGAGAGGGGGAAGATAGCGGGGGCGGATTGATGACAGCAGAGCGAAGCGCCGCCTCTTCTTCCCTTCTCCCCTTGCGGGAGAAGGTGGCATAGGTGGCCTTCGGCCACCGTTCTTAAGAACGCCGAAGCGAAGCTTCGGCTATGGCGCCGGATGAGGGGTATCTCTCCGCGGTATCAAATGAGAGTGGGACTCGCGGAGAGAGACCCCTCACCCGGCTTCGCTGTCGCGAAGTCACCCTCTCCCGCAGGGGTAGAGAGTGCAGCACTCGTGTGGTGAGAGCTATTGCCGTCCCAGCTCCGTCGCTTTCGCGACGCGATCGAATCGCTCCAGCGTCATGATCGCATCGGCAAACTTTTCCGCCCGTGCGTTCAGCACGGGCCGCGCCAGAGTCAAAAACTTCTGCTGCATCGCCTGCGTGTCAGGAAACGAATTCGGCTCGCCCGAGGGATCGGCATAGAGCCGCTCGTGCACGCCATCGTCCGTCGTGATGCTGACGCGGGCGCCGAACGGATGGGTGCGGCCGATTTCGAGGCGGTCGTCCTGCACCACGTCGAACTTGTCGGCGAGGGCGTCGATGGCGGCATCGCCAAGGCGGTTATAGTCGTCCCAGCCGAATGAGCCCTGGTCGAGCGCGAGCGCGCCGGTGAAGAACATCGAGAACTGACCGCCGACGATCGAGGTCGGATGCCGCTTGGTCGCGGCATCGCCGGTGAGCGTGATGCCGTTGCGATGCAGCCCGATCTCGACACGCTTGACCTGGTCCGGCGTCAGATTGTGCTCGCGCCGCATCGCGATCAGCGCGTCGATCGCCGCATGGGTGTAGCGGCAGCTCGGATAGGGTTTCACGCCGATCTTCATCGTCTCGTAGCTCTTGCCGAGCTCGGCCACTGCTTTGGCCGGATGCGCATCGTCGGTGTAGCCGGCGAGCAGGCCGTGCTTGCCCTCGACCGATTCCGTCGCGCCGACGAAATCGTTGCGCGCCAGTGTCGCGGCGATCACGCCGTTCATCGCGGCGGCGCCGACCTGGTAGCGCTTGTTCCAGGCGCCGTTGACCAGAAATTGCAGCGATCCGGCAGCCTGGCTGCCGGAGACGCCGAAGGCGGCGATGATCTGCTTCTCGGAGAGGCCGAACAGTTTTGCCGCGGCCGCGGCCGCGCCATAGGTGCCGGCGGTCGCGGTCGGATGGAAGCCGCGCGCGTAGTGCGAGGTCGGGTCGAGCGCATTGCCGAGCCGGCAGCAGACTTCATAGCCCGCAACGATCGCGGTCAGCACGTCGCGGCCCGACGCGCCGACCATCTCGCCGACCGCGAAGGCGGCCGGCACCACCGGCGCGCTCGGATGCAGCGAGGAATCGGCGTGCGTGTCGTCGAAGTCGAGCGAATGTCCCAGCGCGCCGTTGAGCAGGGCCGCCACCGCCGGCGTCCAGGTTTTGCTGTCGCCGAACACAGTGGACTCGCCCTTGGCGTCGAGCGCGAGCGCTTCCAGCGTCTTTAGCATCGACGGGGTCGATTCCGCCTCGCTGCGGGCGCGGATGGCGCTGCCGAGGAAGTCCAGCGTCAGCACTTTCGCGCGATCCAGCACCTCCGCCGGAATATCCCAGTATTTCAGATTGAAGACATAGGCGGCGAGCGTTGCGGTTTCGTGGGCCATCGTGTTTCCTCGTTTTGGCCGGCAAGTTAGGCGGGCTGATTTCGCCTTTCAAGCGGCCTTGCGGGGGCGGGCATCAGCCATGCTTTTGCCTGGCGCAAGAGGATCGGACCGGGACGTTGACGATGACACGCGCAAGAGAGCTGTTCGACCGGATTCGGGCGCGACGGACGCAATTGGGGCTGGCGGTCCGGGTCACCGTGGCGGCGGTCGCGGCCTATGCGATCGCCACCGCGCTGCATCTGCTCTTGCCGCTCTGGGCGGTGCTGACCTCGCTGATCGTGACCCAGATGAGCGTCGGCCGCTCGCTGAAGGCGACGCGCGACTACATGCTCGGCACCATCGGCGGCGCCATCTATGGCGGCGCCATCGCGATCCTGATCCCGTACTCCAGTGAAGCGGGCCTGTTGGGGCTTCTGGTGCTCTCGGTCGCCCCGCTCGCCTTCATCGCCGCGATCAATCCGAGCCTCAGCGCCGCGACGGTCACGGCCGTGATCGTGCTCCTGGTTCCAACCATGCATCACTCCGATCCCATGACCTCGGCGATCGATCGCGTCAGCGAGGTCGCGGTCGGCGCCATCACGGGGCTGCTCGTCTCGTTCCTGGTGCTGCCCTCGCGCGCGGTGCGGCAGATCCGCGCCAGCGCAGCAAGACTGCTCGAACTGATCGCCGATGCCTTCACCGAACTGCTCGCGGGCCTCACGCGCGGCCGCGACAACGACGCGCTGCACCGGATCCAGGACGGCATCGGCACTGCCATGGTCAGCCTCAACGCGATTGGCTCAGAAGCCGAGCGCGAGCGCGCCGCACGCCTGTCGAGCGGGCCGGATACCGGTCCCTTGCTGCGAACCATCCTGCGGCTGCGGCATGACGTCGTGATGATCGGCCGCGCCACCGTGGTGCCGCTGCCGGCCGACGTGCAGACGCGGCTCGCAGGTCCGCTGACGGAGGTCTCGACCGTGATCGCCCGCTTCCTGCGCTCAGCCGCTGCCGCGTTGCGCGAAGGCGCCGGCGCACCGCCGATCCATCCGGTCCACCTCGCGCTCCAGCATTACGCCGAGGCGGTCGCCGCCGTCCGTCACGACGGCCTGATCCGCGGCCAGCCGAGCGACACCGCCGAGCGCTTCTTCGCGCTCGGCTTCTCGCTGGAGCAGATGCACCAGAATCTCTGCGATCTCGACCGCGTCGTCGGCGAATGGTCGGAGGCTGCGGCCGACAAGCCCGCGCGGGTGGCGGAGTGAGTCGAGCTAGAGCGTGACGAGATGAGGCTTGATTGCTGCAACGACCGAGGTGCACTCCCTCTCCCGCTTGCGGGAGAGGGTCGGGGAGAGGGTGCTTCCGCAATGGGACAATCCCCAAGAGGAGAAAGCCCTCACCCGGCGCTTCGCGCCGACCTCTCCCGCAAGCGGGAGAGGTGAACGAGCACCGATCGAGTCAACCTAAAGTCGTTCCGCTAAAGATCGAAGAACGCGAGCTGCTCCGTCTCGCGCCGCTTGATTCCGTCGGTCAACCTCTTCAACGCAATGTCAAAACCCGGCTGCTTCTGCTCCAGCTCCCACGCACCGTCATGGTCCCATTGAAAGCACCAGCCGTAGCGCTCTCCGGGCTCGGCATGGAGCAGCAGGCAGCGGCTGAGCTGCAACGGCTCGGCAACGGGCACCAGATGCTTGAGTGACACGCCGTACTCTTTGCGGAAATAGGCGCAGGCCTCTTCGAGCTCTTGCTCGGAATGGGCGATGAAATCAAGCACATTGCGTTGCTGCGTGGCGAGCTCGCCCGGCGCATAGAAGCGGAGCTCGGAGGAGGATTCGGGCAGCCGCACCAGCAATTCGGTCTCGCCGCGTGTCAGCAGAAATTTGCGATAGTCGTCGGGCAGCCGAATGCCGAGCCCCTGCTCCGCCGCTTTGACGTCGGCTTCGCTCGCCGGCTTGCCGCGCTTCCAGCGCCAGCCTTTTGCAGATTTGCTGGCCTTGCGCCGCGCCTCATATTCGGCGTAGCCGGGAAGCGCCATGATGTCCTCGTAGCCGCCGAACCTCGACCATTGATAGGCATCGTCGAAGGCTTCCTCCCGCCGCTCGGGAAAATAGGCGCAGAGGAGCTCGGCGCGTTTGAGGATGCGGTCCTGGTCCGGGGCGATCCTGCACAAATGTTCGATCGTCTTCAGCGAGGCCTCCGGATTGTCGGCCCTAAGATAGGCATCGCTCAGCAATTCCAGGATGCGCCCCTCGAGGTCGCCCTCGTAGATCGACCAGGCATAATGCGGCTGGCCGGCCGCGCGCCGTGCGCAGATCGCATCGCGCGCCTGTTCAGCGGAGCGCACCGCCTGCGCCGCATCGTCGCGGGCAGCGTAGTCGCGGCGTGCGGAGTGCCAGAGATACAGCGGCTCATGCTCGGCTGGCGTGTCCTTGAGCGCGTCGAGTTGCCTGACCTGTTCGGCCATCGGCGCGCACTGCGCCAGGATCATCAGTTCGTCCAGGCCTTTCTGCCAATCCGGCTTGGCTTGCGGATCAGGTCCGAGGTCGCGCAGCGTGTAGTTGGTGTGGCGGGTCTCGACATGGCCGGCCGCCACGAGCTCGGCGACATGGCGGCGGAAGGCCGCGGCAGCGTCGGCGATGTTGGAGAACTCCTCGCGCAGGAATTCATCCGCATCGGGATCGCCCTTCCAGTTCATGTGAATACCGATCACCACCGGATCGCGGCCTGGAATCAAAATCAGCTCGCGATCATCGTCGCCGGGCGGACGGTGGAAGAATTTTGCCAGATGCATGCGACCTCCGAAGGCGCCGCCGGCATCGGGGCACCACGTCTCAGTCGCTTGCTTGGAGAAACCGGTTCATCGCCGGGCTAGCTGGCCGGCTCCACGATCCGCCCCATCATGCTGCGAACGACGAGCTTGTGAAACGGCATGATCAGCGTGAGGTAGGTCCGGCCGAGGAGATTGTGCGTCCGCACCAGCGTGGTCGAGGTGACCTGTCGGCCCGCCGCGGTGCCCTCCACATCGACCACGATGCGGAAGTCGAGATGATAGTCATCGAAGCCCGCGACCAGACGCTCGGGCGTTTCGCTGACCACCGGAAACAGGCCGATCAGGCCGTGCGGCGCCGGCGCGCCCTCGCCGGATGTTTTCAGCCCGAACGGTGCGACCAGGATGTTGCGCAGGCGCAGCAGCGCGTCGATCCAGCGCGGCCCGTGCAGCACCATCCGGATGCAGGCCTCGCGGGCATTCACGGTCGCGGCGCCGATCTCCACGCGAAACGCGTCGATGAACTGCGCGCCTGATAGCACCGTGCCGGCATCGACATTGGGGGTGACTTCGCGGACTGTCCCGATCATCCCGCCAATCTGCGCGTCAGCATGCGGAAGCGCAAGATCAGGAGACCGGCATAGACGAAGGTCCCGATCGAGAACCCGATCCAGACGCCGACTGCGCCAAGGGCGGCGTTGAAAGCCAGCAGCCAGCCAGTCGGGAAGGCAACGCACCAATAGCCGATTACCGCGAACAGCAGCGTCATCCTGGTGTCGTTGATGCCGCGCAGCGCGCCGCCCATGATGGTCTGGAGGCCGTCGGCGATGAAGAAGGTCGCGCCGACCACCAGCAGTGTCGCTGTCAGCTCGATGGTTGCCGCGCTTGCCTCGCCAGAGCCGAAGAACAGTCGTCCGAGCTGGTAGCGGCCGAGGATGATGGCGATGGTCAGCGCGGAGACCAGGACGATCCCGAGCACGGCTGCGACCAGCCCTGCGCGTTTCACCGCGAGCGGCTCGTTGCGGCCGAAGGCGTGGCCGACGCGCACGGTGGCAGCCATGCCGATGCCGAGCGGCACCATGAACAGCACGGCGGTGACCTGGAGCGCGATCTGATGTGCGGCGAGCGCGGTGGTCGAGATCAGCCCCATCAGCAGCGCGGCCGAGGAGAACAGGCCGTATTCCATCAGCAGCGAGAACGAGATCGGCGCGCCGATCGCGATGAGCTGGCGCATCAAGGGCCAGTCGATCCGCCAGAGATGGGCGAGCGGATGATAGTCCGCGAACGGCTTTCGCCATGCGGCAATCGTGAGCGCGGCGAGGAAGGTGCCGAGATTGACCAGCGTGGTCGCAAGCCCCGCGCCGAACAGGCCGAGCTTCGGCAGGCCGAACAGGCCATGGATCAGAACATAGACCAGCGCGGCATTGGCGGGGATCGCGGCGAGCGTGATCCACAGCGGAGCCTGCGGCCGGTTCACCGCGCTCATCATGCTGCGCAGCGCGATGAAGCCGAGCGCCGGCGCAATGCCCCAGGCCAGTCCGTTGAGATAGCGCTGGGCCAGCGCGGCGGAATCCGGCGCCTGCCCGAGCGCGAGCAGGATCTGCTCGCCATAGAGCGGCGAGGCCATCATCGGCAGCGAGATCAGCAGCGCGACCCACAACCCGACGCGCAAGGAACGGCGGATCAGCCTGACATCGCCGGCGCCGAAGGCCTGCGCGGCGAGCGGCGACACCGCCGACATCAATCCGAGTCCGAAGGTGAAGCTGACGAAATAGACCGTATGCGCCAGCGCCGCCGCGGCCACCGCGTCCTCGCCGAGCCGGCCGATCATCGCGAGATCGGTCGTGATCATCGCGATCTGCCCGAGCTGCGTCAGCATCATCGGCACGGCCAGCCGCAGCGTCTCGGCGAATTCGTCGGCGAGATGATTTTGCGGCACGCCGGCTCGCGGCTGCGAATGACGATGGACGGTGTCGAGCATGGCCGGTCCTTAGCACAGCCACACGTCGAAAACATGGCTCTCGTGTTCCGGACGCGCGAAGCGCGAGCCGGGACCCAGAAGCCACGGGCTGGACTCTTGGCGGCATGGGCCCCGGCTCAGCAGCGCATCACTGACGTGCTGCGCTGCGTCCGGGGCACGAGTGAGTGAGGAAAGCGGTCTGTTCTCCCTCTCCCCGCAGGCGGAAGAGGCGAAGTGCCTCAGGAATCGTAGGGTGGGCAAAGGCGCGCTTGCGCCGTGCCCACCATCGATCCAACATCGCAACAGAAGCGGTGGGCACGCTTCGCTTTGCCCACCCTACGATACCGCGTTCGGGGCACGAGATGGTGCGTTAGCTTTTTTGCCCTCTCCCGCAAGGGGAGAAGGGAAGAGCTAGCCCTTCCGTTCCGGCACGCGCTTGATCTTCGCACCCAGTGCGTTCAGCCGTTCCTCGATGCGCTCGTAGCCGCGCTCGATCTGGTCGGCGTTGTTGATGGTCGAGGTGCCCTCGGCGCAGACGGCGGCGAGCAGCATCGCCATGCCGGCGCGGATGTCGGGCGAGGTCATCGGCGCGCCGCGGAGGCGGCTGGGGCCGGCGATGATGGCGCGATGCGGGTCGCACAGCACGATGCGCGCGCCCATCGCGATCAGCTTGTCGACGAAGAACATCCGCGATTCGAACATCTTCTCGAACATCAGGATCACGCCCTCGCATTGCGTGGCGGTGACGATCGCGATCGACATCAAATCGGCCGGGAAGGCCGGCCAGGGCTGGTCCTCCAGCTTCGGCACGTGGCCGCCGAAATCGTCCTGGATCTTCAGCGTCTGGTTCGAGGGCACGATGAGGTCGTCGCCCTCGACGCGGCAGACGATGCCGAGCCGTTCGAACCCCATGCGGATCGAGCGCAGGTGCTCGACGCCGGCGCGCACGATGCGTAACGGCGAGCGCGTCACGGCGGCAAGGCCGATCAGCGAGCCGACCTCGATATGGTCGGGCTGAATGGAGTAGGTCGCTTCCCCCAGCGTCGCCGGACCGTGCACGATCATGGTGTTGGTGCCGATGCCCTCGATCTTCGCGCCGAGCGCGACCAGGAAATTGGCGAGGTCCTGCACATGCGGCTCGGACGCGGCATTGCGCAGATAGGTGACGCCGTCGGCGGCGACAGCCGCGACCAGCGCGTTCTCGGTCGCGGTGACGCTCGGCTCGTCCAGGAACACGTCCGCACCGGCGAGCTTCGGCGCGCGGAATTCGAGCCGGTCGGTCGCGGTGACCTTTGCCCCCAGTTGCTCCAGCGCCAGCACATGGGTGTCGAGCCGTCGACGGCCGATGACGTCGCCGCCGGGCGGCGGCAGCATCACTTCGCCGCAGCGGGCGAGCAGGGGGCCCGCGAGCAGGATCGAGGCGCGGATGCGCACGCACAGCTCGGGGTCGAGATCGGCGGCGCGGATGCTCTTGGCATGGATGCGCAGCGTATTGCGCGCGGTCCACTCCGCCGCGGCGCCGACCGAGCGGATCAGTTCGACCAGCGTCTCGGTGTCGCGGATACGCGGCACGTTCTGAAGCGTCACCGGATGCTCGGTGAGCAGGGCCGCTGCGATGATCGGCAGCGCCGAGTTCTTGTTGCCGGACGGCTCGATCGAACCCGAGAGCCGGTGACCGCCCTCGACGATGTATTGGATGGGCGCCACGGGGTTCTCGCTGTCCTGTTGGTGGGGCTGTTTCGGAGGCGGAAACTACAGAGAATTGAGCGCGGGAGCAATTGCGCTGGCTGCGTAGAAAGGCCTGCGAACCTCAGCGAGCGTGTAAGACCCATGGTGAGGAGCGCGGAACGCGCGTCTCGAACCATGCAGGCCCGGGGGGCCTCACCTCTCCCCGACGGGGAGAGGTCGGATTGCGCCTGGCGATGCGAAGCATCGTCCAGTGCAATCCGGGTGAGGGGCCGCGACACCCAGTGAAATCACATCCCCTCACCCGGATCGCATCTATCGATGCGCTCCGACCTCTCCCTACGGGAGAGGTGATCTTTGCTCGCGGTCAGCACCGGTCAAGCAAAAACGCGTCGCGCGCTAGATATCGATCGTCGCACTCAGCGAATGTTCCTGGATGAAGTCGCGGCGCGGCTCGACCACGTCGCCCATCAGCTTGGTGAAGATGTCGTCGGCCTCGTCGACCTCCTTGACCTTCACCTGCAAGAGCGAGCGCGCCTCGGTGTCGAGCGTGGTCTCCCAGAGCTGCTCCGGGTTCATCTCGCCGAGACCTTTGTAGCGCTGCAGCGCGATGCCCTTGCGCCCGGAATCGGTGACCGCCTCGAACAGATCGACCGGACCGTGCACCACGTGCTCTGAGTCCTTGCGCCGCAGCTTGCCGGAGCGGGCGTAGACGTCCTGGAGCTTCGTCGTGTACTCGTCGAGCTTGCGGGCCTCGGCCGAGCCGAGCAGTGCGTCGTCGATGACGGCGGCTTCCTTGACGCCGCGCACGGTGCGCTCGAACAGGAACCCCTGGCCTTCGACGAATTGCCCGACCCAGCCGCGCTCGACCTCCTCGGCCTGGTTGTCCAGCCGGTTCGCGATGTATTGCGCGGCGGCCGTGGCGTTCTCGGGATTGCCGTAGATCGACTTGTTCAGCACGCCGGTGATGGCGGCCTGCTCGACCACTTTGCGATTATAGCGGCTGTGCAAATTGCGCAGGATGCTGCGGACGACGCGGGCGTCGTCGACCAGCGAGCGCAGGTCGCGGCCGGTGCGGTCGCCGCCGGTGCCGGGAACGAACACGCAATCGTCGAGCCCGGCGTCGATCAGGTAATCCTCCAGCGCCCGCTCGTCCTTCAGATATTGCTCGGACTTGCCTCTGGAGACCTTATAAAGCGGCGGCTGGGCGATGTAGAGATAGCCGCCGTCGATAATGTCGCGCATCTGCCTGTAGAAGAAGGTAAGCAGCAGCGTGCGGATGTGGGCGCCGTCGACGTCGGCGTCCGTCATCACGATGATCTTGTGATAGCGCAGCTTCTCGACCGAGAAGTCGTCGCTGATGCCGGTGCCGAGCGCGGTGATCAGCGTGCCGATCTGCTCCGACGACAGCATCTTGTCGGGGCGGACGCGTTCGACGTTGAGGATCTTGCCGCGCAGCGGCAGCACCGCCTGGAATTCGCGGTTGCGACCCTGCTTGGCGCTGCCGCCTGCCGAGTCACCCTCGACGATGAAGAGCTCGGATTTGGCCGGATCCTTTTCCTGACAGTCGGCAAGCTTGCCGGGCAGCGACGAGACCGAGAGCGGGCTCTTGCGCGTCAGCTCGCGCGCCTTTCGTGCGGCTTCGCGGGCCGCGGCGGCCTGGATCACCTTGCCGACGATCATCTTGGCTTCGCTCGGGTGCTCCTCGAACCAGGCCTGGAGCGCCTCGTTGAGGACGTTCTCGACCACTGGGCGCACCTCCGAGGACACCAGCTTGTCCTTGGTCTGCGACGAGAACTTCGGGTCCGGCACCTTCACCGACAGCACGGCGGTGAGACCTTCGCGGCAATCGTCGCCGGTCAGCGCGATCTTTTCCTTTTTCGCATTCGCGTCGGCATAGCCGTTGACCTGGCGCGTCAGCGCGCCGCGGAAACCGGCCAGATGGGTGCCGCCGTCGCGCTGCGGGATGTTGTTGGTGAAGCACAACACGTTCTCGTGGTAGCTGTCGTTCCACCACAAAGCGGCCTCGACGCCGATGCCGTTGGCTTCCGAGCGAACCATGATCGGCGCCGGCACGATCGCCTTCTTGTTGCGATCGAGATATTTGACGAATTCCTCGACGCCACCGGAATAGTGCATCTCCTCGCGCTTCTCGACCGCATGGCGCATGTCGGAGAGCGCGATGTTGACGCCGGAATTGAGGAAGGCGAGCTCGCGCAGGCGATGCTCGAGCGTGGCGAAATCATATTCGACGTTCTTGAAGGTCTCGGTCGAGGCCAGGAACGTCACCTCGGTGCCGCGCTTGCCCGGCGCATCGCCGACGACCTCGAGCGGCGCCACGGCATCGCCATGGGCGAACTCGATGTAGTGCTCCTTGTTGTCGCGCCAGATCCGCAAGCCGAGCTTGCTGGACAGTGCGTTGACGACGGAGACGCCGACGCCGTGCAGGCCGCCGGAGACCTTGTAGGAATTCTGGTCGAACTTTCCGCCGGCATGGAGCTGGGTCATGATGACCTCGGCGGCGGAGATGCCTTCGCCCTTGTGGATGTCGACGGGAATGCCGCGGCCGTCGTCGCGCACCGTGACGGAATTGTCGGCGTTGAGGATGACGTCGACGCGCGTGGCGTGACCCGCCAGCGCCTCGTCGATGGCGTTGTCGACGACCTCGTACACCATGTGGTGCAGGCCCGAGCCGTCGTCGGTATCGCCGATATACATGCCCGGGCGCTTGCGGACGGCATCGAGACCCTTGAGCACGCGGATCGATTCCGCGCCATAGTCGCTCGCGTTGGAGGGCTCGTTTTCGGCACGCGGCTGCCGAGCAGGTTCTGTCATGAGAGGCCTTTGAGATGTCGCCCGAATCAGCGGCGCAAAAGGCGCTGATTTGCAGGCTATTTGTGCCATGAAAGAGGGTTTGCGCCTAGCGCAAAGTATCTCCTCGCAACCCTTTGGGAAGATGGGGTTTTTGGACCGATTTTCAAGGCTTTCGAAAGCCGATTCAGGGCGCTGCAAAAAGCGCGATTCGACGGCCCGTTTTGGGTCGCGAAAGGCGTGGATTTCGCGGGCTTGGACGAGTGGTTCCGGGGTGCCTTAGAGCTTCGGAATGGCTCGCCAAAAGTCTGAGGTGACGCTTTACTCTCCCAATTCCGGCGTCTCCGGTAACGGCTATGACACTGCTGATCGCGCGGCATCAGCCTCGCGCGTGGGTGAAACCGGCTTCCATATCTCAAACGTCTTTGGCTCTTCGACAACGCCGATCTTGTATCATTTCACGGCCAGCTCACGTCTGTAAGCAGCGGCTATCACCAAACTTGATCGGAGTCGTGCAGCCTGTCCTCGGCCTCTCGCTCAGCCTTCGTCATCCTTGCTAAATAGTTCGCATACCAAATCCGCAGCGCGAGAAATGCGCCGATCAGTAGCGCAATGATGAGTGCGGGATCGGAACTTTGTCCTGCATTAGCGGTGGCCGAACTCGACCAATATCGGACCGGGATTGCGTCCACTGCTGTAGACGGTTATTCGCGGATAGGGTTTTGCCGGCTGGCTAAGGATGACCACGGTGGTAACGGCGACGGCGATCAACGATAGGACACCGCACGTCGCACCGAAGGCCATGAACACTCGCATCGCCCGTTGCGTCGCCGCGTCCCAGTTCACGGCCCTAAAAGCCGTCCGCCATCGCATGACCGGTCGTGTTGCCACGTCCAAGCTCAAGGCTGGAAGGAGCACCGACGCTCGTATGAACCACCAACTCAAAAGACCAGCGACCGTCAGCGCCTGGACGGCCGTTTGCTTCCCTCGATGAAGCTCCACGTCACCCCCTAGTGTCGTGCCGCGGGAGTTCCCGCACGCGCCGTGATGGCACGGTGCTCGACTCGCGCCTTTTAGCTACTGCAATCGGACCGAGCAATGCCGAATCACTCTCGTATTCGGATAGGATAAAAAATCCGAAAGTTGGACGCAATCAGGAGGTCGGGACAGGGCCCCGCTTCCAAGGGCCGGCCTGCGCCGCAGAGGAGTGATCTTTCAACCTGCGCGAGGTGAACTTTTGAAATTGCAGCACTACACAATGGCAGGCTGCGACACCGTCGGCACGCGGCCTCAGATGAGGAGCCGCGGCAGGAGCTGGACTGTTCCAACAGGCGGCGCGCGAGCGGCGCCGTGGGCCGATAGCAGACAGGACTCAATACAGCTGGAGCGGCGGCCAAGCGTCGCCGTCGCGTCCGACCGTGAGCTCCCAAGTATCGCCCGCTGCGACGGTGAGACTGTTCGCGGTGGCTGGATGGCCCGGCACGTCCAGTTTGTAGGAGTATTTGCCGGGCGGCAGATCCAGCGCGACCGCGTTCGCGCGGGCGGGGCGCGGGATGGTCTGCTCGTTGATCGTGAGCACGGCTTCCTGCTCGCCGATGTTGCTGAACACCAGCTTCGCCTGGCCGGGTGCGGGCAGGACGTTCGCCCGGCTCGCGACATCCGAATTCTTCTGCACGAGATGGACCGAGGTGCTGCCGCTCTTGCGGTCGAGCTCCAGCGCTGCCGGCCCGACCGGGGAGACGAAGTCGAGGCGGACGTGATCGGCGGTGACAACCGTGCCATCCTGTTCCCGCCAGCCGAGCTTTCCGAGCTCCGTGCGATAGAAGGCGAGGACGTTGCTGAGCTCAGCGGGCACGCGGGCTTCGAGCCTGGTCCGGAGCGGGGCTTCGATGCCTGGCATAACGGTGGTGTGGATCCCCCGATAGCTGTAGCGGGTCGGCGCAGGCAGCTTGGCATCCGGATCCAGCGTGAGCGCGGCAGAAAACAGCGGCGGCAGATTCGACACAAAGGCGCCGGCGCTTGCCGCGAGCAGGCAGCTTGCGAAGAGAGCAAGGCCGCACGCAAAAACTTGCCATCGTGCCGGGGCTCGCACCCCAGGCCTCACCGTCGTCATGCTCACGCTCCAAGGATATCGCGCGTGGTTGGAAATCCTGCGCGATGGCCGCCTCCAGCGGCCTCAGGCAGCTAGTCGCTGACGGAACCGGGCGGGTTCAATGCGGCGGCCTAGCTTCGGGCGGAGACGCGTCCGCTCTCGACGTCAAAGACCTCGCCTGCCGCGCCGATCTCGGCGAAGGCGGCCGGATCGGCGCCGGTCAGCCACACCTGCGCGCCGAGCTTCTTCAACTCCTCGAACAGCGCCGCGCGCCGGTTCGGATCGAGATGGGCGACCACCTCGTCGAGCAGCAGCAGTGGTACGATGCCGGTCATTTCCGCCACCAGCGTCGCATGCGCCAGCACGAGGCCGATCAAGAGCGCCTTCTGCTCGCCAGTGGAGGCATCGCGCGCCGGCATGCTCTTGGGCGCATAGACCACCTGGAGGTCGGTGAGATGCGGGCCGTCGGTGGTGCGGCCGGCGATGGCGTCGCGTGGACGGTTGTCGCGCAAGATCTGGCGGTAGCGGTCCTCGACCGACGTCGCGGTCTCCTGAAGCAGCGCGTTCTCCATCCAGCCGTCGAGCGCGATTTGCGCCGACGGGAAAGCGGATTGTTGCGCCCGCGCGTTCAGCATGCCGGTCAGCCGTGCCGCGGTCTGGCCGCGCGTTGCTGCGACCGCGACCGCAAGCTCGGCGGTCTCGCGCTCGATCGCGTCACACCAATGATCGTCGTAATTGCGCGCCTCGAGCAGGCGGTTGCGCGAGCGAAGCGAGCGTTCCAGTGCGTTGATCCGGCTGGAATGGTCGCTGTCGATGGCAAGCACCAGGCGGTCGAAGAAGCGCCGCCGCTCGGAGGCCGCGCCCATGAACAGCCCGTCCATCGCCGGCGTCAGCCACACCATGCGGATGTGATCGCCGAAGCTGGCGGCGGAATTGACCGGCTCGCGGTCGATACGGCAGCGCCGGCTGACGGCGGCGTCAGTGCGCGGCGCATCGATGCCGGTGCCGAGCGTCGCCAGCCCCAGTGCGCCCTCGACCTGCGCCGACACCGCCCAGGAGCCGTCGCCCTGGTTGTCGGCGACGTCTTCCAGCGTCGCGCGCCGCAGGCCGCGCCCCGGCGACAGGAACGAGATCGCCTCGATGCAATTGGTCTTGCCCGCCCCATTCGGCCCGACCAGCGCCACCATGTCAGCCGCCGTCTCGAGCCCCGCCGCCCGATAATTACGAAACTGCGTCAGCGTCAGGCGATGAATGCGGGAGGGGGTCATGGGCTATTCGTCATGGGCGCACGCTCTCCCTTTGCGGGAGCATGCCGTAGGGTGGGCAAAGGCGCGCTTTGCGCGCCGTGCCCACGTCTCGCCGCGATCCGTGCTGCTGCACGGTGGGCACGCTTTCGCCTTCGCTCTTCGAGCTACGGCGCAAGCTTTGCCCACCCTACGGCTCCGATGGATGGTCGAGAGAGCGTCCCTCACACCCGCATCGGCATCAGCACGTACAGTGCGCTCTTGTCGTCGCGGTCTTGCACCAGGGTGGGCGAGCCGGGGTCGGCGAGCCTCAAGGTTGCGACGTCGCCTTCGATCTGGGCGGCGATGTCGAGAAGGTAGCGGGAGTTGAAGCCGATATCGAGGGCGTCGGAGGCGTATTCAACCTCCAGCTCTTCGGTCGCGCTGCCGGAATCCGGATTGGTCACCGACAGCACCAGCTTGCCCGCCGACAGCGACAGCTTTACTGCCCGCCCACGCTCGCTCGAAATCGTCGAAACACGGTCGACCGCGTTCTCAAAATCCTTCTTGTCGACGACGAGCTCCTTGTCGTTGCCTTGCGGAATGACGCGGCCGTAGTCGGGGAAGGTGCCGTCGATCAGTTTTGAGGTCAGCACGACATTACCGATCGTAAAGCGGATTTTTGCCTGCGACAGCTCGATCGTCATCTCGGCCTCGGTGTCCTCGATCAGGCGCTGCACCTCGCCGACGGTCTTGCGCGGCACGATCACGCCGGGCATGCCCTCGGCGCCCTTGGGCTGGACCAGGTCGAGTTGAGCGAGGCGGTGGCCATCGGTGGCGACGCCGCGCAGGGTCGCCGCCTTGGCGGTGCCGGCGGCGTGCAAATAGATGCCGTTGAGGTAATAGCGCGTCTCCTCGGTCGAGATCGCGAACTGGGTGCGGTCGATCAGTCGCTTGACGTCCTTGGCCGCGAGCG
The DNA here is from genome assembly GCF_004212635.1 of Bradyrhizobium genosp. SA-3. Lineage (GTDB taxonomy): Bacteria > Pseudomonadota > Alphaproteobacteria > Rhizobiales > Xanthobacteraceae > Bradyrhizobium. The sequence goes on along the minus strand of NZ_PSRT01000007.1, from coordinate 84,489 downwards.
AGAACGAGTGCGACATGTCGCCGGCGGCGAGATCGGGGAAATCATTCTCCGGCAGGGTCTGCAGCGTGAAGCGCGAGCGGCCGGCGCGGATCGCCAGCACCGCGCGGTCGCCGTCGGCCTCCAGCACGATCTGCGAGCCGTCCGGCAGCTTGCGGACGATGTCGTAGAACATGTGCGCCGGCACGGTGGTGGAGCCCGCGGTCGCGGTTTCCGCGGGCAGCGTCTCCGTCACCTCGAGGTCGAGGTCGGTCGCCTTCAGCGACAATTTCGCATTCTCGGCGCGGACCAGCACGTTGCCGAGGATCGGAATCGTGTTGCGGCGCTCGACCACGCGATGGACATGGCCCAGCGACTTCAGCAGTTGCGCGCGTTCGACCGTAACCTTCATTGCACTACTCGCCCGATCCCCAAGGAAAACACAGCGTTGAGAAGGCCGGGCGGCGGGACGCGCGCCACGGCACCGAAGACCCCGGAAAGCCGGATCATTCCTGCCGATATGACCAAAGCTGTCAGGGTCGCGCAAGGTGGCGCGGATGGCCCCCGGATTCAAGGGATCGGAGGCAGTTCCCCACGATTTACCGCCCAAACGAAGGCCGCCGCCCAGGCATAGGTATGCTCCCTCGCCCCGCTTGCGGGGAGAGGGTTGGGGTGAGGGGGGTCTCGGCAGGGGAGGTGAGAGTTGGACACGCCGAGGGTCCCCCCCTCACCCGGAATCCGCGCTGCGCGCGCATTCCGACCTCTCCCCACAAGCGGGGAGAGGTGAAAGAAATAGGCGTTTATTCCTGAAGCTGGCGCTTCAGCGACTCCACTTCCTCGGACAGCGCGGTGTCCTTGGAGACCAGGGCCTCGATCTTGCGCACGGCGTGCAGCACCGTGGTGTGGTCGCGTCCGCCGAAGCGGCGGCCGATCTCGGGCAGCGAGCGCAGGGTCAGCGTCTTGGCGAGATACATCGCCACCTGCCGCGGGCGGACCACGTTGGCGGTGCGGCGCGAGGACAACAGATCGGAGCGGCTGACGTTATACTGCCGCGCCACCACGCGCTGGATGTCCTCGATCTTGATCCGCTTGGGCTCCTGCGGCCGGACCAGGTCGCGCACCTCGTGCTCGGCCATCTCCAGCGTCACCGGCCGGTTGTTGAGTTTCGAGTGCGCGAGCAGACGGTTGATCGCGCCTTCGAGGTCGCGGCCGTTGTGGGTGATGGTGCGCGCCAGATAATGCAGCACCTCCTCGGGCACCTCGAACGTCGCATGATGAGCACGGGCCGCGGCGACGCGCGACTTGAGAATGCCGTGCCGCAGCTCCTCGCCGAGCGAGCCCATCTCGACCACGAGGCCGCCGGCGAGCCGCGAGCGGACGCGATCGTCCAGGCTCTCGAGATCGGACGGCGGACGGTCGGCTGCGATCACGACCTGGCGGCCGGCGTCGATCAGCGCGTTCAGGGTGTGACAGAACTCGGCCTGGGTCGACTTGCCCTGCAGGAACTGGAGATCGTCGATGACGAGCACGTCGATGCCGCGCAGCGCTTCCTTGAAGGCGAGCGCCGTCTGCGTCTTCAGCGCGGCGACGAAGCCGTACATGAATTTTTCCGCGGTGAGATACAGCACCTTGCGCTCGTTGCCGGAATTGCCGGCCCAGGTCACCGCCTGGAGCAGATGCGTCTTGCCGAGGCCGACGCCGGCATGGATGTAGAGCGGGTTGAACATCACGGGGTCGCCGCGGCGTCCTTCGGCGACCTGGCGCGCGGCCGCATGCGCCAGCGTATTGGAGCGGCCGACGACGAAGCTCGCGAAGGTCAGGCGCGGATCGAGCGGCGAGCCGCCGAGCGCGTCGTGATTGGCCGAGACCGGTGCGGTCGCGGTCGAGCGCAGCTCCGGGGTCGGCGCGCGGCGCGCCTCGACCGGGGCGGGCGCTTCCTTCGGCTGCGCGACCGGGCGCACCGCCGAGCGGACCGTGAGATCGATACGATGCACTTCCGGCATTTCGGCTTGCCAGCACGACAGCACGCGCTCGGCGTAATGGGCCTGAATCCAGCTCTTCAGGAAGCGGGTCGGCACCGAGAGCCGCACGCTCTCGTCCTGCACGCCTTCCAGATCCATGCGCGCAAACCAGCTCGTGTAAACGTCTTCGCCAACGCTCGAGCGCAGCCGACCCTTCACGCGTGACCAGCGATCCTGTTCCATTGTCATCGTCAGAAAACTTCTCTTGAGAGATAAGGTTGCGTTGTGAGCGCCATGCAGGGGTCCTGCCGAAATCCCTGGGATGGCGCGACCTCAAGCGAGTCCATCATCAGACATGGCTCGACCGTTCGGCGGAAACGCCGCGGGTCAGATCGGCGATGTCGGAGATGGAGGGGTCGCGAGGTCAGCGCGTACTCTGTGCACCCTCACACGTCGGAGGCTGGTCGCTTGACGGATCGGAGACGGCATCGTCGAAAGAACGAAACTGTGTCAATACCGCGTTGAATCCGTAGGACATGATACCTCCCCGTCCCGCCGTGATTGCTCACGACAAGGTCCTGCGTGTGAAAGACAGCCGCCCCTGAAAGCCCCAGTCGCGGATGCCCTGCCCGTCTGTACTCGCCGTTCGTTCGGCTTCGCCAACGCGCCTATCGGGGTAGCTTTACGACGTCTCTCATTTGCGCCTGGCGCGAGCGGGGCAGTTGAGATCCCGCTTGGAGACATTCAGACAAAGAGCTACCATTCCCATATTGCTATGGGTTTCGAACCGACAATCGCTTGTTGAAGCGTCGCCTACGTGCACACCGCCGCCGATTTGCACGCTCGCCCCGTTTCCAAAACCGCGCTGGTCTCAAGATCGTGGGCGCCGCGAACGACTTAAGGAATACACTAAGCGGAAAGACTCGCAACGAAATTGATTCACACTTGAGGCACCAAAAAACTTGATCTGCGTTAACGCGCGCGCGAGTTGTTCACAGGCTCCGAAGCAAGTTTTTGGATTCGTGCACAGAATCGAAAATGCCGCGCCTCGTGTGACAATTCTCCGCCTACGCCAAAAAACTTTTAAAAATTCGTCACGCACCCGACGCGCGAGCGAATTTTCCAAATGCTTCTCGCTGCTATGTTGATAAGTGATTATTGAGTCATCGCTTTTCGAGACTCGTTTTGCAGGGTAACTCCACGCCGAGACACGCTCCTGTGAATCTACGGTGTGCAGAGCGTTCGTCGCCCGCCGATTCAATTCGAGCCCGCAGCACAGGGGTTTTTGCAACGCGGTGAAAGTTTCCGCTGTTGCAAAATTTCGGCAGTAAAATTACGGAACGAAGAATAGCGCAGACGATGCAGATCTTCCAATCCGAAGATTGGATCGTGCCGTGACGGCTTGCGTGAATATGACAGCCAACAAAAAAGCCCGGCGCGATGCCGGGCTGTTTGGCGCGCCGATCGGATCGACCGATCGGATGTGCGAGATTACTTCGCGAGCTTGGCGATCTGCGCGGTGAGGCGCGAGACTTTGCGGCTGGCGTTGTTCTTGTGAATGATGTTGCGCTGGGCGGCACGCATCAAGGCCGGCTCGGCATTCGCCAGCGCCTTGACGGCGGCGGCGCGATCGCCGGTCTTGATGGCTTCCTCGACGGTGCGCACGGCGCCGCGCATCTGGGTGCGGCGCGACTTGTTGACGGCGGTGCGGCGGGCGATCTTGCGCGTCGCTTTCTTGGCGGAAGTGGTATTGGCCATGGTCTCAATGTCCTTTGCGGTACCGGTCGCGTCTTGGTCGGGTAGCGCCGGCTGCTTGACCGCTGAATCGACGCTCGGATTTAGGGTGTTCGGTTGCTGGGCTGTCCCGGGAACATGAGGCCTCAAAGAGCCTGCAACTGCTCAAAGAACAGCGGCGGCAGGATTGCGCCCACCGCCAGTTGGCGCCCTTATAGAGAGGGTCTTTGGCACCGTCAACGCTTTCGGAGGCTGGAAAGCCGGCCTCGAACGGCCGGAGGCGGGCGGTAACGCCCTGAAGAGGTTGAATTTCTGCCGTCGCCCGGCTATTGGCTGGCAACATTCCGGAGGGTCGTCCGATCGGACGACCATGGCAGGTGAGGCATGATCCGCGGCTTTTTCCGACTGATTGGGCTGTTGCTGCTCGCCGGCGGGTTCATCTTCATGGTCTATGACGGCGCCCGCTGGGTGGCCGACCAGACCCTCAAATTCACCCGGTTCGGCCAGTTCTGGAACGACATCAATCAGGCCAGCCAGACCGCGTTCCGGACCTGGGTCGAGGCCAAGGCGCCGTGGCTCTGGACTTCGGTGATCCGCCTGGTGCTGGATCAGCCGGTCTTCGCCGTCCTCGGCATTCTCGGCATTTTGCTGATGATCCTGTTCCGCCCGCGCAAACCGCTGATCGGCTATTCCCGGGATTGAGCTTCGGGGCGGCGTAACAGGTCTGCCGTTTGCCGCGTAATGCCTATATTCCCACCAGATCGCGAGCACGCCGCCTGAGCGCTCGAGCTCTTGAGTTCGCTCACGCGACGGACAGCTCGTTTCGGAGACCCAATCATGCTGTTCATGCGCAAGACCACCGCATTGCCGAGCGCAACTGAGGCGCTGCCGGGCCGTGCGCAAGCCATCCCGACCGCAACCACGCATTTCGTCAACGGCGCGAAGCTGCAGCCGCCTTATCCCGCCGGTCTCGAGCAGGCGGTGTTCGGCCTCGGCTGCTTCTGGGGCGCCGAGCGCAAGTTCTGGGAGCTCGGCGACGGCGTCTATGTGACCGCGGTCGGCTATGCCGGCGGTCACACGCCGAACCCGACCTATGAAGAGGTCTGCTCGGGCCGCACCGCCCATACCGAAGTGGTGCTGGTCGTGTTCGATCCGAACAAGATCTCCTACGAGAGGCTCTTGAAGACGTTCTGGGAGAGCCACAACCCGACGCAGGGCATGCGCCAGGGCAACGACGTCGGCACGCAGTACCGCAGCGCGGTCTACACCTTCAGCGACGCGCAGAAAAAGGCCGCCGAGGAATCGAAAACGCTCTATCAGAAGGCGCTCGCCGCAAAAGCGATCGGTGCCATCACCACCGAGATCGCGCCTGCCGGCGAATTCTATTTCGCCGAGGACTACCATCAGCAATATCTGGCGAAGAATCCCGCCGGCTATTGCGGCCTCGGCGGCACCGGCGTGTCTTGCCCGATCGGGGTTGGTGTGAGCGCGTAAGCGAGCTCCGGGCTCGCTGCACCTCTCCCGCTTGCTTGCGGGAGAGGTCGCATTGCATCGCAGATGCAATGCGGGTGAGGGTTCTTTCCGCGTTGGGAATCCCTCTGTGGAGACACCCTCACCCCGACCCTCTCCCGCACGCGGCAAAGGGAGCGCGCCGCGTTCGTTGCTGCAGCGTCGCGCCGAACACCCCCTCAACGCTTTATTAACCATAACCGGTGCAAGACTGGAGCCATCTCGTTTCGAGGGATAGGTCCGGTGCCGGTTGCACGCGCGTTTCGATGGTCGATCTTGGCAGCGTCCCTGGCAGCGTCCGCCGCGCTTGCCCTTGGCGGCTGCATGCAGACCGCCGGCCCCGTCGCGGTGATGCCGCCGCGCCCCGATCTCGACTCCATGGCCTATGGTCAGCCCTACAGCGCGCCGCAGCCGGTCGTGGTTGCCGAAGGTGGCGGCGCCATCGGCGCGCTGCGCAATTCCTTTGCCTCTTCGCCCGCGCCCATGCCGGTCGGCTACGCCGCGCCAATGGCGGCGCCGGTGCGCTATGACTCTTCCTATCATCTCGACGCCGGCGACAGGCTTCGCGTCGTGGTCTACGGCCAGGAAGGTCTCACCAACAGCTATGCGATCGACGCGGGCGGCTCCATCACCATGCCGCTGATCGGTGCGGTGCCCGCGCGCGGCCGCACCACGGCGGGCCTCGCCGGCGAAATCGCCGCACGCCTGCGCAACGGCTATATCCGCGAGCCCTCGGTCGCCGTCGAGATCGAGGCCTACCGCCCGTTCTTCATTCTCGGCGAGGTTCTCGCGCCAGGGCAATATCCTTACGTGCCGAACATGACGGTCGAAAGCGCGGTCGCCATCGCCGGCGGCTTCTCGCCCCGCGCCAAGCGCGACGTCGTCACAGTCACGCACACCGAAGCCGGCGGCGCGATGCGCGCGGTCGTCCCCCTCGGCACGCCGCTGGCGCCGGGCGACACCGTGTTCGTCGGCGAGCGCTGGTTCTAGGCTTCAGCCCAACTTTCTCCCCTCGTCATTCCGGGGCGCGCGTAAGCGCGAGCTATGATGCGCAATTGCGCATCAGAGAATCCATTCCACCGCAGACCCCGCGGCCCGATGGATTCCGGGCCCGCGCTACGCGCGTCCCGGAATGACAGCTTAGGTCGTATCGACGATTTTTCTCCGCCCGCGATCTACCTTCGAAAATCCAGCCGCCCGTTCGGAAAACATCCATCGATCCGTGTGGCATCCACCACGCGCCCGACCCATGGCCGTGTGATCGCCGGCGTGGTCAGGTTGATGTACTTGCCGACTAGGCGATCGGCGCCCTCGCGCGCCGCGTCGATCAGCCCGTGCCGGCGGCCATTGTCCCAGTCGAAGCGCAGATAGATGCGGTTTCCCGCGAGGCGGATTTCCGCGCGCCCCTGTTTCCATCTGTCCGGCGTGTCGCCAACAATGGTCGGATCGGCGCCCCCGTTCCAGCGGCTCTGCCACCAGCCTTCGAGCGGATCAGAGGGCGAAGCGACGGATGCCCACGCCGCCGCGTTGACGTCGGCTGCATCGCCGGACAGCGATGCCGTTGCGGCATAGTCCCTCACCTCGGAATCGTCAGGGGAGGGAACGTCCATGGTTCCGAACGGATTGCGGAGGACGAGGTGCGTGATGGCTTGCTGCATGACGAAGCTCCGGCGCGAGTTGCTTGCTCCACCAGCTCTATCGCCGCGCGCCGTGCTGCAGCCACCCGATTTCTGCTTGAGGAGTGGCGCAGCGCTCTCTTCCCGTCATTCCGGGGCGCGACGAAGTCGCGAACCCGGAATCCATCGACCCGCTAGCTCTGACGCCCAATGGATTCCGGGCCTGCACCGCTTCGCGGCGCATCCCGGAATGACGGCGGCAAGTCGCCGCTACTTCGTCAAATGCTTCGCGAAAAATGCCATGCTGCGCGGCCAGGCGATGTCGGCGCTGGTCTTGTCGTAGCTCGCCCGCTCGTCGCAATGGAAGCCGTGCTGCGCGCCCGGATAGACGAAGACCTCCACATCGGGCCGCTTCGTCTTGATGGTCTCGACGTCGGTCAGGGGAATGCCGGCATCCTTCTCGCCGAAATGCAGCTGCGTCGGCACCTTCGGCGTCTCGTCCGCAAAGCGCACCACCGCGCCGCCGTAATAGCCGATCGCGGCCTTCAGCCCCGACAGCCGCGTCGCCGCAACGAAGGCGACGCTGCCGCCAAGGCAAAAGCCGATGATGCCGACGGGGCCGACGCTTCTGGCCGCGTCGATCGCCGCCTGGACGTCGCGCAGCATCGCGGCCCAGTCCGGGTTGGCGACGAATTTGCGCGCCTCCGCGATCTCGTCGGGCGAATAGCCCGACTGGAAGTTCGGTGACGTGCGGTCGAAGATCGACGGCGCGATCGCGGCATAGCCTTCTCCTGCGAGACGGTCGCAGACCGAGCGGATGTGGTGATTGACCCCAAAGATCTCCTGGATCACCACCACCGCGCCCTTCGCGCTGCCTGCGGGATCGGCGCGATAGGCGCCCAGCTGGAAATTGTCCGAAGCCGTCAGTTTGATGTCTTGTCCCACGCGGGTTGTCCTTGTTGGTTGATCATTGATTGAGAGTTCGGATTGCTCCACAAACTCGTCATGCCCGGGCTTGTCCCGGGCATCCACGTCTTGTCTCAGCGCGGAAGAACGTGGATGGCCGGGACAAGCCCGGCCATGACGATCCGGAATTGTCGGCGCACAACCGCTCTCACTCCCACATCCAGTTCTCGCCGTAATCCTCTTTCCATCCTGCCAATCGTCCATGGCGGAATTGCAGGAACAGGCGGTGGCGGTAGGGGATCAAGCCGCTGCCGCCGATGTTGCGCAAAGCGAGGTAGATCTCGTTGCCGGGACGTCCTCGCACATATTGCAGGGGCTGCCCGAGCGCGCGCGCGGTCTGCTCAGCATCCATGCCGAAGGCGAGCGGCGTGTTGTTCGACAAGGTCGCGACGAAGGGCCGGCGCGGCGGCATGGTGTCGAACGGCTCGGCCTGCGCAGACATCGATAGCAACATCATGCCAGCAGCCAGCATCATCAGCTTCATCGCCTACGTCCTTGCTTGATCGGCCTATCCCGGCAAGTTCTTCAGGAAAGGCTCGACCGCGTCAACAAAAGCCTTGGGCTGATCGATGTTGACGGCGTGTCCGGCGGCGAGGATCACGACCTTTTGTGCGCCGGGGATCTTTGCGGCCATGTAGTCGGACGCCGCCAGGAACGGGGTGTCGTCGGCGCCGACCACGATCAGCGACGGCACCTTGATCTCGGGCAACAGCTCGATCACGCGCGCATCGCGCTGAGTCAGCATGCCGCGCGCCGCAAGCGCCAGCCCTCTGGCGTTGCGATGGCTGGCGCTGGCGCGCTCGCGCGTTGCTGATTTCAAGACGTCGAGGCCTTCGCGATCCAGCCGATCGGCGGTGGCGAGCGCCCGCGCGTTCCAGGCTTCGCGGGCGTCGTCCTTCTTGAAACCGGGGCCGGTGTCGATGATCAGCAACGCGCGAGCTCGCTGTGGATGCGCGCGATAGAACGCGAGCGACATGTAGCCGCCGAGCGAGAGACCACCGATGATGGCGCGCTTCGCACCGACATCATCGAGGATCGCCGCCATGTCGCCGACCGTCAGCGCTTCACTGTAGGCGTTGGGATCGTCCGGATAGTCCGACTGGCCGTGGCCGCGCATGTCCCACAAGATCAGCTTGTGGTCTTTCGCGAGCGCATCGACCTGCCCATGCCACATCGCCGACGTCGAGGAATAGCCGTGAGTGAGCAGCAATGGCGGCCCCTCGCCATGGACTTCGTAATAGATCCCGACGCCGTCCCGATTGATCTTTGGCATTGTCTCCGCCCTTTCTTCTTCATTCTGACCGCGACCACGCTGCACCCTCTCCCCTTGCGGGAGAGGGTGGCTCGCCGCGCAAGCGGCGAGACGGGTGAGGGGTCCCTCTCCGCGTGTACAACTGTCTGTGAGTTCGCGGAGAGATACCCCTCATCCGGCGCTTCGCGCCACCTTCTCCCGCAAGGGGAGAAGGGACGTTCGCGGCGGCAGCTAGCTTGACCTCACTTCGTCACAGTCTAGTCCGCCAAGTTACCTCGAAGAAACTGCCTGAATGCGATGGCACGCATGTCAGATACACGTGCTGTTGTGTCCAGTGGCTGCGTCGGCGCCGTCGGCGCGGCGCACAACGAGCAAGTGCAGAGCCGGCTTTTTCGACTGCTTCCAAATTGCATTTGCCTCCGCGCGTGAACGCGATCATGCTTGCTGCCAAGGCGGGACGCCAGCCCGGTGGGCGTCCGCCAGACAAGTTGCCGCCGTAAGCGGCTTCATGCACCGGCAGGGGAAGACGCCTATGCCAACTCTCACCATCAACGGGCGGAGTCTGTCCGTGGATGCGGCGAACGACACGCCGCTCCTCTGGGCGATCCGCGAGCAATTGCAGATGACCGGCACCAAGTTCGGCTGCGGTGCCGGGCTGTGCGGGGCCTGCACCGTGCACGTCAACGGTGAAGCCGTGCGTTCGTGCCAGACCATGGTCGGCGACGTCGCCGGCAAGAAGATCACCACCATCGAAGGCTTGTCCGCCAAGGGCGATCATCCCTTGCAGAAGGCGTGGATCGCCGAGCAGGTGCCGCAATGCGGCTACTGCCAGTCCGGGCAGATCATGCAGGCGGCGTCGCTGCTTGCGAAGAATCCCAATCCGACCAAGGAAGAGGTCGTCGCTCACATGGACGGCAATCTCTGCCGCTGCATGACCTATTCGCGGATCCAGAAGGCGATCATGCGTGCCGCATCCGAGATGCGCACCGCATCCGCCACCTCCAGCGAACGGAGGCCCTCATGAATAAGCACGTGAAAAACGTCGCCCTTGAGACGACTGATCTCAGCCGCCGCTCCTTCCTGGTCGGCACCGCCGCGACCGGCCTCGTGCTCGGCTATGCCGGCGTGCCCGGCATCGACCAGGCGTCCGCTGCGGCGCCGGCCAATTTCGAGCCGAGCGTCTGGTATGCGATCTCGCCGGACGGTCTTGTCACCGTCACTTGCGGCAAGGCTGACATGGGCCAGCACATCGCCTCCACCATGGCGCAGATCGTTTGCGAGGAGCTGGGCGCGAAATGGAGCGACATGCGCGTCGCGCTCGCCTCCAACGACCCGAAGTTCAACGATCCCGTCCTGGGCGCGCAGATCACCGGCGGCAGCTGGTCGACCATGATGAACTTCGACGCCATGAGTCGCGCGGGGGCAGCGGGCCGCATGGCACTGACGGAAGGCGCGGCCGCTGCCATGGGCGTGCCGGCGTCGGAGCTCGTGGTGCGCGATTCCATCATCGTGCATCCGAAGTCGAAGAAGCAGATGTCGTTTGCTGAGATCGTGAAAAGCGGCAAGGCGACGAAAACCTTCACGCCGGACGAGCTGAAGGCGATCAAGCTGAAGACGCCGGATCAATACACCATGATCGGTGTCTCGGTGCCGCAGCTCGACATCCCCTCCAAGACCAACGGCACGGCGAAGTACGGCATCGATGTGATGCTGCCGGGCATGGCCTATGGCGCGGTGGTCACGCCGCCGGTACGCTTCGGCGCCACGGTTAAATCGGTCGACGACAGCGGCGCCAAGAAGGTGCCGGGCTTCATGAAAGCAGTCATCCTCGACGACAAGACTGGAACCACCTCCGGTTGGGTCGTTGCGGTGGCGAGCACCTATGCCAATGCGCGCAAGGCGGCGGATGCGCTGAAGATCGCCTATGACGGCGGTCCGAACGCCAAGCTGTCGAGCCAGTCGCTGCTTGATGAAGCCAAGCGGCTTCAGGCGCTGGAGGATTTCGGCCAGTTCTTCGTCAAGGACGGCGATCCCAACGCCGCGTTCGGCTCGGCGGCGAAAGTGCTGGAGGCGGAATACACCACCAGCATCAACATCCACGCGCCGCTGGAGCCGATGAACGCGACTGCGGAGTTCAAGGGCGAGATCCTGCACATCTATTCCGGCAACCAGTTCGCGACGCGCTCCGGCGCGATCGCGGCAGGCGCAGCCGGGATCGATCCGAAATTCGTGGTCATGCACCAGATGTGGCTGGGCGGCGGCTTCGGCCGGCGTCTCGATGCCGACATGATGATTCCGGCGGTGCAGGCTGCGAAGGCGGTCGGCAAGCCGGTGAAGGTGATCTACTCGCGCGAGAACGACATGACGATGGATTTCTCGCGTCCGCTCACCTATCAAAAGGTCAAGGCCGGCGTGGACGGCGATGGCAAGCTCATCGCGATCAGCCACGACGTGGTCTCGGCCTGGCCGACCGCGCGCTGGGGAATCCCCGATATGTTATCGCCCGCTGTCGACAAGAAGGGTTCGCTCGATAGTTTCACCGTGAACGGGGCCGACTTCTTCTACACCGTGCCCAACCATTATGTGCGCGCGATCAAGAACGAGCTCGCGCACAACGCCACGCCGTCGGGCCAGCTCCGTTCGGTGGCGCCGGGCTGGACCTTCTGGGCGGTCGAAAGCATGATCGACGAGATCGCGGCGGCGGCGGGCAAGGATCCCGCGCAGTTCCGCATCTCGCTGCTCGACGGCGCGGGCAAGAACGGCGGCGGCGCGCAGCGGCTGCGCAACACGCTGCTCGCCGCGATGGGGCTGTCCGGCTACGGCACCAAGCAGCTGCCGAAAGGCGAGGGCATGGGGGTTGCCTGCGTGTCGTCGCAGGAACGGGAGTCCGCAAGCTGGACGGCGTGCGTCGCCCATGTCGCGGTGGCGCCGTCGGGCGCGGTGACCGTGAAGAAGCTCACGGTCGCAACCGACGTCGGCACCCAGGTGCATCCCGACAACATCCGCGCCCAGGTCGAGGGTGCGGCTCTGTGGGGCCTGTCGCTGGCGATGTACGAGAAGGCGACACTCAAGGACGGTGGCATCGAGCAGACCAATTTCGACAGCTACACGCCCTTGCGCATGAGCCAGACGCCCGAGGTCGCCGTCGCCGTGATCGCCAATGGCGAGAAGGCCACCGGCGTCGGCGAGCCCGCGGTGACGGTGGTGGCGCCCGCCATCGGCAACGCCATCTTCAACGCCTCCGGCGCCCGCGTCCGGGCGCTGCCGATCACGGCCGAAGCCGTGAAGGCGAGCATGAAGGCGTGAGGCGGGGCAGGCTGCTCGACAAGGCTGCATGAGATGGTCCGCCGGAGGGTAACCTCCGGCGGATTTTTTTGAGGTCCCCTGCATCTCCATACTCGCCGTCATGCCCGGGCTTGTCCCGGGCATCCACGTTCTGCGTGCCGCGGGCAAGACGTGGATGGCCGGGACAAGCCCGGCCATGACGGAGACCTGTCAGGGTTAAAAATCCTCTTTGTTATCAATGGCCCGGCTACTGTGCATGGGGTTGTTTTTCGACTTTTTGTTTGGAACCGCCCACCGCGGAAAATCGCTCAAATTGCACTCAAATCCGCAGGGTTCCATTGAGCACGCCTCTTAAGGGCCAGAGAACCTGATCCGGCTTAGGCTTAAGGGCAATACTCGTGCTCTCGGTACCTTTTGGGGAAGTTCATGAACGCCTCAGCCAAACCCGCCGCCAAACGCCGGCTTCTGCTAGCTTCCGACCGGAGCGACGAGAGCAGCGAGCTCGTCAGCATCCTGAAAGCGGTTGGCGAGGTGTCGACGGTCACGACCCAGGACATTCCCGAGAAGCCGTCGCGCGATCTCTCCGGCCTCGTCGTCGACATCAATTTGCGTTCGCCCGAGAGCGTGCAGCGGGTGCGCAACAAGCTGCGCGGCGATGCCTATCGGTCGATGCCGCGGCTGTTCGTGCTCGCGGACGCCCTGCATCACGGCACCATGCAGGCCTGGGCGCTGGGCGCTACCGACACCATCTCGCGCCCGCTGCAGGCGGACGCCATCCTTCAGCGCATCCGCTCCGCCTTCCCGGACACCGCCGTCTATGACGCGACCGATCGCGGCAAGACGCTCAACCGCGGCGTCGAGGCGGCGCATGCGGTCCTGGCCAAGATGTTCGAGAAGCTGCCGCTCGGCGTGCCCCTGACCTTTGACGACGTCATTGCCGCCGAGAACAAGATCCTGAAGGCGATCAAGCACTCCTCGCTGCGCGAATGGCTCACCACGGTCGGCTGCCACCATGTCGGCAGCTATCGCCACTGCCTGTTCGTCACCGGTTTCGCCGTCGCCTTCGCCCAGCATCTCGGCATGCGCGAGGACGACCAGCGCCGCCTGACCCGCGCCGCGCTGCTGCATGACGTCGGCAAGGCCTTCGTTCCCTCCGCGCTGCTCGACAAGCCCGGCAAGCTCACCGACGAGGAGATGGCCGAGGTCCGCCAGCATCCCCGCCGCGGCTATGACGCGCTCGCCGCGCAAGGCGGCTTCCCGCCGGAGATGCTCGACGTCATCCTGCATCACCACGAATTCCTCGACGGCAGCGGCTATCCGAACGGCCTGTCGTCGAACCAGATCAGCGACATCGTGCGGCTGACGACGATCGTCGACATCTACGCCGCGCTGGTGGAGAAGCGGGCCTACCGCATGCCCTTCACCCACGCGCGTGCGTTCACGATGATGGAAGGCATGGGCGGCAAGCTCGACCAGCAGCTGTTGCAGGCGTTCCGCCCGGTGGCGCTGGGGTCGTTTTGATCTCGGTGTTGTTGCTCTGGCGGAGCTATTGCCACACCCTCGGTGTCGTCCCGGCGAAGGCCGGGACCCATAACCCCGGGGAGCAGCTTGACGAAGATTCGCCGTTCGGTACTACGATCAACCGCAATCGATAGATCACGCGGTATGGGTCCCGGCCTTCGCCGGGACGACGTTGGGGAGGCAGCGCGCCTCACCCCACCATCTTCCGCAGCTCCGCCTTCGCCACCTTCTCCAGCGTCGAGCGCGGCATGTCGTCGACGAGCCTGATCTCGCGCGGCACCTTGAAGTCGGCCAGGCCGGCGCGGCAGGCCGCCATCACGCGATCATGCAGGTCGGGCGCAGCACCCGAGACGCCGCCCTGCGGGATGATGAAGACGACCGGCACCTCGTCCAGCATCGGATGCGTCTTCGCCACCACGGCCGCTTCGCGCACGCCGGGAACCAGCGCGATCACCTGCTCGATCTCGGACGCCGCGACGTTCTCGCCGCCGACCTTCAGCATGTCCTTGGCGCGGTCGCCGAACTTGATGTAGCCGTCCGCCAGCCGTTCGACACGGTCGCCGGTAAGGAAGAAGCCGTGCTCGTCGAAACTCTCGCGCGTCGCTTTCTCGTTATGCAGATATTCGGCGAACAGCGACAGGCCGGGGATGCCCTTGATCGAGAGATTGCCGGTGCCGCCGACTTCCGTCGGCCGGCCATCATCATCGGTGATGCGGATCTGATACTCACTCGCCGCGCGACCGATCGACATCGGGATGTTGGGCTGGTCGACCTCGCCGACGATGCCGTGGGTGATGGTCTCGGTCATGCCCCACCAGCCGATGATCTTGACGCCGAATGCGGCGAAGGCCGGCGGCTCGTTGATCGCACTGCCCCACAGGCGGAATTTGTGGTCGTTCGGGATCTCCTGCTCGAGCAGCGCTTTCATGCAGAACGGAATCGTCGAGGTCCAGGTCGAGCCGTGCTCGCGCGCGACGCGCCAGAACCGGCTGGCGGAGAAGCGCGGCTGGATCACGCAGGTGGCGCCGACCCACAGCGTCGCCAGCATGGAATAGGCCAGCGCATTGGTGTGGAACAGCGGCAGATAGGCCTGGTGCACGTCGCCGGCATGAAGGTCTTCATGCGCGGCGTTGATCTTGGCGCCCCACAGCGCGTTGGCGTGGGTCCACAGCACCGCCTTGGGGCGCGACGTCGTGCCTGATGTGTATTGCACGCTGCACGGCGCGAGCGGATCGGTGGCGCGCCTGGGGCGATCCGCGCTGTCGGTGAACAGGGATTCGAAACTGTCGCCGCGCGCGATCGCTTGCGCCGGCGCTGTGCCCGCATCATGCGAGGTCACCGCCATCCAGCGGACGTTGCGGCAGTTCTGCGCGACAACTTCCGCATAGGCCGGCTGCGTGATCGCGGCGACCGCGCCGCAATGATCGGCGAAGTACGCGATCTCGGCCGGCGCCGAGCGGGTGTTGGTGGTCACCGCGACGGCCCCGAGCTCGACGCAGGCGAACCACGCCAGCATCGCCTCGATGCAATTGTCGAGATGGATGAGCACATATTCGCCCGGCCTGACGCCGCGCCTTGCGAGGCCCGCAGCGAGGGCGCCGACCCGCTCGTGAAACTCGCCATAGCTCCAGCGCCGCGCCGGCGCATCGAACGGCGCCCAGATCAGGAACGGATGTGAGCCGCGCACCTCCGCACGCAGCTTCAGCAGCCAGGGCACGTCGAGCCCGTCGAAAGGGCCCACGATTCCGGCGGCGGTCTGTTGAATGGGCATGTGTCCTCCCGTGCAGCCTGCATCTTGATGGCGGCTGCCTTTGGATTATTGCGTCTTCCTGCCACCCGATGGCGCGGGAAGCAAATCCGCGGAGGGAGTATGCGGTCGCGCTCTCTCCTCCGTCATTGCGAGGAGCCCTTGCGACGAAGCAATCCAGGCTGTTCCGGCGGAGGCAGTCTGGATTGCTTCGCGGAGCCTGTCATCGGGCCGCGCTTCGCGCGGACCCGTTGGCTCGCAATGACGGTGCTTGGGGCCGGCCGTCAGGCCCTAATCCTCGTACGACGAGATCTCGATCAGGCTGCCATCGGGATCCCGGCAATAGACCGAGCGCAGCGTGCCGCGGGCGCCTTGCCTCGGGCCCGGCCCTTCCTCGATCGCGACGCCATGGGCCTGCAGATGCGCCACCACCTCTTCGGGAGCGGCGGAGGTGAGGAAGCACAGATCCTCGCTGCCGGCGGTTGGGTGGTCCGCGGTGAACCACTCCACCTTGTCGCCATCGCGCGGCCGCACGTTGATCTTCTGGTTACCGAATTGTAGCGAAGTCCGCGGCGCTTTGCCGCCGCCGGGGTCGAACACCTTGACTTCCATGCCGAGAATCTTGCGGTACCACTCCGCGGTGGCCGCAACGTCGGCGACGTTGATCACGAGATGATCGAGAGCCTCGACCTTGACCGGCATGTCTTATCCTTTCGTCGTGATGCGCCCCGTGCACTTTCCGCCTGCGGCAAGCTTTGTTACAACCCCGGCCGACGACATTTTACGAGATATCCGGCCTTCAAGAACAACACTGGGAGAACCCTTGAGATGATCACTCGCCGTACCGCGCTGGGCCTGCTCGCCGCCAGTCCGCTTGCAGCCACCCCGCTGTCCAAGGCCCTTGCCGCCGATTATCCGACCCGTCCGGTGAAATGGGTGGTCGGCTATCCGCCGGGCGGGGCCACCGACATCCTGGCGCGGCTGCTGGGCCAGCGGCTGTCGGAAAGGCTCGGCCAGCAATTCGTGGTCGAGAACAAACCGGGCGCCGGCAACAATATCGCCACCGAATCGGTCATCAACGCCGAGCCCGACGGCTACACGCTGCAGCTGGTCAACCCGGCCAACTACATCAACGCCTCGCTCTACGCCAATCTGAAGTTCAACTTCGTGCGCGACATCGCGCCGGTCGCCTCGTTCCAGCGCGTGCCGAACGTGATGACCGTGAACAAGGACGTGCCGGCCAAGAACGTCGCCGAGTTCATCGAATATGTGAAGGCCAATCCCGGCAAGGTGAACATGGCCTCGTCCGGCAACGGCACCTCGGTGCATCTGTCCGGCGAGATGTTCATGGCCATGACCGGCTGCAAGATGCAGCACGTGCCCTATCGCGGCGCGGCGCCCGCGATCACCGACATGCTCGGCGGCCAGGTGCAGGTGATCTTCGACAATATGCCCTCGATCATCCAGCACATCCGCTCCGGCAGCTTGCGCGCAATCGGCGTCACCACCACGGAACGTTCGCCGCAATTGCCCGACGTGCAGCCGATCGCCGAGACCGTCAAGGGCTATGAGGCCAGCGCGCTGTTCGGCATGGGCGCGCCGAAGAACACGCCGAAGGAGATCACCGCCAAGCTCAACAGCGAGATCAACACGCTGATGAAGGAGCCCGACATGGCCAAGCGTCTGGTCGAGCTCGGCGGCGAGCCGCGGGTGCAGACGCCCGAGGCGTTCGGCGAGGAGATCAAGGCCGAGACCGAGAAGTGGAAGAAGGTGGTCGAGTTCGCCGGCCTGAAGGTCGAGTAGCGATCTTGTGATGAGCGCGATTGAAGCCCTGCCGTTCGGCAGGGCTTTTTTCTTGCGCGCGCGATACACATGATCTGGAATAAACCGGCGCGACGAAACCTCGTGAGGATGGTGGCGTATCTCACGCCAGCAAGAGAGGAGTTGGATCATGCGCAACACCCAATTGGCGCTGCTGACGCTCGGCGTGACGGTCCTTGCCGGTTTCGCCAACATTCCTCCAGCCGCCGCGCGCGACTATCCCTGGTGCGCGCAAGGCGGCGAGTACGACTATCCCGGCGAATGCGCCTACAGCACCTATGAGCAGTGCCAAGCCAGCATCTCCGGCCGGCTGTTGTACTGCGGTCGCAATCCTCGCCTTGGCTACGGCCAGATGCAGCCGTTGCAACCTCAGCCGCGAGTGCACCGCCGCACGCGCGCCGTCGCGCCATACTAGCGCGCCCCACGTTCCCCACTGACCGCTGCCTGATCACGCGCTCGTGCAGAACCGCGTGCGGAGGTTCCGGCTTGACGCGTCATCGTTCGCGCCTATACTAAACCTCATGGTTAAGTATCAGGATGAGACGCTGGACCGGACCTTCGCGGCGCTATCCGACCCGACGCGGCGTGCCCTGCTGGCACGGCTCGGCGAGCAGGACAGCCTGTCGGTGAGCGAGCTGGCCGCACCGTTCCCGATCTCGCTGCCGGCGATCATGAAGCATCTCGACGTGCTCACGGATGCGGGCCTGATCGTGCGGGAGAAGACCGGGCGCACGGTCGCCTGCCGGCTCACCGCGCAGCCGATGGAGCAGGCGATGAATTGGCTCAATCGCTATGCGCAATTCTGGTCCGACAATCTCGATCGCCTCGCCGCCTTCGTGGAGGAAGAGACATGGCCAATGCAGCCGTCAACGCCGATCCCGGCGCCGCCGAGCGCCCAACGGAACGCCCAAGCCTCACGCTCACGCGCCGGCTCCGCGCGCGGCCGGAAAAGATCTACGCGGCCTGGACGCAAGCCGAGCAGCTAGCGCAATGGTTCGGGCCGCCGAACATGAAGCCTGCGACGCTTCGAGCCGAGCTCGACGTCCGCACCGGCGGCAGCTTTCGCATCAGCTTCACCCGTGATGACGGCGAATATTTCGAGGCCGGCGGTACCTATCGCGACGTCGTGCCGAACGAGCGGCTGGTCTTCACCTGGGCCTGGCATTCGACGCCGGAGCGCGAATCGCTGGTGACGATCACGCTGAAGCCGGACAGCGCCGGCACCTTGATGGTTTTCCATCACGCCCAGTTCTTCGACGAAACCGCCCGCGACAATCATTTGCGCGGCTGGAGCTCGTTCTTCGACAAGCTCGATGCCTTCGTCGCCTGATCCCGATCAGAGGAGGACACCATGCAGCAACATCAGATCGTCTCGCGCGAGCAATGGATCGCCGCCCGCAAGGCTCATCTCGCCCATGAGAAGGAGCTCACTGCGGCCAGCGAGCGTCTGGCCGAGGAGCGCCGAGCATTGCCCTGGGTCAAGGTCGACAAGACCTACGTGTTCGACGGACCGAACGGCAAGCTGACGCTCGGCGATCTCTTCAAGGGCCGGCCGCAGCTCGTGGTGCAGCACGTGATGTTCGCACCGGATTGGGACGCCGCCTGCAAGAGCTGCTCGTTCTGGGCCGACGGTTTCGAGCGCATGGTGCCGCATCTGGCCGCGCGCGACACCGGCATGGTTGCGATCTCGCTTGCGACCGTTGCCAAGCTCGACGCGTTCAAGAAGCGGATGGGCTGGACCTTCGACTGGGTCTCCTCGGGAAGCAACGACTTCAACTACGATTACGAAGTCTCGTTCACACCCGAGCAGATCGACAAGGGCGTGCCGAAATACAATTTCGGCACCACGCCGTTCTACGGGCCCGAGCTGCCCGGCATCAGCGTGTTCTTTCGCAATGAGGCTGGCGAGATCTTCCACACCTACTCATGCTTCGCCCGCGGCCTCGATATGATGAACGCCGCTTATCAGTACCTCGATCTCACGCCGCTCGGCCGTCACGAGGAGGGCTTGCCCTATCCGATGGACTGGGTTCGCCTGCGCGACCAGTACGAACCGCAGGCGACGAAGGAGGCGTGCTGCCACGGGTGAGGGGAGCGGTTCGTTTCTCGATGTCGTCCTGGCGAAGGCCAGGACCCATACCGCGGAATCTATCGATGGCGCTCGGTTGTCGTACCGAACGACCAATCTTCGCCAAACCCCTGGTTGGGGTAATGGGTCCTGGCTTTCGCCAGGAGACGTCGGAGGTTAGGCGCGGTCGGTGCCCGCCTTCACTGCTTCGCGTCGGCCTGTTCGGTCGCGTTGCACGAGATCAGCATCGTATAGGGCCGGGCGTTGCCGGCGATGTCGGTCGTCTTGAGCTCGCTCTTCGGCTCGGCGGTCTGGTAGGGCACCACGGAATTGTCGAGGAAGTCGCGCAGCGCGCCGGTCTTGATGGCGAAGTTGATGTTTTCGGGGATGTTCCCGGTTGCGACCGCGATCCGCAGATTGTCGAGCTTTCCGGTGACCACACCCACGACCTGCCCGGTGGTGTCGAACAGCGGGCCGCCGCTATTGCCGGGCTGCACGGGCGCGCTGATCTGCAGGAAACGCGAATCGTTGCGCATGCCACTGAGCGAGCTCACGATACCGGTGGTCACGGTGAAGTCCGAGCTCAGCAGCCCGTGATAGGGAAAGCCGATCGCGACGACGGAGTCGCCGGAGCGGATCGAGCGGTCGCGAATCCGGGCAAACTCCTTGAACGTCGCTGTCGACGGCGCCTGCAAGAGTGCCAGATCGTTGTTTGCGTCGCTCGATACGACGCGCAACACCATTGCGGCCTCGCCCGTGAGATTGCCCTTGAGGTCGCTGCAACCCTCGATCACATGGTTGTTCGTGACGATGTGCCCATTGGCGCTGACCACGAAGCCGGTGCCGCTCTTGGACTTGGCGGACTTGCTGGCCGGCGGTGGTGCCTGCTTGTCCGCTGTGGCCGCTGGCTTCGCTGTACCCTTGGTGAAGTCCCCCGCCTTGCTGAGCCCATCCGCCTTCACCCGCGTGACGCAGTTCGCCAGCGCCGCGACCATGGGTGCCGTCGACGTCAACACGAACTGGAGTGGCTTGCTGCCGTTGGTCGTCACTACCATCAGGCTTGCCTTCTGGAAGGTGCGAGCGACATTGAGGGGCAGGATGGTCGTCACCATGTTGGGGGCGTTGGAGGTCGCAAACAACCTGGCCTGCTCCTGGCCGTCGAAGATGAAGTCGACGGGCGCGGTATCGCCCTTGTTGAAGCGAAAGCCGGGGCTGGCAAGGCTCAGAAGCCAGGAGCCGGCCGCATTCTGCGCGACGACGAGACTCACCCCGTTGGCGTAAGGCGCGGTGGCCGCGCAATGCGAGAACGCTCCCGTCTCATCATTGCTGAAGGCGCCGCCGATCCAGTTGCCGACATTGACGGAGCCGAACGGTCCCGCCGCATGCGCGACGCTGACGACACCCACGTGCAACAAAGACGCAACGACAAATGACTTAAGCCACATACCAGCCCCCGGAATGCTTTTCGCTCCATCTTATCTGTGGGATGCGGTGTCGCGCAACCGCCAGTTGTTCGCACAAGTCCGATCTAGCTGCCGCGACATCGGCACTTGCCATTACTTTGCAGTGCTATATACTTTGCGATACAAAGTTACGGGAGCAGTCCCGGGGAAGCATGGGCGGAACGAGGTTTTGGCGTTGCCAATGCGCGATCTCGACAAGGCACTGGCCGACATCGTGGCGATCCGCAGCCAGATCGCGGCGGGCACTGCGTTCCGCGGCTACGGCCCGGCGACCATGGCCGTGACCGCCGCGGTCGCGCTCATCACCGCGATTCTGCAATTCTGGCTGCTCGGCGATCCCACCGGCGAGCCGCTCAGCTTCTTCTTCGGCTGGTTCATCGCCGCAGTGCTCTCCGGCCTGATAATCGGGATCGAGATGCGCGCGCGCTCGCGCCGCCATCATTCCGGCCTCGCCGATGCCATGATCCATCAGGCGGTCGAGCATTTTCTGCCCGCAGGCGTCGCCGGCGTGCTGCTTGCGGTAGTGATGTGGAAATTTGCGGCGGAAACGCTGTGGCTGTTGCCCGGCTTGTGGCAGATCCTGGTGTCGCTTGGCATTTTCGCTTCCGTCCGCTCGCTGCCGCGCACCGTCGCGCTCGCCGGCGCCTGGTATTTCGTTTCAGGCTTTGCAGTGGTGGTGCACGCCAGCCAAACCCACACGCTGTCGCCATGGACCATGGGTCTGCCCTTCGCGATCGGGCAGTCGGTGATGGCTGCCATTCTGTATGTTGCGTCCGGAGACCACGATGTCGAAGTCTGACAGCGCGCCCTTCTCCTATGAAGGGCTTGATCGCGTCATCCACGAGAAGGCGAGGCTCGGCCTGCTGACCTCGTTGATGGCACATCCCAAGGGGCTGGCATTCGCCGACCTCAAGCAGCTCTGCGGCCTCACCGATGGCAATCTCAGCCGGCATCTTGCCGTGCTGCAGGAGGCCGGCCTCGTCGAGGTGACCAAGGGTTATGAGGGCAACCGCCCGCACACGACCTGTCGCCTCACCAAGTCCGGCCGCCGCCGCTTCCTCGACTATCTCGCCGTGCTCGAACGTCTCGTGCGCGATGCCGCCAAGGCCGCCGGCCGCGAGGCACCGCCGCTCGGACGCCTCGGTTTCGTTTCGACCTAAACCCCCTTTTTGACCGGAGACTTTGTAATGCAAAGTAACCCTGTGTCCTGCGACGACAAGCTTCACGTCGGCATCATCATGGACGGCAACGGCAGATGGGCGACGCGGCGCGGCCTGTCGCGTTTGCGCGGCCACGAGGCCGGCGTCGAGACGATCCGACGCATCGTCGAGGCCGCGCCCAAGCAGGGCATCGGCACGCTGACGCTCTATGCCTTCTCCACCGACAATTGGCGCAGGCCCAAGGCCGAGGTCGCCGCGCTGATGACGCTGCTGC
The DNA here is from genome assembly GCF_004212635.1 of Bradyrhizobium genosp. SA-3. GTDB lineage: Bacteria > Pseudomonadota > Alphaproteobacteria > Rhizobiales > Xanthobacteraceae > Bradyrhizobium. The sequence continues at coordinate 62,136 of NZ_PSRT01000007.1, read as the reverse complement.
GATTCTACCTTTCCAATGAAGTGCAGAGCCTGGTCAAGAACGGCGTGCGCCTCACCGTGATCGGCCGCCGCGACCGCCTGCCCGACGGCATCGCCAGCGCGATCGCGCGTGCCGAAGAGGCGACCGCTCAAGGCAGCACGCTGCATTTGCGCATCGCGGTCGATTATTCCGCGCGCGACGCCATCCTCAATGCCGCGGCGAAGGCAGCGGCGCTGACCAGCCTCACCCGCGAAGCGTTCTCGCAGCTCGTCACCGGCGAGGCCGGCCTGCGCGACGTCGATCTCATCATCCGCACCTCGGGCGAGAAGCGGCTGTCGGACTTCCTGCTCTGGGAAGGTGCTTATGCCGAGTTGCACTTCACCGAGCGGATGTGGCCGGAATTCGATGCCGGCGATCTCGCCGAGGCGCTCGCCGCTTTCCATGGTCGCGAACGCCGTTTCGGCGGCCTCCAGGCGATCATGCCCGAGGAGGTGCCTGCGCTCTCACGAGCGTGACGCCGGCCTTCACTTGGTGTAATTTTGAGCAAGCGCAGGGCGTGGATCCTGCTCTACTGTCGCCGTGAGGGGAGCCTTTGGCGATGCGCGCAGTTCTGGATTATTGCACTGGCGGAACGGAGCGGCAGGTCAAAGCCGGTACCGTGGTGATCACCGAGGGCGGCACCAGCGGCCATCTCTACGTGCTGATGCAGGGCAAGCTCGAGGTGCTCAAGGGCGAGATGGTGGTTGCCACCGTCACCGAGCCGGGTGCTGTGCTCGGCGAAATGTCGGTACTGCTGAGCCAGCCGCATACCGCGACGGTGCGGGCCTGCGCCGACGCGGTCATCTACGAATTCGAAGATGCCGCCTCGTTCCTCGAGCAGCAGCCCGGCATGGCGCTTCTGATCGCGAAGATGCTGGCGCAGCGGCTCAACGTCGCCAACACCTATCTCGCCGATCTCAAGCGGCAATATGCAGACCACGGGACCCATCTGGCGATGGTCGGCGAGGTGCTGCAGAGCATGATCAACCTGCCGCCGCAGGAGGTCTCGCCAGGCTCGGATCGGCAATCCGATCCAAGGATCTGAGCCAGTCCGGCGGCGCCTCGATGGGCGCGGCGGGCCGCTTCAGCGGCGCGCTCAGGTCGATCCATTGCGCTTCCCCGGCCGCAAGCCAGAACGCCTTGTCCGCATCGAAGTCGAGCACGATGTAGGTTGGGGGACGGCCGGGTTGCAGGCCGGTGTTGAAGACCCAGCTCTCGCCCAGCCGGTCGAACCACGAGCCATTGGTGATGAAGGGCGACTGATGCACATGGCCGGAGATCACCATCGCCGGCTGGTACTGCATGATCCATTGCACCAGCTCGACGTCGCCGAAGAAGCGCTTGCCGCCCCAGCTCGTCGGCGATTCCGCCGGCGGTGCATGATGGGCCCAGATCCAGCGCCGCGGGCGGCGAGTCGCGGCGTTGCCGAGCTGGGTGACGAGGCGCTGCTTGACCAGCGGGCCGTCCCACCACGGGCATACCGTGAACAGGGTGTCGCCAATGCTGAGGCTGTCGCCGTCGCAGGCAATCCCAAGCTCTCGTACCTCCGAGATCCAGCGCGAGATCTTCTCGCCGTCCGCATTGCGTTCATCGAGGTCGTGATTGCCGGAGCAGAGGATCACGCGGGTCTTCGCGGCGAGCAGCGCGAGGTACTTCTTCACCACCACGATCTGCGCGCGGAAATCCACCATCGAGCCGATGTCGAGCGCATCGCCCGCGAAGATCACGAGGTCGAACTGCGGCGCCGCGCTGACCAGCCAGTCGAGCTGAGGCAGCGAATAATGCAGGTCGGCGACGACCAGGCAGCGCATTAAAATCCGTCCGCGGAAAATTGAATATGTCAGGAAATACCAAATGTCATGAAGCAAGAAGCAGGCCAGCACGGTTGCCCCTCTCGTCAATCCGCGCAGCGGGCTGGACCGGCTCATCGAATTCTGATCTCGTGGCGCACCCTTCAATCGCTCGTGTCCGTATGACCCCCTTCAAGACCATTCGTGCCCGTGCCGAGAAGCGCAAGGGCGGGCCCAAGGCGCTGGAGAAGCTGATGCCTAACAAGCCGGACCTCAAGCGGCTGGCGAAGCTCGGCGACGACCGCATCCTCGCCGAGATGACGAAGCGGGTGTTCTGCGCCGGCTTTGCCTGGAGCGTGATCGAGACGAAATGGGACAGTTTCGAAGACGCCTTCCTGCATTTCCAGCCGGCCAAGCTCAGCTTCCAGCCCGAGGATTAATGGGAAGGCCTGCTGCGCGATGCACGCATCGTGCGCAACGGCGCCAAGATCATGTCGGTGCGCGACAATGCCGCTTTCGTGCAGGCGATCGCGAAGGAACACGGCAGCTTCGGCAAGTTTCTGGCGAAATGGCCATCGTCCGACGAGGTCGGCCTGCTCGATCTCCTCACCAAGCGCGGCAGCCGGTTAGGGGGCAACACCGGCCAGATGCTGCTGCGCTTCATCGGCTGGGACGGTTTTGTGACCTCCAAGGACGTGGTGGCTTGCCTGCGCGATACAGGTCTCGACATTGCCGAAGAGGTGAAGTCGAAGGGCGATCTCGCCAAGGTGCAGGCGCAATTCAACGCCTGGTCCGAGGAGACCGGCCTGCCCTACACCTACCTGTCACGCATCTGCGCGCTGTCGATCGGCGAGGACAGGAGCGAGTAGCGGGTCCATGGAACGCCGTTGGCCGCTGGATCGTGGACATCCTGTGGCGATCCCGTGCCATGAGCGCGGCAGAGGCAACGCTCGATCACGAAATACATTTCGAAGGAACATTTGTGCGCAGCACTTGTTCGGAGTTTGAGCCAGGCGGCACACCGGCGCAGGGAACATCCGCTTTGGCTCAGCTCAATGAAACCCGACGTGACAGAACGGAGCAGCTCATGAAGCTCACATCCGAACAAGTGAAGCAGACTGTCAACCAACTCGGTGCTCAGGTGCTGCCCGACGAACATCCCGCCATGCCGCAGCTCAACAGCATGTTCGGTGAGCACACCTTCTTCGTCGACGAGATGGGCCTCAAAGTTCTCGAGCCCACACCGTCGCTCGGTACCGATCGCGAGAGCGGCGAAGTCGTCAGCCTCGCCGATTGGGGCGATTCCGACCTGACCCGCCTGATGGCGCACGAGCCGGAGCCGACCGGCGTGATCGTGGTGTTCGAGCATGTGAGGCATTGATCGGCCCGAGCGGGACATTTTGAGACACGTGCGCCATGGTCGGCGAACTGCGGTTCGCTGCTGTGGCGCACGGCTTTAGCGTGCCTGATCACGTGGCAATCAGCTCCGTTGTTTGCCAACGAGCTTGGTGCCGATCGTGTTATCCGCCACGGACGCTGCGTGCGTAGCGCCAGATTTCTCCGCGACAGGCCGGAAACAGCGCGATGATCGTGAGCGAGACCGCATACGAAAGGCAGAAACAGGCTGCCAAATCGGGAATCCCTCCGATCGAACGCGCGAGCAGCCAGCGATGCAGCAGACACACAATCACGACTGAAACGAGGGCACCGGCGAGATGAGGCCCGACGACTTTCATGAGGTCTCGATGACGCACCGGGCCGCTTCGCCCAATCAGCCACCACAGGATGGGCGTGCGCACGCACTCGCTGATCGAATATGCACTGGCGACGCCGACTGGTCCGAACGGCAGCCCGCATATGAAGGCGAGAATCGATGTTGAGACATTGAACAGGCCCAGCGCATGTATTCCTTGGCGCGGCCCTGGCTGAGGAACAGCCAGGTGGCGGGGCTGTTGCTGGTCTGCAGCAGACCGGCGATGCTGAGGGCGACGAAGATCGGCGCAGCCTCGCTCCATTGGCCGCCGAGCAGAGTTTCGACAAGCGTGTCGGCGGATGCGATCATGAAGGCGACGCCAGGCAACACGAGGAGGAACGCCGGCAGCAGCGCGCGACGGAACGAATCCCGATAGCGCTCGGGCTCGTTCAGCAGGCGCGACAGCGTCGGCAGCATGATCCGCACCATCGGATTGCTGACTTGCTGAAGCGGAAACAGCAGCAGCCGGTAGGCGCGGTTATACGCGCCAAGCGAGGCTGCCCCCCAGACTTTGCCGATCAGCACCCCGTCGGTGTTGCGGGAAAGGAATTCAGCGAAATTGTAACCGGTCACGCCGAGCCCGAAGTTCAGCATGTCGCGTGCAGCCGTGATCGAGCCGGGCCTCGACGGCAACCATCCCGAACTCAGCCACGCGCCGCCCGCGAGCACCAGGCCTGATGCCAAGCTGCCGGCGAGGATGGCCCAATAGCTATGATAGACGAATGCGACCACGGCCGAGGTCAGCAATCCAGTCAGCGCGGCCGCGGATTCCAGGCCTGCCAGCGTCCAGAATCTCATCTGGCGCGTCAGCAACGACAGATGCTGGACGTCAGCGCCGCTGAGCAGCAACGTGACGCTCATACCAGAGGTCAGTGGGGCGAGATTCGGCGCGCTGTAGAATCTGGCGACAAGTGGCGATAGCGCCATCTGGGTGACCGCCAGCAGCGCGCCGACCGAGAGGTTCACCCAGAACAGCGCACTCAGTTCGTTGTGCGTCAACTCGTCCTTCTGCACGGTCGCGTGTCCAAGACCGAGATCCTGGAATAGCACCGCGAAGGCGAGTACCGGCGAAGCCATCGCATAAGTACCAAAGTCGACTGGCGTCAGCAGGCGCGAGAGCAGGATCACAGATCCGGTCTGTGTCGCAACACGCACGACCTGAGTGACGATCGCGGCGAGCGCACCTGTCCGTACGTTCCGGGACTGCTCGTCTTCGGAGAAACGCATGTTGAGTTGAGTCACGATCAGCTCCTCGAGCGGCGAACGACGAAACTTCAGGCGCAGTTCGAAAGCGAGATGGTGAATACAACGACAATCTATCTTTTCGATTTCATGCGTCGCGCGTGAGCAACATCGCGAACGCCGACGACTATCCGTCAGTACGTGTCATTTGAATGGCGCGAGCAAACTGCGCGCGCAAAAAAATTTGCGTCGCTCGCGCTCGAACGAAAGCAATGAAGACATCTTGCTCAAAACGGCGCGTCGAATTGAAAGTCGATGCCGTCTGTCAGGTTCACGTCAGGCACTGCCTCGAAGATCGACACAGAAAGAATGTAACCGGACTCTGGCTGTCAAACAGTCAGGCGAGCAGAAGCTCGTCGGCGTCGACGTTCGATGCTTGCGCCCGCGGGATCTCGTGAGAGGCGATTGGGAAAAAGACCGAGCTCGAGCTGCAGAGAGGCGGACCGCATCAAGAAGCCAGCCGGCTCCACTCATGGGGATCCGCTCGCAATAGCATCAGACTCGAGACTTCGCTGTTCTCTTACAATGTTGCTTCGGCGGGAATCTCGATGGCGATCTGAGTTCCCGGACCCGCCTTGCTCTCGAGTCGCAGCCGACCGTTGAGCGATGAGACAACCAAATTGAACGCGATGTGCAGCCCGAGGCCGGCATTGCCACGCTCCCGACTGGTCGTAACGAACGGATCGAAGATGTGCGCTTGTAACGGCTCGGGGATTCCGACGCCTTCATCGGCGCAGACCAGGCGGACTGATTTGGAGTCGGGCTGGCTCACCGTGATGACAAACCTGCCGCCGCTTTTGTCAGGATAGGCGTGCCCGGCCGTGTTGAGAGCGAGATTGCTGATGACCTGAGCAAGCGCTCCGGGATAGCTGTTGAGCGTGATTCCCGCCGGGCATTGGACGTCGACGGTCAGGGCATGGTGCGACAATAGCGGCCCGAGCCTGGACATCAACTCCGACAGCCAATCCCTGAGCTCGAACGTGCGCCGGTCCTCATCGGCCTGATGGACTGCGACCTGCCTGAAACTATGCACCATCTCGGATGCGCGGTGCAGGTTGTCGAAGGTCAGGTTGAGCCCCTGCTTGAGCCGGTCAATGCCCTTGGTCAGATCGGATCGTCGGACCGATGCTCCGCCCAATGCGTCAGCCATTGCTTGTAGATCAGTCTGCATGGCTGTCGAGGTCGTCAAGGCCAGGCCGAGCGGGGTGCTGACCTCGTGAGCGACGCCTGCCACTAATTGCCCAAGCGAGGCGAGCTTTTCTGCCTGCACGAGGTGCTCCTGGGTCGCGCGTAGATCGCGGAGCGATTTCTCCGAGCGTTCTTTCTCCCGTTGCAGCGCCTCGGACGTCCGGAATTGCTTTCGCGCCCGGTACTCGCGCGCAGCCACGGCATAGAGCGACAATGCGTAAGCGTTTCCGACGAGAGAATGATTGATGAATCGCAGGCCCGGCGGCATCGTCAGCGCGAACGTCTCGGCGACCAGCAGCGCCACCCACGACAGCAGGCAGAAAATCGCCAGCGAGCCGATCCGCAATGGCAGCATGGTCGAGACGAACAGGATGATCATCATCATGCCCGGAGCGGCAAACGTGAAGCCTGACGGCAGCACGAGATAAATGCTGGGCAGGATGCAGCCGGGAATGACGCAGTAGACGAGGAAAATCGTCTCTGCCCATGGCTTCATCCATCGCCGTGACAGCAGCGCGGTCAGCGGGAGCAGCACGAACAGGGCAGTGCCACCGCGGATTGCAAGCGTGGTCGGAACGACTTCGGGGTAGAGCACCCAATCCCAGATGGTGTAGCCGGCATAGGTGGCGGCATCGAGCAGCATTGCGATCTGCGTCCACCCGAGACTGCCTCGGACGTACTGATCGACAAACCGCCGCTCCTCGATGCGGTCTTCGAAGCGCAGTCCGAGGCGTATCAATAAGGCAAGCATTCCAACATCAATCGCGAAAAGGCGTGTTTTGATGTCTCTACGACAGGTTTGGCGCCGCGTCGCGGATAAAGATGCCGCGCCAGCTAACGCGGAATGGCATTGGGTTGAATCGATTGCCGCGGGGCTCGTTCACCTCTCCCGCTTGCGGGAGAGGTCGGCGCGAAGCGCCGGGTGAGGGCTCTCTCCACTAGGGGATTGTCCCATTGCGGAAGCACCCTCTCCCGCAAAGCGGAGAGGGTGCCTACCTTCGCCTTTGCGGCTATCGAGCCTCATCTCATCTCGCTTTAGAAGCATCCTTCGGCCCCGTTCAAATACCCAAGGTCAGCTGAGGCTCCGAATCGCCGCCGACCTGGAGCGAAGACAGCGAGACTCCCAGCAGCCTGACGCGCTTGGGCAGCGGCATCTCGGCTTCGAGCAGGCCGCAGGCCAGCCGTTCCAAATCGTCCCGTCCCGCAACCGCCGCTGCGACGGACCTGCTGCGCGTGATGATCTCGAAGTCGGCAAACTTGATCTTCAGGGTGACGGTGCGGCCGCGATTGCCGGTGGACTCGCAATGGCGCCAGACCTTGTCGACGAGAGGTCTGAGCTCGGCAACCAGCGCGTCGAACTCGGTGAGATCGGTTGAGAACGTGTTCTCCGCGCCGATCGACTTGCGGATCCGGTTGGCCCGGACCGGACGTTCGTCCACACCGCGCGAGATCCAGTAGTAATACGCACCTGACTTGCCGAAGTTCGCATTCATGAACTCCAGCGTCTGGTTGCGGATGTCGAGGCCGGTGAACATGCCGAGCGCGTTCATCTTCGCACGCGTCGCCGGGCCTATCCCGTGGAACTTGCCGACGGGCAGCGTCTCGACGAAAGCGGGGCCCATTTCCGGCGAGATCACGAACTGACCGTTGGGCTTGCGATGATCGGAGGCGAGCTTTGCCAGAAACTTGTTGTAGGAGATGCCCGCCGAAGCGTTGAGGCCCGTCTCGGCTTTGATCTTCTCGCGGATGCGCAGGGCGATGTCCCGTGCCAAGGGGATGCCTTGCAGGTTTTCCGTCACGTCGAGATAGGCCTCGTCGAGCGACAGTGGCTCGATGATGGGCGTATGCTCGGCAAAGATGTCGCGGATCTGTCGGCTGATCGCCTTGTAGACCTCGAAGCGCGGTTTGACGAAGATCAGATCGGGGCACTGCCGCTTCGCAGTCACGGAAGGCATGGCAGAGCGAACACCGAACTTGCGCGCTTCATAGCTGGCGGCTGCGACGACGCCGCGTTCCGCAGAGCCTCCGACTGCGACCGGCTTTCCGCGCAGGTCCGGATTATCGCGCTGTTCCACGGACGCATAGAAAGCATCCATGTCGATATGGATGATCTTGCGGACGGGCGAGGCCTCGCCGGTCACCGTGTCGGATTCGCTCATGGAAGGATGATACAATTGAGCGAAGCGAAGCGCGAGGTGGCCATGCTCCCGCGTCCATGGACCGCTTTCGAACGTACCGCATGATGCATTTCTGCGGGCCGTTCTCGCAGATCTGCGGCTGCCGTGCGCGGTCGGGCGGAGGATTGCAGGCCATGAATTCGCGCAATGTCGCGAAGTGGCGCACCACGGCTGACGAAGATGGGCACTTCTGCCTCACCGTAGCGCTATGATGTGGTGCTCCGCAGGTCGAGAAAGCCGCCGAGACTACGCCGCACTATCCGCAAGCAATCTCCGCATGACCTTCGGGTTGCGCTCGATGGCCAGCAACAACGCACGGGCTGGTGCGTCGGGCGTGCTGCGGCGCTGCTCCCAATCACGCAACGTCGTGATGGGCAGGTGGAAGGCTTCGGCAAATTCCGCCTGCGTCATCCCGAGGCGCTGTCGCAGCACCTTCACGCGCGACACCCGGCGCATCTTAGCGAGTTGTTCGGGCGTGAGCGGCTGCGCATCAGGGTCGGACCGCGCGGCACCCATCACCTCCTTGTCGCTCATCGCATCGAGTCGCGTCCAATCGGTGCCGCCCCGTGGGAGGGGCTCACCACGTTTCACGGTCACCCGCGTAGTACCGGTCTTGCTCATGTCGTGTGACCTTTCGGGCCGAAATGATTCTACAGATGTCGTCGTCACGCACGGTCACAACCACGAACAGGACGTGTCGGTGCGCCATTCCGATGACTTGCATTCGCTCCTCGCCGTAGGCGAACCGCGTGTCGATTTCTTCCAGACGGTTCGAGTCTTCGAGGGCCGCAATGGCATCCGCAAAATCCACGCCGTGTTTGCGAAGGTTATCGGCGGCTTTGCGATCGTCCCATTCGTATTGCACGCAGCGGATGGTACCGGATATCGGTAGTGGCGGCAAGCGGCGAGAGCGAAACGTTCCGTCGCGGATTTGGTCAGGCTTCGGTCACGAATGGCGAGCGTGGCGTGCTCTGGCGAAGTGGCGCACCCGACACGATTCGAACGTGTGACCTTTGCCTTCGGAGGGCAACGCTCTATCCAGCTGAGCTACGGGTGCTAGTCGAGGCTTCATGTAGCCGATTGGCGAGGGGCGGGCAACCGCTTCTCGCGGGCTCGCGCTAGAAGCGTTTTCGAGCGAAGTGGATCCGGTTCGCGTAAAGAAAACGCGTCAAAACAAGAATCTAGAGCCCCGTCCCGATTCCATCGGAACGGAAATGGCTCTAGGCCGATTTGCGCCGGACAGGGGCCGGAACCGCTGCGGCCTCCCGGCCGAGGGCGGCGAACTCGGCCAGCGCCCATTCGGCGCAGATGACGCGGTTGCGGCCGAGCCGTTTGGCCACATAGAGCGCCTCGTCGGCCGCGCCGAGCAGCCGGTCGGGGCCGCCATCGGCACCACTGGGAATCTGGCTTGCGACGCCGACGCTGAGGGTGACGTGCTCGCCGGCGCCCACGGCACCGTGGGCGATCTGCAAGGCCATGACGGCGCAGCGGATCTCCTCGGCGACGACGCAGGCGGTATCGCAACCCATGTCCGGCAGGATCAGCGCGAACTCCTCGCCGCCATAGCGGCTGGCGAGGTCGAGCGGGCGCATGGCGTGCCGGCTGACCGCGGCGGCGACTGCGCGCAGGCATTCGTCGCCGCTCTGGTGGCCGTGCCGGTCGTTGAACAGCTTGAAATGGTCGACGTCGACGAACAGCAGCGCCAGCGGCTTCTGCGTGCGCTGGGCGCGGGCCCATTCGCTCATCAGCTTCTGGTCGAAGGCGCGGCGGTTCGACAGGCCGGTCAGCCCGTCCTTGGTGGCGAGCTCCTTCAGCGCCATCTCGGCGCGCTTCTGGTCGGTGAGGTCGCGCAGCGTCTCCACCACGGCGATCAGCTGGCCGGCCTCGTCGTGGATCGGGCCGGCGTCGATGGCGAGATACAGCTGGCTGCCGAGCTTCGGCATCACGCACCAGTTCTCGGCGCTGAAGCCGAGGCCGTTATGGCCGCGCGCGGCATATTCCGAATAGTACTCCGGAAGCTGCTCTGGTCGGTCCAGTGCAACCAGGTCGGCGAGGCAGGGGCGCTTGGTCTCGTAGAAGGCCCGCCAGTGCTTATTGGTGCCGATCACCTCCGAGGCGGTGACGCCGGTCAGCCGCTCGCAGGCTCTGTTCCAGATCACGACGCGGCGCTTCGGGTCGATCACGAAGGTCGGCACCACCAGATGCTGCATCAGCCGCACGGCATAGGAATCGGCGACATCGACGGTCTTGGCCGGAGCCTTGCCTGGCTTCGCCATCAGGCCACCGCCGCCACCGGCAAGGCGCCCGGCAAGCCATCGCCCGTGTCGAACAGCTTTCGCGCTTCGGTGGCCGGCTTCGGCGCGCTGAACAGATAACCCTGCATCTCCGTGCAGCCGAGGTTGCGCAGCATCTCACGCTGGGCCTCGGTCTCGACGCCCTCGGCGACCGTGGTCATGCTGCTGGCGGCGGCGATGTTGACCACGGCTTGCACGATCACCGGCGCGCCGTTCGTCTCCGCGATGTCGGCGACGAAGCAGCGGTCGATCTTGATCTTGTCGAACGGGAAGCGCTTCAGATAGCTGAGCGAGGAGTAGCCGGTGCCGAAATCGTCGAGCGCGATGCGCACGCCGATGGCGCGGAGCTGGTGCAGGATCGAGAGCGCCGCTTCGTCGTCGCGGATCAGCACGGCCTCGGTGATCTCGAGCTCGAGACGGCGCGGGTCGAGCCCGGAGGCGGCGAGCGCGCCGGCGATCCGCAAGGCCAGCGTGTCGCATTTGAGCTGCACCGGCGAGACGTTGACCGCAACGCGGACATGCGCAGGCCAGGTCGCGGCCTCGTTGCAGGCCATGCGCAGCACCCAGTCGCCGAGCTCGTTGATCAGGCCGGTGTCTTCGGCGACCGGAATGAACTCCGCCGGCGACACCATGCCGCGCTCGGGATGGCGCCAGCGCAGCAGCGCCTCGCAGCCGGAGACCTTGCCCGAGCGCAGATCGACCAGGGGCTGGTAGTGAATCTCGAAGCCGCCGTTGACCAGGGCCTGGCGCAGATCCTGCTCCATGGCCAGGCGCGCCTTGGCGCAGGCGTCCATCGCCGGCTCGAAGAAGCGGTGGGTGCGGCGCCCTTCGGCCTTGGCGCCGTACATCGCGAGGTCGGCGTTCTTGATGAGCTGATCGAGATCGGAGCCGTCCTGCGGTGCCAGCGCGATCCCGATGCTCGCGTCGGTGGAGAGCTGATGGCCGAGACAGTGATAGGGCTGCCGGATCGCTTCGTAGATCCGCGTCACGAACCACACCACGTCGGTGGAGGACTGGATCCCGGTCTGGATGACCGCGAATTCGTCGCCGCCGAGCCGCGCGATCAGGTCGTCCTGCTTGAGGCAGCCGCGCAGACGGCCCGCGATCGCCTTCAACAGTTCGTCGCCGACATGGTGGCCGAGCGAATCGTTGATGCCCTTGAATTCGTCGACGTCAATGTAGAGCAGCGCGAACTGCCCGCCGCTGGCAACCTTCGCCAGCTCGCGTTCGATCTGCTCGCGGAACAGCGTGCGGTTCGGCAGGTCGGTCAGCGCATCGTAGTGCGCCATATGCGCGATCTTCTCGTGGGCGCGCCGCCGCTCGGTGACGTCATCGACGACGTGGATGAGGTAGCGCGGCTCGCCGGCCTTGTCGCGGAGGCCGATCCGGGTCGAGGTGATGTAGCGCAGCCCCATGGCCTGGGTCTGCCAGGGATGCTCGTCCTTGAAGAGCCCCTTGGGAGATCGCAGTGCCTTGTTGTCGTCCTCGGTCACCACCGTCGCTGACGGCGTCGGGAAGATGTCGAAGGCAGTCTTGCCGACGACGTCCTCGCGTGACTGGCCGAATTGCTGCTCGGCGACGCCGTTGATCAGCAGATACTGCCGCGTGCGCGCGTCCTTTACCGTGATCTGCGAGGGGATGTGGTCGATGATCTCGCGCAGGAAGGTGTGGTTGCGGTCGCGCTCCTGCTCCAGGTTACGGCGCTCGGTGATGTCCTCGATCGTGGCGACCCAGCCGCCCTGCGCGAGCGGGGTGTTGATGACGTGGAAGGCGCGGCCGTTGGCCAGCTGATGAGTTCTCGTGGAGACCGTGCCTTCGGCGACGATCCGCATGACGTCTGCGCAAAATTCCTCGACATTGCCGTCGAACGCGCCGCGCTCCTTGCGATGGTACATCGCCTCGTGGATGTGACAGCCGGGCTTGATGACATCGTGGGAGAGACCGAACATGTCAGCGTAGCGGCGGTTGCAAATGACGATGTATCCGGCGGCATCGTACAGGATCAGCCCCTGCGACATGTTGTTGAGGGCGGTATCGAGCCGCTGCCGCTCCGCCTCGATTCGCTCCTGGGCCTCGCGGTTCTGCCGGTGGATCTGGCGGATGATCAGATAGAGGATCAGCGCGATCACGGCTGCCGAGAGCGTCGCCGTCGTGACCATGAAGCCGGTCTGCTGCCTCCAGTCCGCGAGCGCAGCCGACATGGTATTGGTCGCCACGATGACCAGGGGAAAATGATTCAGGGACACGGCCGAGCCGAGCCGCTCCTCGCCGTCGAGCGGACTCCTGACGCGGAGTGTGTGCTGACCGCCCTTGGCCAGCACCTTCTGCATCAGCGGCGCATTCTTGAAGCTTCGTCCGATCATCTCTTCGAGATGCGGATAGCGCGCCAGCATCTTGCCTTCGCGATCGAACAGCGAGATCGCCGTGCCCTCGGCAAGCGCGACGGATGCGAAATATTGCTGGTAGCTGTCCGGATCGATTCGCCGCACTATCGCGCCGAGGAAGGCTCCGTCGGCGCCGTTCAGCCGTCGCGCGACGACGGTGGTCCATTTGGCGATGATGAAGCTGCGGACGGATTCCAGGATGACCGGCTCGGCCGTCGGATCGGATTTGAACGTCTGGAAGTAGGCGCGAGAGGAGATGTTGATCTTCGGCAGCGGCTGCGCCCGCGACCAGTTGATCAGCTCGCCGTCGGCGTCGTAGATCGCGATGTCGCCGAGATAAGACACCGAGCTGATCTTGCTGCGCAGCATCTGGTTCGCCGCAGGCCCGGACATGCGCTCGCGAAACATCGCGGGCGAGGTGATCTCCGGCAGGTTCATCTGCCCGATCACATCGGCGGCGACGGCGTCGGAATCTTCAAATTGTTGATCGAAGTGCCGCGCGATCAGCTGCACCGTGTTTTCCAGCTCGCGCTCGCGGTTGGCGAGGGTCCGCTCGCGGAATTCGCCGATGGCCATGGCGGTCACGGTGAAGATGCCCGCGACCAGCAACACGCCGCACAGGGTCAGCCACAGCACTGGCCCGCGCCGAAGCGCCGCCTCCCAGCCGTTCTTCGCGGCTAGGGACATTCCGGCTGCGATCCCTGACAAGACGTGGCGCATTCCCCCTCCCTGGAAGGGCAGGAATACACCACACAAATGGCCTAAACCTTAGGAAAGCCAGTTACCTGGGCATTAATCCCATTGCGAGATCGCATCCAAATGCAACGAACCCCCGCGCTGCATCATTAATCTTCGCTTAATGCGAGGCGCCCGCGCTCTTGTCGCCGCCGGCCTTGCGCAGCCGTCCGACCACGCCGGTCGGGAAGAAGTAAACGCTGGCGATGAACAGCAGCCCGAGCCACAGCAGCCAGCGGTCGGGATGCAACAGGCCCGGCAGCAGCGGCAGGCCGGCTTCCGACGCCGCCGTGGACGCGACGCCCATCAGCGACTGCAAATAGTTCTGGGCGAGGATGAAGATGGTGGCCCCGATGATCGCGCCGTAGATCGTGCCCATGCCGCCGATCACGACCATCAGCAGGATGTCCAGCATGATCGAGAAGCTGAGCGAGGTGTCGGGCCCGGCATAACGGAGCCACAGCGCATTCAGGATGCCGGCGCTCGCGGCGACCAGCGCCGCGAGACAGTTGGCGTAGGTCAAATGGAAGACGGTACGGAAGCCGAGCGCCTCGGCGCGAAAACGATTCTCGCGGATCGCCTGGAGCACACGTCCGAACGGCGAGTTCACCACCCGCAGCAGAGCCAGGATCATTAGGGCGGAGATCGCGAACACCAGGTAGAAGGTCAGGATGCGGCCGTTGATCTCGAAGCCGAACAGGCTCTTGGAGACCAGCACGGTGCCGGGCCGCAGCAGCTCGGGCAGCTGAAAACTGCGCCCGTCCTCGCCGCCGGTCAGCCAGGAGAGCTGCGAGGCCAGCACCTGGAAGGCGGAGGCGACCGCGAGCGTGATCATGGCAAAGAAGATCGCGGCGACCCGCAGCGAGAACAGCCCGATTGCGAGCGCGAGCAAGGCTGCGAGCGGCAGGCCAATGACGATGCCGGTTGCGACTGCGGCCCAGTTCGGGCCCATCCCGTACAGCGCGATCGCGATCGCGTAGCTGCCGATGCCGTAGAACATGGTGTGGGCGAACGACACCGAGCCGGTGTAACCGAGCAACAGGTCGTAGGACGCAACGAGGGCGGCGAAAACGCAGATCTTGGCCGCGACGTTCAGCGCCTTGGCGCCCGGGAACAGGAACGGCGTCGCCGCCAGCGCCAGGATGATGAGGACGAGAACGAGCGTGAGGACACGGCTGCGCGGCGGGTCACCGGAGAGGGTCATCATCGGCTGGTCACCGCATAGAGGCCGCGCGGCCGCCACATCAGAATGGCGACCATCAGCAGGATGTTGGAGACGAGGGCAAGTTTCGGCACCAGGAAGCCGCCGTAATTGGCAACCATGGCCACGAGGATCGCGCCGATGAAGCAGCCGCCGATCGACCCGAGCCCGCCGATGATGACGACGATGAAGATCAGCACGGTGAGGTCGTCGCTCATGGAGGCGTGAACCTGCTCGCGATAGAGCGCCCACATCACGCCGCCGAGACCCGCGAGCGCCGATCCCGTCATGAACACGCCGAGGAATAGCCGGCGGATGCGATAGCCGAGCGCCTCCACCATCTCGCGGTTCTCGACGCCGGCGCGGATCAGGAGGCCAAGCTTGCTGCGATTAAGCACGAGCTGGATCGCGATGAAGATGGCAAGGCCGATCAGCATCGCCAGCACGCGGTACTTTGCAATTGCGACGTCGCCGAGGATGAAGGACCCTCGCAGCGAAGTGGGCAGTGGCATCGGGATGATCTGCGGTCCCCACAGCGCATACAGCGTCTGCTCGGCGACGATCAGGCCGCCCGTCGTCATCAGGATCTGCTTCAGATGCTGGCCGTAAACGGGCAGGATCAGCACGCGCTCGACGATCAGGCCGAGCGCGCCTGATACCGCCATCGACAGCAGCGCTGCCGGCGCCAGCACCGCCAGGTTCACCCACAGCGAATCGGCCTGGATCGAGGCCGCAAACGGCGCCAGCACGAGCGTTGCGACATAGGCGCCGACCGCGATGAAGGCGCCGTGGCCGAAATTGAGCACGTCCATCAGGCCGAACACTAATGTAAGTCCGGAGGCCATGATGAAGATCATCATGCCCATGGCGAGGCTCGCGGCCGTCAGCGTCAGCCACGAGCTGGTCGAGCCGATCAGCGGGATCATGAGAAGCGCGAGCGCGACCGGCAGCAGGATCGGCGCGAGATCGCGCTTCGGCTTCGGCAGCGGATCGTTTGCGGCGAGTTCAGTCACTGATGCGCCTCCAGGCTCAGGCCGAGCAGTCGCTCTTGCAGCGGCACGTCGGCCGCCAGCGCCGCCATCTCGCCGCGATGGACGACGGTGCCGTTGTCCATCACCAGCACCTTGTCGCCGAGCTCGCGGGCGGCAAAGAAATTCTGCTCGACCAGAAGGATGGTCGCGCCCTTGCGCTTGATCTCCTTCAGGCACTCGATCAGCGCCATCACGATGGCGGGCGCGAGGCCCTTGGTCGGCTCGTCGATCAAGAGGAGCTTGCGCGGCTCGATGATGGCGCGCGCAATGGACAACATCTGCTTCTGCCCGCCCGAGAGACTGCCCGCCCGCGACAGCCAGAATCGGCGCAGCGCTGGAAAGAAGCCGAAAATCCAGTCGAGCTGGGCATCGTCCAGCGGCCCATCGCGCGCCGCCAGCACCAAATTCTCCTTCACCGTGAGATCGGAGAACACCGCCATGCTCTCCGGCACGTAGCCGACGCCGAGCCGCGCGATGTCCGGCGTGGCGCGGCTCTCGATGCGCTCGCCGGCGAGGCTGATCTCGCCGTGCGAGGCCTGCCAGAGGCCCATGATGGTGCGCAGCGTCGTGGTCTTGCCGGCGCCGTTGCGGCCGAGCAGCATCGTGGTCTGCCCCTGCGGAACTGCGAGATCGATGCCCTGGAGGATGTGATAGCGGCCGATATGGGTGTGCACGCCGGAGAGTTTCAAAAGGTCGGTCATGCTGCACTCCCTGCAGCGGTCTTGGGTGCTACGCCGAGATAGGCCTCCTGCACGATTGGCGAGGCGATCACTTCGGCGGGCGGGCCGTCCGCAACCAGCTGGCCGTTATGCAGCACGATGATGCGGTCGGCGAGCGAGCGCACCACGTCCATCTTGTGCTCGACGAGCAGGATGATCTTGCTCCGGTCCTGCTTGAGCTGCGCGATCAGGTTAAGGACGACAGGCACCTCGTCGATGCTCATGCCGGCGGTCGGCTCGTCGAACATGAAGACATCAGGCTCCAGCGCGATCATCAGCGCCACTTCGAGCTTGCGCTGGTCGCCATGCGACAGCGCGGTCGCAGCGACGCCGCGGCGGCTGCCGAGCGCGACCTGGTCGAGGATGGCGTCAGCACGCGCGATCAGGTCGCGGCGGACCATCCAGGGCCGCAGCATGTCGTAATGGGTGCCGTTCGCCGCCTGCACCGCGAGGCGGACGTTCTCCTCCACGGTGAGGTTCGGGAAGAGATTCGTAAGCTGGAAGGCGCGCCCGAGGCCTGCGCGGGTGCGCATCGGCGCGGACTGCCCCGTGATGTCGGTGCCGTCGAACAGGATGCTGCCGCGGGATGCGCGCAGCTGACCCGAGATCAAATTGAAATAGGTGGTCTTGCCGGCGCCGTTCGGCCCGACGATGGCCGTGAGCTCGCCCGGGCGGAACGTGCAGGTGACGTTGTTGACCGCGACATGGCCGCCAAAGCGGATGGTGAGGTCGCGGGTTTCGAGGGTCAGCGGCATTGGAGTCCGGCGAATGATGGGAACGGAGATATATCCGCGATCACGCTGCGCTCCCTCCCCCGCGTGCGGGGGAGGGTAGGGGAGAGGGTGTCTCCGCTGGCGAGAACCCCCAAGAGGAGAAAGCCCTCACCCGGATCGCATCTTACGATGCGATCCGACCTCTCCCGCAAGCGGGAGAGGTGGGCACTCAGCGCTTGTTCTTAACGGGCACGTCCATGTCCTCGATCTTCAGCTCGCGCACCGGCTCGAGCACGGCCCAGGCGACGTTCGGATCGACCTTGACCTTGAAGTGATACATGCTCTGCAGCGCCTGATGGTCCTCTTTGCGGAACATCATCTTGCCCTTCGGCGTGTCGAACTCCAGGCCTTCCATGGCCGTGATCAGCTTCTCGGTGTCGGTCGACTTCGCCTTGGTGACGGCGGCGACGACGGACATCGCGGCGGCAAAGCCCCCCGCGGTGAAGAAATCCGGCGGCGCGTTGAAGCGCTTCTGGTGCTCGGCGACCAGCCAGTCGTTCACCGGGTTCTTCGGGATCGCATAGAAATAGTACGTCGCGCCTTCCATGCCGGGCAGGCCCTTATAGGCGGCGAGGGCCGGCAGGATGTTGCCGCCGGTCGACAGCTCGATGCCGTAGCGCTTCGGATCCATGTCCTGGAGCTTGGCCAGCGGATTGCCGGCGCCGGCCCAGATCACCCAGATCACCTTGCGGCCCGGCTTGTCCTTCAGCGCGTCGAACAGGCGCTGGCCGACGGCGGTGAAGTCGGTGGTCGAGGTCGGAGCATATTCTTCCGCGGCGAGCGTCGCGCCGGTCTTGGCGAGCGCCTCCTTGAAGGCGGCGACGCCGTCGCGGCCGAAGGCGTAGTCCTGCGCCAGCGTCGCGACGGTGACGCCCTGCTTGCCGATGGCGACCGCGTTGGAGATCGCGTCCTGCGAGGAGTTACGCGCGGTGCGGAAGATGTAGCGATTCCACTTTTCGCCGGTAATCTGATCCGCGACCGCGGGCTCGACGATCAGGATCTTCTTGTTCTCCTCGGCGACGGGGAGAATGGCGAGCGCCCCGGCCGACGAGGTCGTGCCGATCGCGATGTCGGCCTTGTCGTCCTGATAGGCTTCCGCGAGCGCCGCCTTCGCGAGGTCCGGCTTGCCCTGATCGTCCTTGGTGATGACGACGATCTTGCGGCCGTCGAGCGTCATGGTGCCCTTGGTGGCGTATTCAAAGCCCATTTTCAGGCCGGTCTCGGTCTGCTTGGCATAAGCCTCGAGCGGACCGGTCTTGCCGTAGATCAGCGCGATCTTGAGATCGTCGGCCCGTGCGGACGCGCCCGCGGCGAGCGCGAGGATGGTTGTTGTTATGATGAGTGATCGACGCACGATGGTCCCTCCTGATTCAAAGCTTCTGGCAACAGCGATTTGCACAACACTACGAACATTGCAATTGAACCTTCCGGCGAAGCGGATTGGCCTTGCGAGCATGCATCATTTTTGGACCTGCTGCATGGCGCGCGCAACGCCGACTCCTTCGACCTGCCGCCGATCGGACTGCGCTTCGTCCGCGCTCTCGAAAATATGCGGCGCAACGCCGCGCTTCTCCAGGGCTTCGCCGAGCTTGATGCGCAGGAAGCCCGACGTGGTGTAGCGCGACACGCCGGAATAGAAGCGATCGACCAGGCTGCGGACCATGGCCGAATAATCGTCCATCAGCTCCGGCAGGATGGAAAAATTGTCATAATTGACGATGGCGTAGACCCGGCGGCCGAGCGGGGCGAGCCTCGCCTCGACGATGGAAGCGATGGTGTCGATCTCGGCCTTGCTACGCAGCGGGTAGCGCTCCAGATTGACGAAGAACAGGTTCTGCTGCTCGTCCAGCGTGAAGCGCTGGTCGAGCGGGATGGTGAGCAGGCGCTCGCGCAGCTCCATGAGATCGTCGCGGAAGATGCGGCCGTCCATCAGAACAGGATCGCGCGGGATCAGCGGCTTGAAATCCATCAGGCGCAGGATGTCGCGCTCGATGTCGATGCCGGGCGCAACTTCCGTTAGCTCGAGGCCGTCGGGCCTGAGCTCGAACACGCAGCGCTCGGTGACGTACAGCGTGCGCTGCTTGCGCGCGGCGGCAAACGGGCCGCTGAAGGTGACGTGCTCGACGCTATCGACGAACTTGCGCGATTTGGCTTCGTCGAGGATGACGAGCTTGCCGTCGTTCACCGCGATGCGCTGCTTGCCCGCGCCGAAGGTGCCGACGAAGATGACCTCCTTGGCGTTCTGGCTGATGTTGATGAAGCCGCCGGCACCCGCGAGTTTCGGCCCGAACTTGCTGACATTGAGGTTGCCGGCGCGGTCGACCTGGGCGAGGCCGAGGAAGGCGGCATCCAAGCCGCCACCGTCGTAGAAGTCGAACTGATAGGGCTGGTCGATCACGGCCTGCGTGTTGATCGCCGCGCCGAAATCGATGCCGCTCGCCGGGATGCCGCCGATCACGCCCGGCTCCGCCGTCAGCGTGATGAGGTCGATGATCCGCTCCTCGTTGGCGACCGAGGCAATCCCCTCGGGCATGCCGATGCCGAGATTGACGACGCTGTTGGCCTTCAGCTCCAGGGCGGCGCGCCGGGCGATGATCTTGCGCTCGCTGACCGGCATCACCGGCAGCGAAGCGGCGCGGACGCGGATCTCGCTCGAGAACGCCGGATTGTATGGCGTGCCGAAGGTCTGCCAGTGGTTCTCCGGCCTCGCCACGACCACGCAGTCGACGAGAATGCCGGGGATCTTGACCTGGCGCGGATTGAGGCTGCCGGCCTCGGCGACGCGCTCGACCTGGGCGATGACGATGCCGCCGGAATTATGCGCGGCCATGGCAATGGCGAGCGCTTCCAGCGTCAGCGCCTCCTTCTCCATGGTGAGGTTGCCGTCGGGATCGCCTGTGGTGGCGCGGATGATCCCGACATTGATCGGGAACGTCCTGTAGAGCAGGCAGTCCTCGCCGCGCAGCGTGATCATCTCCACCATGTCCTCGGTGGTGCGCGCGTTCAGCTTGCCGCCGCCGTGCCGGGGATCGACGAAGGTGCCCATGCCGACGCGGGTGATGTGGCCGGGCCGGTGCGCCGCGATATCGCGGAACAGATGCGTGATGACGCCCTGCGGCAGGTTATAGGCCTCGATCTGGCCCGCGATCGCAAGCTGCTGCAATTTCGGCGCAAGGCCCCAGTGCCCGCCGATCACGCGGCGGACCAGGCCTTCATGCGCGAAATGATTGAGGCCGCGCTGCTTGCCGTCGCCTTGGCCGGCAGCATAGACCAGCGTCAAATTGCGCGGCTTGCCCTGCGTGTAGGGCGCATCGCCCTCGTTGGAGAGATAGAGCTCCTCCAATGCGATCGCGATCTCCTCGGCAAAGCCGATGCCGACGAAGCCGCCGGTCGCCACCGTATCGCCGTCGCGGATCAGCATGACCGCTTCGGCTGCGGTGACGACCTTGCCCTTCTCGGAATTGCGCAGGTAAGGCAGAGCTGGGTGATGGCTCACGGCGTTCCTCCCGATCGTTTTGACCGTATGCCGTTGGTGCCGATCCTATCGCGAGAAGCAGCCCTGGAACAGGCTGCTCCTCGCGCTGGAAGGCTGATCGGGGCATTCAGCCCTGAATTATCTTGCGCGTTTCGGTGGCAAAGTAGACCGACACGATGGTGATGAGCGCCAGCGCGATCATGTAAAGCGAGATCGGCCAGGTCGCCGGCGCGTACGCCGTCATCAATCCCGTCGCGATCAGCGGCGACAGCGCGCCGGCGAAGATCGAGGCGAGGTTGTAGCCGAGCGAGACGCCGCTATAGCGCACCTTGGTGCCGAACAGCTCCGACAGGAAGCTCGCCTGCGGGCCATACATCGCGGCATGGCCAATGGCGAGGCCCAGCACGATCGCGATCCAGGCATATTGCGGGTTCTTGGTCGCCAGCAGCATGAACAGCGGGAACGACATCAGCGCCGAGAACACCGCGCCGAAGATGTAGATCGGCCGCCGTCCGACGCGGTCGGAGAGCGCGCCGAACGCCGGAATGGTGAAGGTCTCGATCGCCGCGCCGATCAAGACGCCGTTGAGCATGTCCTGCTTGTTCATGCCGAGCGATTGCGTGGCATAGGCGAGCACGAAAGTCGCGTAGATATAGAAGAAGCCGTTCTCGGCAAAGCGCGCGCCCATCGCCAGCAGGATGTTCTTGGGATACATCCGGACAGCCTCGAGGATCGGCATCTTAACTTCTTGCTTGGTGTCCTTGACTTTCTGGAACTCCGGCGATTCCGCGATGGTGAAGCGGATCCACAGGCCGACCAGCACCAGCGCGATCGAAAACAGGAACGGGATGCGCCAGCCCCAGGCATAGAGCTGCGCGTCGGTCAGCATCGAGGACACCACCGAGAACACCAGCGTGCCGAGCACGAGGCCGAGCGGTGCGCCGAGTTGCGGCCAGCTGCCGTAGAAGCCCTTTTTGTCGGCGGGCGCGTGCTCGACCGCCATCAGCACCGCGCCGCCCCATTCGCCCCCTAAGCCAAAGCCCTGGATCAGGCGGCAGGTGACGAGCAGGATCGCGGCCCAGATGCCGGCGGTCTCATAGGTCGGCAGGAAGCCGATCGCCGCGGTGGCGGCGCCCATGATCAGCAGCGTCAGATAAAGCATGGTCTTGCGGCCGATCTTGTCGCCGTAATGCCCGAACACGACGCCGCCGAGCGGACGCGCAATGAAGCCGAGCGCATAGGTCGCGAACGCCAGCAGCGTTCCCATCATCGGGTCGAAGGTCGGAAAGAACAGCTTGTTGAAGATCAGCGCCGCGGCGGTGCCGTAGAGGAAGAAGTCGTACCACTCGATGGCCGTGCCGATCAGGCTCGCGGTGGCGACGGTGACGTGCGAGGGCTGTTTGGCCTGAAGCTGATGGACTGAGATCGCTTCACTCATCTGCGTCCTCCCTGGTTGCGAATGCGCGTGTGCAGCACGCGTCATTGTGCAAGAGCGAAGAGCAAGGTCCGCGCCAGATGGCGTCAATTGGTGCAAATGGGCGAAACCCCAGCAATTTCAGTGGAGTCATCCGGACAAAGCGGCACGCTGCGCTGTCCGGAATCCGAGACTCCGGACAGTCCGTGTCTCGAAACTCAGACGGAGGCCGGCCCCGCGGCGAGGCCGAACTTGGCGAGCTTCTTGTAGAAGGTGGCGCGCGAGATCCGCAGCATCCTGGCGGCCTCGGAGATCTGGCCGTTGCTGGCGGCGAGCGCCTGTTCGAGCGTGTGCTTCTCGAACTCGGCCTCGGCTTCGGCATACGGTACCACTGTTCCGGCCGGGCGCTCGGGCGCTACGGTTCGGACCTCGGCACCGACGGGAAGGATGCGAACGAAATCCTCGCCGGTCAGCCGCCCGGAATCGCTGAGGATCAGCGCCCGCTCCAGGATGTTGCGGAGCTCGCGGACATTACCCGGCCAGTCGTAGCGCGCCAGCACGGCGAGCGCGCTCGGCGTGATCCGGGCGCTGACATAGTCGCCGGATGCGCTGATGTCCTCGAGCAGCCGCGTGCAGATGTCAGGGAGATCATCCAGGCACTGGCGCAGCGGCGGCAGGTCGATCGAGAGCACGTTGAGGCGATAGTAAAGGTCGGGGCGGAATGTGCCGTCGCTGACGCGCTTGCGCAGATCCACATTGGTCGCGGCGACCACGCGCACGTCGACCCTGGAAATCTTGTCCGAGCCGAGAGGCTCGATCTCGCGCTCCTGCAGCACGCGCAGCAGCTTGGCCTGCAATTGCAGCGGCATCTCGCCGATCTCGTCGAGGAACAGCGTGCCGCCGTCGGCAATCCGGAATTTGCCCTCGCGCCCCCTGCGGTCGGCGCCGGTATAGGCGCCCGGCGCGGTGCCGAAGAATTCCGACTCGATCAGCGTGTCGGGAATCGCGGCGACGTTGACGCTGACGAACGGCTTCTCCGCCCGCGACGAGGCGTTGTGAATCGCCTGCGCCAGCATCTCCTTGCCCGTTCCGGTCTCGCCAGTGAGCAGCACCGTGACGCTCTGCCGCGCGGCGCGGCTCGCCAGCTCCTTGGCCTGTGCAATGGCCGGCGTCGTGCCGACGAAGTCGGCGAAGGTGAAACGCGCCGCGCGGGCGTTGGACAATTGCCGCCGCGCCAGCCGCAGATCGCTCTCGAGCTGGGCGACGCGGGCGAGCAGGGGTTTCAGGCTTTCGAGGTGGTCATAGAGCACGAAGCCGATCGCGCCGATCACCTTGCCGTTCTCGTCCTCGATCGGCATACGGGTGACGACCAGCTGCTCGCCGCCGAGCTCCATGATGTCGAGCAGGATCGGCTCGCCGGTCTCGGCCACCTTCCGCATCAGGCTGTTCGGAATGACCTCCTCGATCGGGCGGCCGATCGCCTCAGAGGTCCGCTTGAGGCCGAGCGCTGTGAGGTATTTTTCGTTGACGTAGACGACCCGCCCGCCACGGTCGATCGCGATCGCCCCCTCGCACAGCTTTTCCAGCCGCTCGAACAGCGTCTCCATCGCGCGCGCACGAAGATAGGCGGGATCGCTGATGGAGGGGGCGGGCATGACGTACCTCGCGGGAAGTCTGGCTGCTTATTAGCAAAAGGCCAGTAATTTCAAAGGGGGAATTGGTCGATGGGAGTGCGACCCCATCCTCGGTGTCGTCCCGGCCTAGTGCGCAGTTGCGCACGGGGGCCGGGACCCATACTCCGCGGCAGTCGTCGTGGGGCGAGCTGGTGACTACGAGTCTTCGCCAAACCTCATCCTGTGGTTATGGGTCCCGGCCTTCGCCGGGACGATGGCCGAGATTGTGGAGCGCCCCCTACCGCCGATACCCGCTCGCTCGCGAATAGCCCTGGCGGTTCTGCTGCATCGGGCGGCTCGCCACGTTGACCCGCGCTTCGCTGGCCACCGTCGTTGCGAGCTTCAACTCTTCCAGGAAGATCGGCCGGGAGAAGTAATAGCCCTGCGCGTAGCGGATCTTGGTCGCGGCCTGGAGATAGGCAAGCTCCTCGTAGGATTCGAGGCCCTCGGCAATCACGGTCATGCCGAGCGCTTCGCTCAAGGATTCGATCGCGCGCAGAATGCCCTGGCTGCGCGGACGCTTATGGATGTCGGTGATGAAGGAGCGGTCGATCTTGATCTCGTCGGCGGTGATGTCGGCGAGCGCCGAGAGCGAGGAATAGCCGGTGCCGAAATCGTCGATCGAGATGCCGACGCCGAGCTTGCGGAACATCGGCAGGATCTCGTCCTGGAAATGATTCTTGGCGACGAAGGCGTCTTCCGTCAGCTCGATCATGAATCGTTGCGGAAAACCGGTGTCGTGCAGCGCCTGCGCGAAGCTGCGCATGAACTCGGGATTGCCGGCCTGCTTGGCGGCGACGTTGATGCTGATGGTCGCTTCCGCGCCGAACGTCTCGTTGATCAGGTCGATAGACCTGACGATCTCGGCCAGCACGAGATGAGTCAGCTCGTCGATCAGCCCGAGCTCGCTGGCGAGGTTGATGAACGAGCCGGGCGCCTGAATCACGCCTTCGTCGTCGCGCAGGCGCACCAGGGCCTCGATACCCTTCACCGCCTGTGTTCTGATGTCGACCTTGGATTGGAACGCGCAGCAGAAGCGCTTTTCCAGGATCGCGAGGCGCAGCGACTGCTCGACCTTCATCCGCGCCAGCGCCTCGCGCTCCATGCTGGAATCGAAGAAGGCCGCCGACCCCTTGCCGTCGTTCTTGATGCGGTACATCGCAATGTCGGCGTTCTGGCGCAGGGTCTCGAAGCTGCTGCCGTGATCGGGGTAGAGGCTGATGCCGACCGAGGTGGAGGCGAAGATTTCCGAATGGTCGATGAAGAACGGCGCGGTCAGCCGCTGCAGCGTCGATTGCATGAATTCGGCGACTTCCTCCTGGCTCTGGATCGGCGACAGCAGCAGCAGGAATTCGTCGCCTGAAATGCGCGAGAGCATGTCGGAATCGCGCAAGTCGCGTCCGAGCCGCTTCGACAGCTCGACCAGCAGCGCATCGCCGACGGCGTGGCCGTAATAGTCGTTGATGTGCTTGAAATTGTCGACGTCGAGAAAGGCCAGCGCGAAACGTTCGCCGCCATCGCGTGCGAGCAGGCCGTTGGTGCGATGTTCGATCACGCGCCGCGAGGGCAGCCCGGTCAGCTCGTCGAAATAGGCCGAGCGGAACAGCTGGTCCTCGAAATTCTTCTGCTCGGTGATGTCGGACGACGCCGAGATCAGGAGCTGGCGTCCGGCGAGGCGGAGGGGACGATGGGTCGTGAGCAGCACCTGGCGCGCGGCGCCGTTATGAAGGGCTTCCTCGGTGACGACCGCCTGGCCGGCGCTCAGCGCCTGTCGGCAGGCTTCGCGGCGCGGCGCGAGATCGGGCGAGGGACGGCTGCCGTCCATGCCGAGCTGGGAAGCCGCGGCATCGTTAACCAGCAAAAGCTCGCCATGCGCGTCCTGCACGGTCAGGCCGGCCGGCAGCATTCTAACGATTTCCTTGAGAAATCCGAGCTCGGCTTCGCTCGCGCCAAAATATCCGTTGTCGTTCATAGAAGTCATGAATCTTGTTGTTTCAGCGCGCTTTTGCAATGGGCGCGATCTAGCGCGGTTCCCTCTTAAGTTTGGTTAAGGGGTCCGAGGAAATACGGGGGTGTTTTGGACGAAACTTGCGACGATGCGACGCGCGACGTCGATCGTCATTAACAGAGGGTCAATGCGCCCGCGAAACTGCGAGCGGAGCGCGCGGTTCTCTTTCGCTTGTATCGAACCTGATCCCGCGATGAGCCTGGGTTGAAACGGTGCAAGCCGTAGTCACACCTCTCCCCGTTGGGGAGAGGTCACCCGATCGACCTAACTTTGTTGTCCGTCAGCCGCTCTTGGGGATACGGCATTGCATGATGCAATGGAGGCCGGTCTTCAAGAATGAGAGCTCGGTCTTGCCGTCGAAGCCGGTTAGCGCCGACTTCAGCAATTTGGTGCCGAAGCCCGGTGCCGACACTTCGCCGATGCTCGGTCCCTCGGTCTCGTCCCAGGTGATGGTCAGGCGATCGCCGGTGACCGTCCATGATACCTGCAACAATCCGCGCGGCGCAGAGAACGCACCATACTTGCCCGCGTTGGTGGCGAGCTCGTGAAACATCAGTGACAGCGTGACTGCGAGCTTCGGCGGCAGGAACAGCCGGTCGCCATTGAGCGTGAAGCGGACGTGGCCGTAAGGTCCGAGTTCCGAGATCAGGAGATCGCGGATGTCGCAGCCCGCCTTGTCGATCCGCGAGATCAAATCGTCGGTCGTGGCCAGCGACCGCAGCCTCGGATCGATGCGGGCCCAGACCTGCGGCTGGTCGTGCAGCACCTGGTGCAGCACGGCGTGCACCGTCGACAGCTTGTTCTTCAGTCGGTGCTGGAGCTCATCGACCAGCAGCTTGCGATAGTCTTCTTCCTCGATCAGGCGCTTGGAAATCCGGCGCTGTTCGATCAGCAGCGAGCGATAATGCTCGACGCCCCAGATGGTGAGCGCACAGACCACCCAATAGAGCGTCAGCAGGGCAAACCGGGCGCGATCGGCAAAGGCATCGCCGAAATTGACGACGACGCCGAGCACGCCGCCGACGAGTGCCGTCACGATGCCGATCCGGAAGCCGCCGAACGCGGCGGCAAAGAACACGGCCGGGAAATACGGGGTGAAGTAGACGTCGGGCCGGACATGCGCGAGACCCCAGCGCACCAGCGTCGCAATCAGCAGGCAGACGACCGCAAAGGCGATGCTCAGACCGAGCGATGGCGGTGCCACGCCCTGCCAGCCTTTGCGGAACTCGTCGATCAGCTTCCCCATGCCCCGCCCGGTCGCGATGCCCGTTCGAAAATCGAGCCATGGTTGCGAATGTTACGCATGTCGGACGCGCAAGCAAAGCTTGCCTTGCCGCGGGCCGGCGGGAATAGTGACCGTCGCGGCGCCGTCATCTGTCAGTGTCCGCCATCTGAAAATCAAATCATTCAAAAACGGGAACATTCCATGGGCAGGCTGGACGGCAAGGTTGCGGTCATCACCGGCGCGACGAGCGGGATCGGATTGCGTACCGCGGAAGTCTTCGTTGCCGAAGGTGCCAAAATTGTGATCGCGGGTCGGCGCGTGCCGGAAGGCGAGGCGCTGGCGAAGCAGCTCGGGGCGACTTGCATCTTCCGCCAGACCGACGTCACCGTCGAAGCGCAGATGCAGGCGCTGATCGCGCTCGCGGTCGACACATTCGGCCGGATCGACTGCCTGTTCAATAATGCGGGCGGCCCGGCACAGACCGGGGGCATCGAGGGCCTCGAGGTCGAGCGGTTCGATGCGGCGATGGCGACGCTGGTGCGCAGCGTCATGCTCGGCATGAAGCACGCCGCGCCCCACATGAAGAAGCAGGGTTTTGGCAGCATCATCAACAATGGCAGCATCGCCGGCCGTCTCGCCGGGTTCTCGTCCTCGATGGTCTATAGCGCGGCCAAGGCGGCGGTGATCCATCTCACCAAATGCGTGGCGATGGAGCTCGGCGAGTCCAATGTGCGCGTCAACTCGATCTCGCCCGGCGCGATCGCAACCGGCATCTTCGGCAAGGCGCTGGGGCTGTCGACCGACGCGGCCGAGAAGACGCCGGCGGTGATGCGCGAGGTCTACAAGACCGCGCAGCCGATCCCGCGCGCCGGTCTCCCCGATGACATCGCCCACGCCGCGGTGTTCCTGGCGAGCGACGAATCCAGCTTCATCAACGGCCACGACCTCGTCATCGACGGTGCCATGACCGGTGGCCGCAACTGGAGCCAGCAGCAGCAGGGTTATGTGGCCTTGCGCAAGGCGTTCGACCAGGGGACGTAGGAGCCACGGCGCCGAAGCCGTAGGGTGGGCAAAGCGCAGCGTGCCCACCATCGATGTTCGAGACCGGAGCGGCGTGGTGGGCACGCGGAGCCTGTCATCGGGCGCGCGTACGCGCGACCCGGTGGCTTTGCCCCATCCTACGATATCTCGCCAGGGAGTTCTCGTGCCCCGGACGCAGCGCAGCGCTCCTTCAGCGGTGCGCTGCAGAGCCGGGGCCCATCTCTCCGAGCTGAACGTGTCGCAAAATTCTGGGTCCCGGCTCGCGCTTCGCGCGTCCGGGACACGGGAGGCTCACACCGCCTTCACCCGCACCCGCAAACCGTCTCGCGGCTTGGGGATCGGCCACATCTGCCAGTCCGGCTTGTAACCCGGCTGCAGCGATACCTCGATGTTCTGCAGGAAATGCCGCGCGAAGCACTTCGCCTGCATATAGGCGAAGTGCAGGCCGAGGCACATATGCGCGCCGCCGCCGAACGGCACAAAGGCGAAGCGGTGGCGGCCACGCTGCGCCTCCTCGGTGAAGCGCAGGGGGTCGAACCGGTCCGGCTGCGGCCAGATGTCCTTCATGTGATGGGTGTAGAGCGGATTGACGCCTACGGCGGTGCCGGCCGGAACCGTAAAGCCCTTGAAGCTGAAATCGCGCATCGAGCGGCGCGGCATCGAGGGCACCGGCGGCTTGATCCGCAGCGTCTCCTTGAACGCCATCTCCGTCAGCGGCATTTTTTCCAGATCGTCGAAGCTGCTCGGCGCATCCGGGGCAAGGCCGAGCGCGAGGACCTCCGCCCGCAGCCTGTCCTGCCAGTCCGGATTGGCGGCGAGCTCGCCGATGAAGGAGGTCAGCGACGAGGTCAGCGTGTCGTGCGCCGCCATCATCAAAAAGCTCATATGGTCGATGATATCCTGCTCCGAGAGCAGCGCGCCGTCCTCGTGGGTCGCGCGGCAGAGCTGCGAGAACAGGTCATCGCCGCCGTGATTTCCGCGTCGCAGCGGAATCTGCTCGCGGAAATAGGCGACGATGCGTTTGCGTCCCTTCACCCCTCGCGCCATCTGGGTGCCGGGCACGGGGCGGCGGACCGGGGCGACGGCGGCCGCGACCATGTCGACGAAGGCGCGGTTGATTTCGTCGACCTCGGGGCCGATGTCGGCGCCGAGGAACGAGGCCGCAGCGAGATCGAGCGTGAGCTGCTTCATCGCCGGATAAAGCTGCATCTCGCCGGGTTTGGCCTTCCACTGCGCCACGCGCGCGGAAATGCCGCGATCGAGATCGCTGAGATATGACTTCATCGGCCCCGCCTTGAACGCGACCGACAGCGCCTTGCGATGCAGGCGGTGCTCGTCGAAATCGAGCAGCATCAAGCCGCGCGGAAACAACAGGCCGAGCACCTTGTTCCAGCCGTGCGTCGAGGAGAACAGTTTCTGCTGGTCGAACAGCACGAGCTCGTTGGCCTCGGGCCCGAGCAGCACGACATTGGTCTCGCCGAAAATGTGCGTGCGGTAGACCGGGCCGTATTTGGCACCGTTCGCCTCGATGTGGCCCTTGGGGTCGGCGAGCACCTGCAAGGTCTTGCCGATGATCGGCCAGCCTTCGTCGCCGGGGATGTGGGTCAGCTCATTGCGTCTGGGCGGGGTGAAGCCAAGCGCAGGGGCGGCCACATTCTGCATCGACATGACGATGCTCCGGTTGGCAAGCTCCGCGAGCATAGCACGATCCGGTCGCGATGAGCTGCGGTCGTCTTGCGCACAAAATCGCGACACGTATCATCATCGTCGTCCCGGCGAAGGCCGGGACCCATAGCCACCGAATTGTGTTTGGCGAAGACTCGCGGTTGTCAGCTCGCGAAAAATTGCTCCTTGGGGTTATGGGTCCCGGCTTTCGCCGGGACGACAGAGATAGACCTACCGCTTCGCCGCTTCTTTCTGCAAATCCGGGGCGTTGACGGCGGGAATGGCGACGCGGCCGGGGCCGGTCACCTTCAGCGCCTCGGCGGCCTTCTCGTTCTCCATGATCTTGGCCATCACAGCCTGGCCTGCGCGCTCGAAGATCGCGCGATTCTCGATCACGAATTTTTGCGACTTGCGAAGACCGTCGATGTAGCCGTTGATCTCCGGCACGACGTAGCGCGCGACCATGTCCCAGCTGCGGCGGGTGTTTTCCGGATTGGCCCAGTCGTGCACGAAGCCGATGATGGCGCCGACGCCGCCGGACACCTGCATCACGTTCTTGATGGTCTTGACGAGATCGTCGGGCGTGCCGATGGTGGAGGCTGCGCCCTCGACGAAGGCGGTCTTGTCCACGGCTTCATCGGGCGAGGAGAAAGCGGTGAGACCCGGCCGCTGCAGCGTGCCGACATTATATTCGTTGTGCCAGCGCATCAGCCCGGCGCCCGCTTCGCGGCGCGCCTGCTCGCGGGTTTCGGCGATATGCCAGGTCAGGAGCACGCGCCAGTCGGCGCGGCTCACCCTGGTGCCGTGTTTTTTCGCGGCGTCCTCGGCGAACTGCCATTGCTGCTGCAGCGACATCAGACCCTGCGTCGTCATCGAGCCCAGCGAGATGATGCCGATGCCGTATTTGCCGGCCAGCGTCATGCCGGACGGAGAGATCTGCGAGGCCACCACGAACGGCATTTCCTCCTGCAACGGCAGGATCTGCAGCGCGGCGTCGTTCATGGTGAACCAGTCGCTCTTCGCGGTGACGCGCTCGCCGTTGAAGAGGCGGCGGATCACGCCGATCGCCTCGTCCTGGCGGTCGCGCTGCGTCATCGGGTCAATGCCCAGCGTATGCGCGTCGGAGGCGAGCGCGCCGGGACCGGAGCCGAAGATGGCGCGGCCGCCGGTCATGTGATCGAGCTGCACCATGCGCTGGGCGACGTTGAAGGGGTGGTGGTAGGGCAGCGACACCACGCCGGTGCCGAGCTTGATCCGCTTGGTGCGCTCGCCGGCCGCGGCCAGGAACATCTCGGGCGATGCGATCATCTCCCAGCCGGAAGAGTGATGCTCGCCGCACCAGAACTCGTCATAACCGAGGCTATCGAGCTGCTCGGCCAGGTCGAGATCGCGCCGGAACTGGAGCATCGGATGCTCCCCGACCGGGTGATGCGGGGCAAGAAAGGCTCCGAATTTCAGGCGCGCCATGGCGTTCTCTCCGGCTTCGATTTTCTGTTTGTTGAGGCGGCGAGGCTACGTGCTCGCGGAAGCGAACGCAATCGCACGGTGTCCCGCGCGGCGGAATGCAGGCATGCGCGGAGGCGCGATGAGATGTCTCGTCTCCCTCTCCCCGTTCTTACGGGGAGAGGGCGGGGTGAGGGGCTGCTTCCGCAAATTCAGTGGCAGTGCGACTCGCGGAAGCTCCCCCTCACCCGGAATTCAAACTGCGTTTGAATTCCGGCCTCTCCCCGCACGCGGGGAGAGGCGAAGCAATCGCGCCTTCGAATGAGGCACGCGAATCCTACCTCGCAGGTAATCGCGACACCGCACGGGATCTGAAATGATCCGGCAACGATAGTCCGGGATCATGCTCCCATGCATCAGATCGTCACACGACAGCTCGACTCCTCGCGCCGCTGGTGGGTGCTGGCCATCGTCGTCGCCGCCCAGTTCATGTTCGGCGTCGACGCCTTCGTGGTCAACGTCGCCATCCCCACCATCGCGGTCGATCTGAAAGCGTCGCCGGCGCAGATCGAATCCGTGATTGCGATCTACCTGATCGCCTATGCCACGCTGGTCGTCACTGGCGGCCGGCTTGGCGACATTCACGGCACCAAGAATGTCTTCCTGGCGGGCGTGCTCGGCTTCACCCTGACGTCGCTGTGGTGCGGCCTCGCGCAATCTGGCGCAGAGCTGATCATCGCCCGGCTGGCGCAGGGCGCGACCGCGGCGCTGATGGTGCCGCAGGTGCTGGCGACGCTGCATCTGTTGTTCACGGACGAGACGCGCAGCCGCGCCTTCGCCATCTATGGCATCGTGCTCGGGCTTGCCGGCGCCGCGGGCTTCCTGCTTGGCGGTCTGCTGGTCACTCTCGATCTCGCCGGCACCGGCTGGCGCGCGGTGTTCTTCGTCAACGTGCCCGGTGGCCTCGCCATCGCCGCTGCCGCCTGGCGCATCATGCCGTCGGTGCCGCGGCGATCAGGTACAAAGCTCGACATCAAGGGCAGCGTGGTGCTGTTCGCAGGCTTGTTATGCCTGATCGGGCCGCTGCTGTTCGGTCACGATGTCGGCTGGGCGCCGTGGCTATGGGCAGTGATGGCAAGCGGCGGCGCGATCCTCGCCGCGTTCCTGAAGCTGGAGCACGCGGTCGCGCGCGACGGCGGCATGCCGCTGATCGATCTCACGCTGCTGTCGGACGCAGCCTTCCTGCGCGGGCTCGGCGCGGCGTTCTTCTTTTTCGTCGCCAACCTCTCGTTCTACCTAGTGATGACGCTGTACATGCAGCGCGGCTTGAAGATCCCGCCGCTCACGGCCGGCATGGCCTTCATCCCGCTCGCGCTTGCCTTCGTCGTGGCCTCGCGCCACAGCGGCGCACGGGCGCGGCATCGCGGCACCAAGGTGTTGCTCGAGGGCTGCGCGCTCCAGATCGCAGGCCTTGCTGCGCTTGCGCTCGTCGCGCTCTATGTCGATGCACCGACGCCGATTGCGCTTGCGCTCACGATGATCGTCTTCGGCTACGGTCAGGGACTGGTGATGGCGCCGTTGTCGGGTGCGGTGCTCGCGAGCGTAAAACCTGTCGCCGCAGGCTCGGCCTCCGGCATGTACGGCACCACGGCGCAGATCGGAAATGCGGCCGGAGTGGCCGCAATCGGCACATTGTTCTTCGCCGTCGAATCCTTGCAATCAGCGCGCGCAGGATTTCTCGTCTCGCTTGCGCTGTTTGTGACATTCATCATGATCTGCGCCGCATTTCTGGCCTGGATGCGCCGCGCCTCTGCACCAAGTTGAGGCATAGCGGTTAATAAGTGCGGATTCCGCGGGAAATCCCGGCGATTTTCGCGCGATTGACAGCGCACGGTCTTTTTATTTTGCAACGCAGCAACTATCTGGTTTGGCTGAACGTTGGAAGTTGCCCACCAGGAAGTTGCCGTGTCACTAGCCCGAAATGTCGATCTGTTGAGACGTCTGCCAAAGCTGGACGGTCTGCGCTTCGCCGAGCTCGGCCGCAGCGCGGATTCATCCAGCCCACTGCAAGAGGTCACGGGCTTCGGTGACAATCCGGGGGCCTTGCGCATGTTCGCCTTCGTGCCGACGCAGCTGCAGAAGCCGCGCGCGCTCGTCGTCGTGCTGCATGGCTGCGGCCAGATCGCTTCCGGCTACGATCTCGGCGCCGGCTGGTCGACGCTGGCGAAGCATTACGGCTTCGCGCTGCTGATGCCCGAGCAGCAGAGGATCAACAACGGCAACACCTGCTTCAACTGGTTCAATCCGGAGGACACCGCACGGGACAACGGTGAGGCGCGTTCGATCCGCGAGATGATCGCCCACATGGTGGAAGCGCATCGCATCGATCAGAGGCGCATCTTCATCACCGGCCTGTCCGCCGGCGGCGGCATGACATCGGTGATGCTTGCGACCTATCCGGAAGTTTTCGCAGCCGGCGCGGTGATCGCGGGCTTGCCCTATGGCATCGCCTCGAACCTGCGCGAGGCGCTGGACGGCATGTTTCATTCCCCGGCGCGTCCGGCGCGCGAGCTCGGCGATCTCGTGCGCAACGCCACCAACCATCGTGGTCCCTGGCCGAAGGTGTCGGTGTGGCACGGCAGCGCCGACCGCACCGTCAATCCCGGCAATGCCAACGAGATCGTCAAGCAATGGCTCGATCTCCACGGTCTGCCTGAGGTGCCGATGGCCGAGACCAATGTCGACGGCTATCCGCGCCAGGCCTGGTGGAACCAGGACGGCGAGACCCTGGTCGAATCCTACGCCATCACCGACATGGCGCACGGCACGCCGCTCGGCCTTGCCGACAACGACCAGCGTTACGGCATGGAAGGCGCGTTCCTGATCGAGGCCGGCATCTCCTCGTCCTACCACATCGCAAAGTTCTTCGGTCTCACCGGCTGGATTGCGGAGGCGGCGCCAAAGGCGGAGGCAAAGCCTGCAACGCCGAAGCCGGCGCTGACGCCCGCGCCG
The DNA here is from genome assembly GCF_004212635.1 of Bradyrhizobium genosp. SA-3. Classification (GTDB taxonomy): domain Bacteria; phylum Pseudomonadota; class Alphaproteobacteria; order Rhizobiales; family Xanthobacteraceae; genus Bradyrhizobium. Next base: position 27,875 of record NZ_PSRT01000007.1, on the reverse strand, counting down.
CATCTCGCCCGCTCGATCCGCGCAGCGGTCGCCGCACAGCCGGTCGAGGCGAAGCCCGAGCGGACACGCAGCTTCGATCTCGGCCAGATCATCACGCGCGCGCTCACGGCGGCGGGGTTGATGAAGTAGCTCCGTCCCCGCCGTCGTCCCGGACAAGCGCGCCCCAAGTGCGCGCCGATCCGGGACCCATAACCACAGGCGGACGTGGTTGCGGGGACTCGGAATTATCAGGCTGCCCCAAACTCCTCCCTGTGGTTATGGGTCCCGGATCTGCGCTTGCGCTTGTCCGGGACGACAGCGGAGTTTTTGGCGGCGCCGTCGCGTCGTTCGCGTCAACCCGAAGCCGTTGCGTCAATCACCTCGATCGGCGTCACCGTGACCTCGCCGCCGGCCACCTTCCGCGTCATCTCCTGATAGGCCTTAAAGAAGTCGCGCGATTGCAGCGTTTTTTGCGCGGCATCGTCGGTGACGCTGGCGAGGTGGATATAGCTGCCGTCATCGCGGTGCTTCAGGACACGATAGCCGATCCGCCCTTTCAGTTCCGGATCGCCGTCGATCGCCTTGATGAAACGGCCGATCTCCTGGTGCCAGGCCTCCGTCGTGCCGTTCCTGAACGCATATGTGATCATGAAGTGCTTCATGTGACGCTCCTTACTTCGTCGTGTGCGTCATCATCTGCGGCTTGCAAGCGATCCTGCAAGTATGGACAAAATTGATAGTATGGACTTTTTCGGTGTCGCTCCTATCCTCGTGCCAAAGCGCTTTCGAGCGAAGTGGAGACCGGTTCGCGTAAAGAAAACGCGTCAAGACAGGAATTCTGCGCCTGGAGGAGACGACATGGCCAAGGCAAGGGCGAAGGCAAGACCGAACCCCGCGCGCACCTGTCCGGTCGCGGCGTTTCAGAAGATGATCAGCGGCAAGTACAAGCTGCGCATCGTCTGGGACCTCAAGGACGGTCCGCGCCGCTATGGCGAGATCAGGAGCGGCCTGCTGCGCGGCACGGAAGGCAGCGCCGAGATCACCCCGCGCGTGCTCAGCCGCGAATTGAAGGCGCTGACGCAAAGCGGCCTGATCGACCGCAAGGATTTCGGCGAGGTGCCGCCCAAGGTCGAATATCGCCTGACCCGCAAGGGCAGGAGTTTTGTGCCGGTCGTCGCTGCGATCCGGGAATGGGGCGAGCGCAACCTCGGCGAACCCGCGGCGCTGGCGGACGCCGCCGAGTAATACCTTACATCTCGCCGGTGATGAACGGATTGGTCATCCGCTCCTGGCCGATGCTCGAGCCGGCGCCATGGCCGCAGATGAAGCCGACGTCGTCGCCGAGCGGCAACAGCTTGGTCAGAATTGAGTTGATCAGCGTGGCGTGACTGCCGCCGGGCAGGTCGGTGCGTCCGACCGAACCTGCGAACAGGACGTCGCCGACATGGGCAAAACGCAAGTCCTTGTTGAAGAACACCACGCTGCCGGGCGAATGCCCGGGGCAGTGCAGGATGTCGAACTGCAGGCCGCCGATCGAGACGCTGTCGCCTTCGTTGAGCCAGCGGTCCGGCGCAAAATTGCGCACCCCGGTCATGCCGAAGCGCGCGCCGCTCTCGACCACGTTGTCGAGCAGGAACTTGTCCGCTTCATGCGGGCCCTCGATCGGCACCTTCAGCGCGTCGCGCAAGTCGGCAGCGCCGCCGACATGGTCGATATGACCATGGGTCAGCCAGATCTTCTCCACGCTGACGCCGGTCTGCTTGATCGCATCCAGAATCTTCGGCACGTCGCCGCCGGGATCAATCACCACGGCCTTCTTGGAAGGCTCGTCCCAGATGACGGTGCAGTTCTGCTCGAACAGCGTCACGGGAACGATGATCGCGCCAGCTTTGGCTTTGGTATCGTTTTGCTCGGTCATGGCCTCACAATGCCGATTTTTGCCAGGCCGCCAAGCAAAAGATTCGGGGGCAAACATTCGGAACGAGCCCGGGGAACAACCGTCACACGGCCGTCCCAATTGACCTGCCAATCTGAACCGGGGCGTTGCTGTCGCGTTCTCCCGCGCGAGGCGCAGACTTTTCGGTGGGTTTTCCGGCATGGCTCAGAGCGGCGAGAATTGGTGGCGCGACGGCATCTTCTATCAGATCTATCCGCGCTCCTTTCAGGACTCGGATGGCGACGGCGTCGGCGATCTCGCTGGCATCCTCGGACGGCTGCCTTACGTCAAATCGCTCGGCGTCGACGCGATCTGGCTGTCGCCAATCTTCCCCTCGCCGATGGCGGATTTCGGCTACGACATTTCCGACTATACCGGCATCGAGCCGCTGTTCGGCACGATGGCCGATTTCGATGCGCTGCTCGCCGCCGCCCACGAAAATGGCCTGAAGCTGATCCTCGACCTCGTGCCGAACCACACCTCGGACCAGCATCCCTGGTTCGTCGAGAGCCGGTCCTCGCGCGACAATCCCAAGCGCGACTGGTACATCTGGCGCGATCCGGCGCCTGATGGCGGGGTGCCGAACAACTGGCTGTCCGAGTTCGGCGGCAGCGCGTGGCAATTCGACGAGACCACCGGCCAATATTACTACCACGCCTTCCTCGCCCAGCAGCCGGACCTCAACTGGCGCAATCCGGACGCGCGCGCCGCGATCTACGACGTGATGCGATTCTGGCTGGAGAAGGGCGTCGACGGCTTCCGCGTCGACGTGATCTGGCACCTGATCAAGGACGTCGAATTCCGCGACAATCCGCCGAACCCGCATTACGTCGAGGGCCGGCCGCCGAACGAGAAGATCCTGACGCAATACTCGACCGATCAGCCCGAGGTGCATGACGTGATCGCCGAGATGCGGCGTGTCACCGATGCCTTTGGCGCGCGCGTCTTGATCGGCGAGATCTATCTGCCGCTGCATCGCTTGATGGCCTATTACGGCAACGATCTCACCGGCGCGCAGATGCCGTTCAACTTCGCGCTGCTCTCGACCTTCTGGAGCGCGCGCTCGATCGAGAAGATCATCGAGGATTACGAGAAGGCGCTGCCGCGCGGCGCCTGGCCGAACTGGGTGCTCGGCAATCACGATCGTCCGCGCGTCGCAAGCCGGGTTGGTCCCGAGCAGGCCCGCGTCGCCGCCATGCTGCTGCTGACGCTGCGCGGCACGCCGACGCTCTATTACGGCGACGAGATCGGCATGCATCAGCTCGCGATCGCGCCGGAGGACGTGCGCGATCCCTTCGAGAAGAACGTGCCCGGCATCGGTGTCGGCCGCGACGGCTGCCGTACCCCGATGCAGTGGGATTCCTCCAATTTCGCCGGCTTCTCCGAGGTCCGGCCGTGGCTGCCGCTGCCGGAGGATCATATCCACGAGAACGTCGCCAATCTCGAGGCCGATTCGCGCTCGATCCTGACGCTGTACAAGCGCTTGATCGCCTTGCGGAAGGGCTCGCCGCCGCTGATGGCAGGCGACTATCATCCGATCGCGGCGCAAGGCGATCTCCTGATCTATCGCCGCGAGGCCGGCGGCCGGGCCGTGGTCGTGGCGCTCAATCTCGGCGCCGATCCGATCGCCGTGACCACCAGCGCCATCCGCTTCGGCAGCGAGATCCTGCTGTCAACGTTTCTCGATCGGGAGGGTGAGCGGCTGGAGGGCGTGCTGGATTTGCGCGGGAATGAGGGCGTGGTGGTGGCGGCGCCGTAAACGGAGAATGAGGCGACAGCGTCATGCTCCGCCGTCCTGGACAAGCGAAGCGCAACGGCGGAGAGTTGTGGCCGACACTATCTCCTCGTCATTGCGAGCGTAGCGAAGCAATCCAGAGTCCCTCCGCGGAAAGATTCTGGATTGCTTCGCTGCGCTCGCAATGACGATCGTTGAAGCCGCGGGGCAAACTATCGCATCTCAATGTCGCTCCGCTTCAGCAGATAATCCAGCCCGCCGACGCGATACCAGCGATAGCCGTAGGGCTCCAGCACGACGCGGTGCTGGCCGCGCTTGTCGGCGTGGCTGTGATCTTCCGCGAGCAGGTTGATGAGGTGCGCGCCGGCCCCATCAGGCAGCCCCGCCGAGAACGCGATCTCGCGCGGCTTCTCGTCGAGATTGTGCATGAACAGCACCGAATTGTTGCGCCAGTCATAGCGCATGATGAACACAGCGGGATCGCGCACAGGAATGATCGTGAAGTCGCCCCAGCCGACTTCCGGCACCTCCTTGCGCATGCGCACGATGCGTTCGGTCCAGTTCAGCATGGAGTTGGGATCGCGTCGCTGTTTTGCGACGTTGACATGCGGATAGCCGTACGGCCCCTTGTCGATCACAGGGCATGCCGGTTTGTCGCTCTTGGTGAAGCCGCCATGCGGCTCGGTCGACCATTGCATCGGCGTGCGCGCGCAATCGCGTTCGGGCAGCGACAGGTCATCGCCCATCGCGATCTCGTCGCCATAGCGGATCACGGGCGTCCCCGGCAATGTGCACACCAGGCTGTAGGCGAGTTCGAGCCGCCGGCGGTCGCCGCCCAGCATCGGTGCGAGGCGCCGCCTTATGCCGCGATCGTAGAGCTGCATATCCTTGTCGGGTCCGAAGCATTTGAACACGACCTCGCGCTGCGCCTTGGTCAACCGTCCGAGATCGAGCTCGTCGTGATTGCGCAGGAACAGGCCCCATTGCGCCGTGGCGGGCCGCGGCTTGGTCGCCTTCAGCGCCTTCGCCAGCGGCCGCGAATCGGCCGAGGCCAGCGCATAGAACAGATGCTGGTTGACCTGGAAGTTGAACATCATGTGCATGCGGTCGGCGTCGCGGCCGAAATATTCCATGTCCGTCTTCGGCAGCACATTGGCCTCGGCGAGGATGATGGCGTCGCCCTGCCGCCATTGCAGGAATTCGCGAAACGCGCGCAGCATGTCGTACTGTTCGACCGGCTTCTTCACCTTGGCGCCCTTGGTCGCGATCACGAACGGCACCGCATCCATGCGAAAGCCGGAGACGCCGAGCTGGATCCAGAAGCCCATGATCTTCAGGATCTCAGCCTGCACGTGCGGGTTCGAGGTGTTGAGATCGGGCTGGAAATCGTAGAAGCGATGAAAATACCAGGCGCCGGCTTCCTTGTCGCGCGTCCAGGTCGATTTCTGCACGCCGGGAAACACCATCCCCTCGTTGGCGTTAGCCGGCTTCTTGTCGGACCAGACGTACCAGTCGCGATAGGGCGAGTTCTTGTCGCGCCGCGCCTCCTTGAACCAGTGATGCTGGTCCGAGGTGTGGTTGACGACGAGATCGATGATGACGCGGATGCCACGCTGCTTGCAGCCATGGGTGAACTCGACGAAATCGCCGAGCGTGCCGTAGCGGGAATCGACGCTGTAATAGTCCGCAATGTCGTAGCCGTCGTCGCGCTGCGGCGAAATCTGGAACGGCATCAGCCAGATCGTGGTGATGCCGAGACCGTGCAGATAGTCGAGCCGGCGCAAGAGGCCCTTGAAGTCGCCGACGCCGTCGCCATTGGCATCCATATAGGAGCCGACGGAAAGGCAGTAGATCACGCCGTTCTTGTACCAGAGATCGTCGATCATGCGCGCGCAGACTCGTGGGCCGCCGAGGTGCGGCGGCTGCGTGATAAGTGCGAGGGAGGAGGGAGGTTCCCGAGTGTCGTCCCGGCGAAGCCCATACCGCGTGATCTATCGGTGGAGCGCGGTATTCATACCGAGAAAGGGCTCACTACGAGTCTTCGCCAAACGCCTCCCTGTGGTTATGGGTCCCGGCCTGCGCCGGGACGACATCGAGAACGGAATCGGCTATCCTCCCCCCATGGACAGCACCGCCCGCAACATCGCTCTTGTTCCACCACCCGACCGTCGCCAGTCGGAGACCGCACTGGCGGTCGCGCGCGGCACCGCGCGGCTGCTGCGCTCGCTCGGTTTCTCCTGCATCAGCGAATTGCCGCTGCCCTCGGGCCGCCGCGCCGATCTCGTCGCGCTGAACGAGCGCGGCGAGATCTGGATCATCGAGATCAAATCGTCGGTCGAGGATCTGCGCGCTGATCAGAAATGGCACGAATACCGCGCCCATTGCGACCGGCTGTTCTTCGCCTTCACGCAGGATCTGCCGTGCGAGATCTTTCCTGAAGACACCGGCCTGATCGTCGCCGACGCCTATGGCGCGCACATGCATTGCGCGGCGCCCGAGCACAAGCTTGCTGCCGCCACGCGCAAGCAGATGACGGTGCGCTTTGCGATGGCGGCTGCGCTGCGGATCAACCGCCTGGTCGATCCGCAGGGGCATGCGGATTTCTGGGAGTAGCGGCGATCGCGAGCGCAGACGCCGTAGGGTGGGCAAAGCGACTTGTCCGCCGTAGCTCGAAGAGCGAAGGCGGAAGCGTGCCCACCATTCAACATCAGAATTGAGGCAGAAGCGGTGGGCACGGCGCTGCGCGCCTTTGCCCACCCTACGAGACCGTTACCGCGGCGCGCGCTTGGCCAGAATGCGCTGCAGCGTGCGGCGGTGCATGTTGAGCCGGCGCGCCGTCTCCGAGACGTTGCGGTTGCACATTTCGTAGATGCGCTGGATGTGCTCCCAGCGCACGCGGTCGGCGGACATCGGATTGGTCGGCAGCTCGGATTTCTCCGCGCTGGTCGAGAGCAGCGCGGCGACGACGTCGTCGGCGTCGGCCGGCTTCGACAGATAATCGATCGCGCCCATCTTCACCGCGGTGACGGCGGTGGCGATGTTGCCATAGCCGGTCAGCACGATCGCGCGCGCATCCGGGCGCTTCTTCTTCAGCGCTGAGACCACGTCGAGACCGTTGCCGTCGCCGAGCCGCAGATCGACCACCGCGTAGGCCGGAGCGGACTTGCCGATCTGCGCGAGCCCGTCCGAGACGGTGTCGCACGACGTTACGGCAAAGCCCCGTGTCTCCATCGCGCGCGACAGCCGCTCCAGAAACGGCTTGTCGTCTTCCACGATGAGAAGCGAGCGGTCGGTCTGTTCGTTCAGTTCGGCGATGGCGTTCAAGGTGTTGTCCTCTCTCCAGCGCATTGACATATGGCGTCGCAATCGGTCGGTGCCAAGGCGGCAAATGGTCGATCGGTCCCGTTGTGCGACGCAAGGTCGCGGCCTATCCTATTGTTTCTTCAAGCGTCTCGATAGCCTCAAAACGCTCTCGCGGCCAATTGATCTGGACCACCGCGCCGTGGTCCGGAAAGGTCCGGTTGGTAAACGAGACCTTGGCGCCAGTGCGTTCGAGCAGTGTGCGCGCGATGAAGACGCCGAGGCCGAGGCCGCGTCGTTCGCTGCCTTCATCCTGGGTGCGCCGCCGCGACAGATAGGGCTCGCCGATCCGGTTGAGGATGTCGGGCGGGATGCCGGGGCCGTCGTCGGAGATCACGAGCTCGATATCGTCCTTGTTCCACCAGGCGTTCACCTCGACGGTGGTGCGAGCGAAATCGACCGCGTTCTCGACGATGTTGCCGATGCCGTAGAGGATTGCCGGATTGCGTGAGCCGACCGGCTCGGCTGCGACGGCCACTGCGATCCGCACCTTGATGTCGACACCGAAATCGCGGTGCGGCGCCACCACCTCCTCGATCAGCTCCGACAGCTTCATGCGGTCGAACGGCGCGCCGGTGGAGGACAGCTGGGTGATCTTGCTCAGGATGTCGCGGCAGCGCTGGGTCTGCTCGCGCAAGGTTTTCAGGTCGGCGGCAAAGCTCGGGTCCTTCACCGTTTTTTCCAGCTCGCGCGAGATCAGGAAGATGGTCGCGAGCGGCGTGCCGAGCTCGTGCGCGGCCGCGGCAGCCAATCCGTCGAGCTGGGTCAGATGCTGCTCGCGCGTCAACACCAGCTCGGTTGCGGCCAGCGCGTCCGCGAGCTTGCGCGCCTCCTCGGTCACCTGGAAGGAGTAGAGGCTGGTGACGCCGATCGCGAGCGCGATCGAGAGCCAGACACCGACGAGATAGATCGGCGGCAGCACCAGCGGATCGTCGGAATCCCACGGCAGCGGCGAATGGAAGAAGAACAGGACCGAGGCGCAGGCCACAGCGAGGAGGCCGAGGCCGAAGGTGAAGCGGGCCGGCAGCGCCGTGGCCGAGATCAGCACGGGCGCGAGGAACAGGAACGAGAACGGGTTCTGGAGGCCGCCGGTGAAGAACAACAGACCAGCCAATTCCACGATGTTCAGCGCCAGCAGCCCGGCCGCCTGCATCGGCTCCAGCCGCTGCATCGGATTGGCCGCGGTCTGGAGCGCCAGATTGAGCGCCGCCGACAGGGCGATGATGCTGACGCAGGGGGCGATCTCGACATTGAACTCCAGCCCCTGCGCCACGATGAAGATCGCGGCGAGCTGCCCCAGCACCGCGAGCCAGCGCAGCCGCAGGATCGTGTCCAGCCGGATATGCCGCTGCGCGTGGCGAAAGTCGGAATCGGCAATTTCGGTCATATCGGCCAATGTGGCGCTGCCTTCTAAGGTCACAAACGCGCGGCTCACGGAACCACCCAGGAATTACAAGCCTTGCGCTATCCGCTGCAATAGCAGAAGAACGGCCAGCATGACCGAGAATGACAAGGCTTCAAGCTGGCCGACTGTCGCGGATCGCAGCGCACCCGCGGCGATTGCGGTCGATCATCTCGTCAAGGTCTACAAGCAGACCCGCGCCGTCGACGATATCTCCTTTTCGCTTCCGTGCGGCAGCATCACCGGGCTGCTCGGCGGCAACGGCGCCGGCAAAACCACGACCATCGCGATGATCATGGGCCTGGTGCTGCCGACCTCCGGCCGTGTGCAGGTGCTCGGGCATCGCATGCCCGAGGAGAGCGCGTCCGTGCTGGGGCGGATGAATTTCGAGAGTCCCTATGTCGACATGCCGATGCGGCTCACGGTGCGGCAGAACCTCACCGTGTTCGGCAAGCTCTACGCGGTGAAGAACCTCGCTGACCGCATCGCCGGGCTCGCCAATGATCTCGACCTCGGCGATTTCATCGACCGCGCCAACGGCAAGCTCTCCGCCGGGCAGAAGACCCGTGTTGCGCTCGCGAAGGCGCTGATCAATCAGCCCGAGCTGCTCTTGCTGGACGAGCCGACCGCCTCGCTCGATCCTGATACCGCCGATTGGGTGCGGGCGCATCTGGAGCGCTATCGCAAGCAGCACAACGCCACCATCCTCCTGGCGTCGCACAACATGCTCGAGGTCGAGCGGCTCTGCGACCGCATCATCATCATGAAGCGCGGCCGCATCGAGGACGACGACACGCCGGAGGCCATCATGGCGCGCTACAACCGCACCACGCTGGAGGAGGTGTTTTTGGACGTCGCGCGCGGCCGCGTGAACGGCGCAAAGGAGGCGGCACGATGAGCGGGTCCATCCGGGCTAGGGCGCTTCTTTCGTCATTGCGAGCGAAGCGAAGCAATCCAGAATCGTCCCGCGGGAGGGACTCTGGATTGCTTCGTCGCATCAGCGCAAAATTGCTACGCAATTTTGTCGCGAGCTCCTCGCAATGACGCTGTCCCTCCATCGCGGCATCTCCGTCCATCGCATCAGCGCGATGATCCTGCGCTATTGGTATCTCTTGATGTCGTCCTGGCCGCGGCTGCTCGAGCTCTTGTACTGGCCGGCGCTGCAAGTCATCACCTGGGGCTTTCTCCAGCTCTACATCGCCGAAAATGCCAATTTCTTCGCGCGCGCCGGCGGCACGCTGATCGGCGCCGTCATCCTCTGGGACATCCTGTTCCGCGGGCAGCTCGGCTTCTCCATCTCGTTCCTGGAGGAGATGTGGGCGCGCAACATCGGCAATCTCATGATGAGCCCGCTCAAGCCGATCGAGTTTCTGCTGTCGCTGATGGTCATGAGCCTGATCCGGCTCGCGATCGGCATCATCCCGATGACCCTGCTCGCGCTGTTCCTGTTTCACTTCAATGTCTATGCCCTCGGCCTGCCGCTGATCGCCTTCTTCTGCAATTTGATCTTCACGAGTTGGTCAGTCGGCATCTTCGTCTCGGGCCTGGTGCTGCGAAACGGCCTCGGCGCCGAGAGCATCGTCTGGACCTTGATGTTCGCCATCCTGCCGCTGGCCTGCGTCTACTATCCCGTCAGTGTGCTGCCGGTCTGGCTGCAATACGTCGCCTGGGCGTTACCGCCGACCTATGCTTTCGAGGGCATGCGCGCACTCCTGATCGAGCAAACCTTTAGGACCGATCTGATGCTGGAGGCATTGGCCATCAACGCGGTACTACTGGTTGCATCTTTTGGGGCATTCCTTGCCCTGTTGAGAAGCGCCAGGAAGCACGGCTCTCTGCTCTCGGCTGGCGAATAACGTCACTTTCCCGTGGATTCAGGTTGGTTTGGGCTTTCCCGCCACGTAGATGTACGGAACCATGCATTGACGCAATATTGCGCATTCGGCAGTATGCTGCGATGCGAAGAGGAATATAGCGATGCCTATTGGTGAGTTTGGCGGCGCGCCGCCCCTGGCGGCTGAAGGCAGTCCCGGCCTGACGACGCCGATGTATTGGATGTACGAGATGGCGCATGCCTCTCTCAATCCGGCGCGTGCGGTCACGGACGCGACCAGGCTCCTGTTTCAGAATCCCCTCAATCCCTGGGCGCGCACTGAGGTCGGCAAGTCGGTCGCGGCGGCCTGCGAATTGTTCGAGCGCACCACGCGCCGCTACGGCAAGCCGGAATGGGGCCTCAACGACACCGAGGTCAACGGCATCCGCGTCCCCGTCGAGATCCGCTCGGTCTGGGAAAAGCCGTTCTGCAACCTGCTCTACTTCGATCGCAAGTTCGCTCGCCCCTTGCGCAGCCCGCAGCCGCGCGTGCTGATCGTGGCGCCGATGTCCGGCCATTATGCCACGCTGCTGCGCGGCACGGTGGAAGCCTTCCTGCCCGCGCATGAGGTCTACATCACCGATTGGGCCGATGCCCGCATGGTGCCGCTCAGCGAGGGCCGCTTCGATCTCGACGATTACATCGACTATGTCATCGAGATGCTGCACGTCCTCGGCGGCAACACCCATGTCATGGCGGTGTGCCAGCCCTCCGTGCCCGTTGTCGCCGCCGTCTCGATCATGGAAGCGCGGCGCGATCCCTTCGTGCCGACCTCGATGACGCTGATGGGCGGGCCGATCGATACCCGCCGCAATCCGACCGCGGTGAACAACCTCGCTCAGGAGCGCGGCATCGACTGGTTCCGCAACCATGTCATCACCAAGGTGCCGTTCCCGCATCCGGGCATGATGCGCGACGTCTATCCGGGATTCCTGCAGCTCAACGGCTTCATCAGCATGAATCTCGACCGGCATATGAACGCCCACAAGCAGCTCTTCGCCAATCTGGTGAAGGGCGACGGCGATCTCGTCGACAAGCATCGCGAGTTCTACGATGAATATCTCGCGGTGATGGACCTTCCCGCCGAGTATTATCTGCAAACCGTCGACACCGTGTTCGTGAAGCACGCGCTGCCCAAGGGCGAGATGACCCATCGTGGAACACGCGTCGATCCCTCCAAGATCACGCGCGTGGCGTTGATGACGGTCGAAGGCGAGAAGGACGACATCTCCGGTCTCGGTCAGACCGAAGCAACGCACACATTGTGCAGCTCGATTCCCGATCATCGCCGCGTTCATTACGTCCAGAAGGGCGTCGGACATTACGGCGTGTTCAACGGCTCGCGTTTCAAGTCGGAAATCGTGCCGCGGATTCATGATTTCATGGTCTCGGCGGCGAATCCGACCTCATTGCAGGCGCTCGCGGCCGAATAGAGCGTTTTCGAGCGAAGTGGCGACCGGTTCGCGTAAAGAAAACGCGTCAAGACAGGAAATAGAGCCGCTCCGATTTCATCGGAACGGCTCTAGTCGCGTATTTCGGCTTTCCCGTCGAAAATTCAGGCCCTATTGGAGGCTCTGACGGGGGTCACTTCCGTCCAGATTCGCGGTATTTAGGTAGCCTTATAGGAGTGAGTCGGCACTCACCCCTTGGGGGTGCCGCATGCGTCCAGCGGGGGCGAAAAAAGCGGGTTCCAACCCCAGTCTGTAGGGTCTCCCGGACGCTTGACCGCTGTATATTGGGCAAATGATTTGTTTTTGCGCCGAGCGCTTTCCATGGCGGCGGTTATGGCAGAATCCGGGCGCCCTCCTGCCCCCCGGACTGACAGACATGGCCACTCGCGCGCTCCTTTATCGGCGGCCCCACGAACCGAAGACCCTCGTCATCACCCACGGATCGCAGTTTTTCGCGATCCGGTTGCGCCGACACAGACGCGCGCGCCGCTACACGCTCAGAATTCATCCGAGTGACCGCGAAGCCATCCTCACCATGCCGCCGCGTGGCACGCTCGTCGAGGCCAAGGACTTCGCGCAGCGTCACGGTGCCTGGATCGCCGCACGTCTCGGCCGCTTGCCGAAGGCCGCTCCGTTCCAGTCGGGAACGGTGATACCGCTGCGCGGCGTTCCCCATCGCATCGTTCACCGCGCCGGTGAGCGTGGCACGGTGTGGACCGAGATGCGCGACAGCGGTGAACGCATTCTCTGCGTCGCTGGCGGCTTCGACTATATCGACCGCCGCGTCAGCGATTTCCTCAAGCGCGAGGCGCGCCGTGACCTTCAGCGCTCGGCGGAGGCCTACGCGTCCGAGCTCGGCGTCAGGGTCAAGCGGCTCTCGATCCGCGATCAGTCCAGCCGCTGGGGCTCCTGCACCTCGGCCGGCTCGCTGTCGTTCTCCTGGCGCCTGATCCTCGCGCCGCCCTTCGTGCTCGACTACCTCGCCGCCCACGAGGTCGCCCATCTCGTCGAGATGAACCACTCGGCACGGTTCTGGCGCGTCTGCGGAAAAGTCTGCCCGTCGATGGAACGCGCCAAGAAGTGGCTCGATACGTACGGCAATGACCTGCATCGGTATGGGGCCGAGGATTAGGCTTCGCTGCTGCGGTCTTGGAAGGTGTCATCGCCCGCGAAAGCGGGCGATCCAGTATTCCAGAGGCCGTCGTAATTGAATCGAGAGGCCGCGGCGTACTGGATTCCCCGCCGGAGCCTGTCATCGGGCTCGCCGAAGGCGAGACCCGGTGGCGGGGAATGACAGCGGAGAGCGAGGTAGCATCTTGCGCGTTTCGTGCGATTGTTGCCCAACCCCGCGAGGATTGCGCCGCGGGTCTGATTTGCCTCGTCACATCAAACGCTTCTTACAATCCACCCAGCGTCACGCCGGACGTCGCGTTCTACTGTGCATGGGGTTGTTTTCGCAGTTTTTGTTTTGAGGCCCCGTGGCCCTCACCCCGAACCTATCGATTCCCGCCGAACAGTCGGTCCATCAGCCAGCCATCGAGCCCTGCCGCCGCCTCGGGGCGCACATTGGCGCGCGTGGGAGGCGGCGGGCGATAGCCGCCTGCGTTCGCGGGTGCCGGTGCCGCCGGCGCGGGCGGCGAGATCTGCGAGGCCGCCTGCGCGAGGTTCGACAGGCCCCAGCTGGCTTGTGAATTCGGCAAGGCGGCCACCGGCACGCCCTCGTGCGCCGTGCGCATGAAGCGCGTCCAGACTTCGACCGGCAGGCCGCCGCCAGTCGCCTTCTTGGTTGGCGAGTTGTCGTCATTGCCGAGCCAGACGCCGGTGACGAGGTTGGCGGTGTAGCCGATGAACCAGGCGTCGCGGTAATCCTGGCTGGTGCCGGTCTTGCCGGCCGCGGGCCAGCCGGGGATCTCGGCCTTCTTGGCGGTGCCGTTGATCAAGGTTTCCCGCATCATCGAGTTCATCATGCCGACATAGCGGGGGTCGATCACCTGGTTGCGCTCGTCCGGCTGGCGCATGTAGAGCAGCTTGCCGCCCAGCGTCTTGATTCGCGTCACGACATGCGGCGCCACCGCCAAGCCGCCATTGGCGAAGGGGGCATAGGCGCCGACCAGCTCGACGACGGAGACTTCGGACGTGCCGAGCGCGATCGAGGCGTTGGGCTCGAGTTTCGAGGTGATGCCGAGCCGGTGCGCGGTACGCACCACGTTCTTCGGCCCGACCTCGAGGCCGAGGCGGATCGCGACCGTATTGAGCGACATCGCCAGCGCCTGCGTCAGCGTCACCGCGCCGAAATATTCGTGGGTGTAGTTCTCGGGTCGCCAGCCCTTGACCTCGATCGGCGCGTCCTGGCGGACGGTATCCGGTGTCAGCCCCTGCTCGAGCGCAGTGAGATACACGAATGGTTTGAACGAGGAGCCCGGCTGGCGCTTAGCCGTGACCGCGCGGTTGTACTGGCTCTCGGAATAGTTCCGCCCGCCGACCATGGCGCGCACAGCGCCGTCGGGCGTCATCGCCACCAGCGCGCCCTGGCTGACGTTGAACTTGACGCTCTTGGCCGCGAGCTCGTCGATGATGGCGGCTTCCGCCACGCTCTGGAGTTTTGGATCGATCGTGGTTTCGACCTTGATGCTCTCGTCGATCTGGCCGACCAGGTCGTCCAGCACCTCGCCGATCCAGTCGGCGACGTAGTTGACCGTGCCGGCGCCGACCGGCTTCACATTGTAGGAGGGATGGCCGATGGAGGCCTTGGCCTGCGCGTCGGTGATGAACTTCGCATCCGCCATCGCCGCGAGCACGATTTGCGCGCGTGCTTCCGCGCCTTCCGGATTGCGGTTCGGTGCGAGGCGCGAGGGCGATTTGACGAGGCCCGCCAGCATGGCGGCTTCGGCAATCGTGACGCTCTTGGCCGACTTGCCGAAATACTTCTGCGCCGCGGCCTCGACGCCATAGGCGCCGGAGCCGAAATAGACGCGGTTCAGGTAGAGCTCCAAAATCTCGTTCTTGGAATGCTTGCGCTCCAGCCAGATCGCGAGCTCCGCCTCCTGCAGCTTGCGCTGCATGGTGCGCTCCTGGGTCAGGAACAGGTTTTTGGCGAGCTGCTGCGTCAGCGTCGAGCCGCCCTGCGAGACACCGCGATGGAGCACGTTGGTGACGAGGGCGCGCAGGATGCCGACCGGGTCGATGCCGAGATGCGAATAGAAGCGGCGGTCCTCGATGGCGATGAACGCCTTGGGCAGATAGGGCGGCAGGTCGTTCAGCGCGATATTGGCGCCGGCCATCTCGCCGCGCTGCGCCAGCATGCTGCCGTCGATGCCGACGATCTGGATCGTCGGCGGGCGCTTGGGGATCTCCAGCGACTGGATCGGCGGCAGATGCGCGCCGACATAGACCACGACGCCGATCACGGCGATGACGCCCCACAGGCCGAGCACTGCGCCCCAATAGACCAGGCGGCCGAGGCTGAAGCCTCCGCGCGATTTCGACCGGCGCTTGGCGCCGCTGCGGCCAGCCGAGGCCTTGCGTTCGCGCGGCGGCTCCTCGCCGGCATCGTCGCTCTTGCGTTTGGCGGATGATTTCGCTGATTTCCTGGGCTTGTCCTCGCCGCCGGGAACGCGATCCGCCGCGGTCAGGCGCAAATCGGAGAGCGCCGCGGGCAAGCCGAACAGCGGCTCCTTTCGCCCACCTTTTTTCTTTCCCCACGCCATACGCCAAACGCCCGGTCAACCCGCCCCGCCGCACGCTAGCGGTCGCTGTTTAAGGCCCGGTTACACAAAGCTTAACGCGCGATTAGGAGGTGCGGCATTCGCCGGCCGCAGTTCCGCTTCTGGGCCGGCGAAGCTAGGATCGCAGGCATCAAGAAAGAGGGAACTCGCATGGGCCATATCGATCCGACCAAGGAGATCTTCGCGCAATTCCGGGACAACGACCGCCCGGGTCCGATCCACATGCTCAACCTGGTGCGCTTGCGCAAGGAAGCGGCCTACCCGGACGGCCGCAAGGCCAGCGGCGCGGAAGCCTACGCGGCCTATGGCCGCGAGAGCGGCCCGGTGTTCGAGCGCCTCGGCGGCCGCATCGTCTGGCAGGGCAGGTTCGAGCTGATGCTGATCGGTCCGCAGGACGAGCGCTGGGACCATTGCTTCATCGCCGAATACCCGAGCGTTGCTGCCTTCGTCGAGATGATCCGCGATCCCGTCTATCGCGAAGCGGTGAAGCATCGCCAGGCGGCGGTGGAGGATTCGCGTCTGATTCGGCATGCAGTGCTGCCGGTGGGGAAGAACTTTGGGGAGATACCAACGTAGTAGTTCGTAGGGAGCGCAGCGGCTGCGCGAAGCGCAGTCCGCTGGGCGTAACCCACCTGTTCGCTTTCCCGTGTATCGGCAGAAGTGGTGGGTTACGCCTTCGGCTAACCCACCCTACGATGTCGCCTAGCCCGACGGCCCCGTGTCTTCGATGACCGGCCCGAACAGCTCCCAGCGTTCGCCGTTGAACTTCATCATCTGCATCTGCTTGTTGACGCGATAGTCGTTCGGGCCCGTGGTGATCTTGATGCCGGGCAGCGCCAGGCTCGGCGTATAGCCCTTGATGCCGGCGACTTGCTTCATGACGTTCTCACGCGTCAGGTTGTCGCCGCATTGCTTCAGCACTTGCACCAGCAGCTCGGCCACCGAATAGGCGTAGGTGTTGACGGTGTTGAGCTTGTCGCCTTCGGGGAAGTACTTGTCCATGAAGGCGAAGAAAGCCTTCACGCCAGCGTCGTCCTTCCACTGGGGATCGCCGGGGTCCTTGCCGTAATTGGTCGAGATGATGCCCTTGGAGATGTCGAGGCCTGCGGGCTTCAACGTCGCCGACACCGGGCTCGCATTGATGTCGAGGATATGCACCGGGGACCAGCCGAGGTCGGCGAGCTTCTTGATCGCTTGGGCCGCGAATTTCGGCGTCGACGCGTCGTAGAACAGGTCGACGCCCATCGATTTCAGCTTGACCACCTGCGAGTCGACGGTCGGGTCGGTGACCTCATAGGAGACCTCGCCGACGATCATGCTGGCGGCCTTGTCGCCGAGACCGCTCTTGAGGCCCGCGAGATAGTCGCGGCCCATGTCGTCGTTCTGGTAGAGCACGCCGATCTTGGCGTTGGGATGATTGGCGAGAATGTATTTTGCGTAGATACGCCCCTCGGACACGTAGTTGGGATTATAGGCGATGGTCCAGGGATAGTTCTGCGGGTCGTTGAACCGCGCCGCGCCGGTCGAGGCGAGGAGCTGCGGGATCTTCTTGCCGTTGAGATATTTCTGCACGGCGGCGTTCGCAGCGGTGCCGATCAGCTGGAAAGTGAATAGCACCTCGTCGCCTTCGACCAGCTTGCGCACCTGCTCGACGGTCTTCGGTGGCGAATAGGCGTCGTCATACTGGATCAAATTGATCTTGCGACCGTTGATGCCGCCCTGATCGTTGATCATCTTGAAATAGGCGGCCTGGGTCTTGCCGATATTGGCATAGACGGAATAGGCGCCGGAGAACGGGACGGTCTGGCCGATCTTGATCTCGGTGTCGCTCGCGCCGGTGTCGTATTTCTTCTGGGCGAGGGCTTGGCTCGCGGAGAACGCGAAGGCGAGCGCCGCCGTGGCAGCTAGGAAAGCTCTGCGATTGGTCATATTGGGTCGTTCCTCCTGACGGAATTTTCGATCGATGGTCTTTGTCCGTTGATTGCAACGGTCGCCATCGCTGCCGAAGATTGTGGAGGAACGTTCGCCGCCGCGCAAGGATCACGGCGCTGCGCCGTAGCGTCTCAGGCCAAAAGCTTAAGCCAGGAACAATGCCACCAGCGCAATCGCCGCCGGCAGCGCCTGCACCATCAGGATGCGTGTGCTGACGGTCGCGGCGCCATAAGCGCCGGCAACGATCACGCAAAGCAGGAAGAACGCCTTGATCTGGAACGCGAAGGCGGGATTGCCATGGGCGAGACCCCAGATCAGGCCGGCGGCGAGGAAGCCGTTATAGAGGCCCTGATTGGCGGCCAGCACCTTCGTGATCTCGGCCTTGTCAGGCGTGTTGCGAAACACCTTCAAGCCCAGCGGCTTGTCCCAGAGAAACATCTCCAGGATCAGGAAGAAGACATGCAGGATGGCGGCCAGCACCACCAGAAGATTGGCGATCAAAATCAAGTTGAGCTCCCCCAAAGCGTCAGCTTTCGGGTGGACGTTAGCACGGCCGGCGTGGCAAGTGCGACGGACGTGTTTCGATGCAACGGTGCCGCAATGCCCGCTCGGTCAACCAAAATGCCTGAACGCTTCGGTCTCGATCGCCTGACGACGCCGATCGGCATCGCGCTGCTCGTCACCGACGCCGAGGGCGTGTTGCGCGCGCTCGATTGGGAAGACTACGAGCACCGCATGCGCGAGCTGTTGCGGCTGCATTATGGTGCGGTGGACCTCCGCGATCAGCCTGCACCGACGCAGATGCGGACCGCGCTGTCGGGCTATTTTGAAGGCGATCTCGGCCAGCTCTCGGCCATCGCATGGCGCATCGCCGGCACGTCGTTCCAGCAAAAGGTCTGGACCGCACTCGCGCAAATCCCCAGTGGGACCACGATGAGCTACGGCGCGCTTGCCGCAAAGATCGGCATGCCCAAAGCCATTCGGGCTGTCGGCCACGCCAACGGCTCCAATCCGATCAGCGTGGTGCTGCCCTGCCACCGCCTGATCGGTGCCGATGGTTCACTGGTGAAGTACGGCGGTGGCCTCGAGCGCAAGCGCTGGCTGCTGCGGCATGAGGGGGTGGAGGTTTAGTACTCCGCCGTCATTCCGGGGTGCCGCGGAGCGGCGAGCTATGGTGCGCAATTGCGCACCTGAGAATCTATCGCGCCACCGACTCTGCCGATGAATGGATTCCGGGCTCGCGCTACGCGCGCCCCGGAATGACGGACGAGGGTCACGCCGCCGGCTGCACCGCCTTGTCGCCGGCCATCACATGGGTCAGCGCGCTCTTGATGGCGGCCTGCCGCGTCGGCGCGTTGATCTGCGCGCCCAGGAGGTCGGTGACATAGAACACGTCGCGCGCGCGCTCGCCGAAGGTCGCGACATGGGCCGAGGCGATGTTGAGGTTGAGCTTCGAGATCGCGGTGGTCAGCTCGTAGAGCAGGCCGGGCCGGTCGAGGCCGGAGACCTCGATCACGGTGTAACGGTCCGACCACTGGTTGTTGATGGTCACTTCCGGCTCGATCACGAAAGGCTTCGCCTTGCTGCGCACGGTGCGCCGCGCCACCACTTCCGGCAGGCGCAGCTTGCCTTCCAGCACGTCCTCGATCATCTCGCCAATCCGCGTGGCGCGCCTTCCCTCGTCCTCGTCGCGGTCGTATTCCCGGGAGATCGAGATCGTGTCGAGCGCGCGGCCGTCAGTCGTGGTGTAGATCTGGGCGTCGACGATGTTGGCGCCGGCCGAGGCGCAGGCGCCCGCGATGATCGAGAGCAGCCAGGGGTGGTCGGCCGCGAAGATCGTGAGCTCGGTGACACCGCGCACCTCGTCGAAGCCGACATTGATCGCGAGCTTGTGGCCGGCCTGCTCGCTGGAGCGGACGAAGCGGGCATGGCGGATCTTGCGCGGCAGCTCGACCTTGAGCCAATAGGCCGGATAGTGCCGGCCGATATAGGCATCGAGCTCGTCCTCCGGCCATTCGGCGTAGGCCATACGGAATTCTGCGTAGGCGGCGGCGAGGCGCTTGCCGCGATCGACCTCCGAGAAGCCGCCGGTCAGCACCGGCTCGGTCTCGTAATAGAGCGAGCGCAGCAGCTGCGCCTTCCAGCCGTTCCACACGCCCGGGCCGACGCCGCGGATGTCGGCGGTGGTAAGGATCGTCAGCAGCTTCATCTGCTCGACCGACTGCACCACGGCAGCGAAGTTCTCGATCGTTTTACGATCTGACAAGTCGCGCGACTGTGCGACCGTCGACATCGTCAGGTGTTCTTCGATCAGCCAGGCCACCAGCTCGGTATCCGCCGGACTGAAGCCGAGCCGCGGGCACAGCCGCCGCGCCACCTTGGCGCCGGCGATGGAGTGATCCTCGGGCCGGCCCTTGGCGACATCGTGCAGCAGCGTCGCGATGTAGATCACCGCGCGGTGCTCGGGCCTCGTCTTGCGCATGAGGTCGCTCGCAAGCGTGAACTCCTCGATGCCGCCACGCTCGATGTCCTGGAGGAAGCCGATGCAGCGGATCAGATGCTCGTCCACGGTGTAGTGATGATACATGTTGAACTGCATCATCGAGACGATCTTGCCGAAGGCGCGGATGAATTGCCCGAGCACGCCGGTCTCGTTCATCCGCCGCAGCACGGTCTCGGCGTCGTTGGAGGTCAGGATCTCCATGAACAGCCGGTTGGCTTCGGGATTCTCGCGAAGCTGCCCGTTGACCAGACCGAGCGAGCGCGTCACGTCGCGCATCGCATCCGGATGAAAGGCAAGGTTGTTCTTCTGCGCCAGGCGGAAGATGCGGATCAGATTGACCGGATCGTGCTTGAAGACGTCGGGCGCGGCGACGTTGATGCGGTTGTTGTCGACGATGAAGTCGTCGCTATCGGGGACGCGCCGCTTCACGGTGCTGGGCCGCAGCCGCGCCATCATCCGGCTCAGCACCGGCGCCGGCTTGGCCTGCTGGTCCTCAAGCTTGGCGCAGAGGATGGCGGTGAGGTTTCCGACTTCCTTAGCGACCAGGAAGTAATGCTTCATGAAGCGCTCGACGTCCTGCATGCCGGGATGCGAGGTGTAGCCGAGCCGGACCGCGATCTCGCGCTGCAGATCGAAGGAGAGGCGCTCTTCGGCGCGATTGCAGTAGAAATGCAGATTGCAGCGCACCGACCAGAGGAAATCGGCGCAGCGGCGGAAGCTGCGATATTCCTGCGCGTCGAACACGCCGCGCTCGACCAGCTCGTCGGTGTCGCGGACCCGATAGACGTACTTTGCGATCCAGAACAGCGTGTGCAGGTCGCGCAGGGCGCCCTTGCCGTCCTTGACGTTGGGTTCGACCAGATAGCGCGACTGGCCGCCGCGGCGATGCCGCTCCTCGCGCTCGGCGAGTTTTGCGGTGACGAATTCGGACGCAGTGCCCTGCACCACCTCCTTGTCGAAGCGCTCGACCAATTCGTCATAGAGCGGCTTGTCACCGGTCAGGAAGCGCGTCTCCAGGATCGCGGTGCGGATCGTCATGTCGCCGCGCGCCTGACGGATCGATTCGTCGACCGAGCGGGTGGCGTGGCCGACCTTCAGCCCCATGTCCCAGAGGCAGTAGAGGATGGCTTCGGCGACCTGCTCGCCCCAGGCGGTCTGCTTGTAGGGCAGAATGAACAAGAGATCGATGTCGGATTCCGGCGCCATCAGGCCGCGGCCATAGCCGCCGGTCGCCACCACCGCCATACGCTCGGCGCCGCTCGGGATCGGCGAGCGGTAGAGATGCCGCGTTGCCGCTGAATAGAGGATGCGGATGATCTCGTCCTGCACATGGCACAGCCGCTCGGCGCAGCGCCTTCCGTGGCGGTCCTTCAAAAGGATCGCCTGTGCCGCGGCGCGCGAGGCGATCAGTTCAGCCTTGAGCAATTGCGCCATGGCCGTGCGGAACGTGTCCTCGCGGCCCTCGTGCTTTTCGGCGAGCGCATCGACCGCGGCGGTGATCCGCGCGGTGTCGAAGCGGTCATCCGTCTCTGGCTTCTGCTCAATCGCGACGCTGTCCATATCTCACCGGATATAAGAGGCGGCAGGCGCTGTCACCCGCCATTCTCTGGCAATAGCCGTTCCATGCCGGAAAGCTGCGGCTTTGGGCAAATCTGTTCTCGGGCCGCACGCTCGCAAGGGACGGATTTTCTCGTTGACCTCTAGACATAACTCCTTGAAAAACAATGAAATTTTTGAGGAGCTGGGCATGACCGGGATTACACGACGCATTCTGTTGGCGGGAGCCGTCGCGCTCGCAATGAGCCCAGTGGCGCGGGCGGCGGATCCGCTCAAGGAGATCCGCATCGACTGGG
This sequence comes from Bradyrhizobium genosp. SA-3, assembly GCF_004212635.1. Lineage (GTDB taxonomy): Bacteria > Pseudomonadota > Alphaproteobacteria > Rhizobiales > Xanthobacteraceae > Bradyrhizobium. Next base: position 6,126 of record NZ_PSRT01000007.1, on the reverse strand, counting down.
CGACCTACAATCCGGTGTCGATGCTCCTGAAGCAGAAGGGCCTGCTGGAGAAGGAGTTTGCCAAGGACGGCATCACCATCACCTGGGTGCAGTCGGCCGGCTCCAACAAGGCGCTCGAATTCCTCAACGCCGGCTCGATCGATTTCGGCTCGACCGCGGGCTCGGCGGCGCTGGTCGCCCGCATCAACGGCAATCCGATCAAGGCGATCTACGTTTATTCGCGTCCCGAATGGACGGCGCTGGTGACGTCAAAGGATTCCAAGATCGCCGGCGTTGCTGACCTCAAGGGCAAGCGTGTCGCGGTCACGCGCGGCACCGATCCGCACATCTTCCTGGTGCGCGCCCTGCTTGGCGCGGGTCTCACCGAAAAGGACATCACGCCGGTGCTGCTCCAGCATGCCGATGGCAAGACCGCGCTGATCCGCGGCGACGTCGATGCCTGGGCCGGCCTCGATCCGATGATGGCGCAGGCCGAGGTCGAGGAGGGCGCCAAGCTGTTCTATCGCAAGGCCGACGCCAACACCTGGGGCATCCTCAATGTGCGCGAGCAGTTTTTGAAGGACTATCCGGACGCCGCCCGCCGCGTGCTTGCGGTATACGAGGAAGCGCGAAAGTATTCGCTGGCGAATTACGGCGAGCTGAAGAAGACCTTCATCGCAGTCACAAAACTGCCGGAGGCCGTCGTCGACAAGCAGCTCAAGGAGCGCACCGAGCTCACCCACAGCCGCATCGGCGCGCCCCAGCGCGAGTCGATCCTCGCCGCCGGCCTCGCGCTCCAGCAGGCCGGCGTCGTCGACGCCAAGGTCGATGTGAAGGCGACGCTCGATACCCTGATCGACGACCAGGTCCCGCTGCCGACGAATTGATGTCGGCAAGCGCGCGGCAAACTCAGGTGTCGTCCCGGCGAAGGCCGGGACCCATACCCACTGAGAGTGGTTGTTGCGCGAAGGCGATAACTCCGAGTCCCCGTAACCATGCTGCCCTGTGGTTATGGGTCCCGGCCTTCGCCGGGACGACGGCTGAGAACATAGGCAACACTGTTACATTCCCCGACCAGACGCGCTTGCTAGCTCCATGATCTCCGACGCGCCAGTCCTGCAACAATCCTCGGCCGACAGCGTTGCCGCGCCTTCGCGCGTCGCACGTTATGCGCGGCCGATGCTGGGGCTGTTGTTGCCGCTGACGCTGGCGCTTGGCTGGGAGCTCGTGGTCTGGCTCGGCTGGTCCAACGGACGGCTGGTGCCGCCGCCCTCGCGCGTGTTTGCCACCATCACCGAGCTCGCCCGCTCGGGCGAGCTGGTCCGCCACATCACAGCGACGCTGTGGCGGGTCGGGCTCGGTTTTGCCTTCGGCGTCGTCGCAGGCACGCTGTTAGGTGCCATTTCCGGCTATTGGTCGCTGGCGCGCCGGCTGCTCGATCCGACCGTGCAGGCACTGCGCGCGATCCCTTCGCTCGCCTGGGTGCCGCTGTTCATTCTCTGGCTCGGCATCTTCGAGACATCGAAGATCGCGCTGATCGCGGTCGGCGTGTTCTTCCCGGTCTATCTCGGCGTGGTGGGCGCGATCCTTTCGGCCGATCGCAAGATCGTCGAGGTCGGTCGTACTTTCCGTCTCTCCGGGGTCGCCATGATCCGCCGCATCCTGTTGCCCGCGGTGCTGCCGGCCTATGTCGTCTCCTTGCGCGTCGGCCTTGGTCTGGGCTGGATGTTCGTGGTGGCCGCCGAGCTGATCGGCGCCTCCGAAGGCCTCGGCTATCTCCTGCTCGACGGCCAGCAGCTCGGCAAGCCCGCACAGATCCTCGCGGCCATCGTGATCTTCGCCATCCTCGGCAAGCTCACGGACTGGCTGATCGAGGTTGCCGCCGCGCCCTTCCTGCGCTGGCAGGACGCCTTCTCCCGCGCGAAGGGAGCTTGAGACGATGCTGGCGCTCGACCGGGTCAGCAAGACCTATCCCAATGGCGTGCAGGCGTTGGCGCGCTTCTCCGCCCAGATCCGCCAGGGCGAGATCATCGCCATCATCGGCGGTTCCGGCTGCGGCAAATCAACGTTGCTGCGCGCCATCGCCGGCCTCGATCGCGCCAGCTCCGGCACGGTGACGCTCGATGATGAGGCGATCAGTTCGCCGCACGCCAAAATCGGCATCATCTTCCAGGAGCCGCGGCTGTTGCCCTGGCTCGGCGTCGCCGACAATATCGGCTTCGGCCTTGCTGATCTGCCCGCAGCCGAGCGGCGCGAGAAGGTGGCGCGCGCGCTCGCGTGTGTCGGTCTTGCTGACAAGGCGCAGGCCTGGCCGCGCGAGCTCTCCGGCGGACAGGCACAGCGCGTCGCGATCGCACGCGCACTGGTGCCGCAGCCGGAGGTGCTCTTGCTCGATGAGCCCTTCTCCGCACTCGACGCCTTCACTCGCCGCGACCTTCAGGATCATCTGCTCGACCTCTGGGCCGACACGCGGCCGACCTTGATCCTCGTCACACATGACGTTGACGAGGCCGTGGTGCTGGCCGATCGCGTGCTGGTGATGCGGCCGCGGCCGGGCCGGCTGTTCGACCAGATCGAGATCAACCTCGGCCGGCCGCGCGACCGCAATTCGCCGCTGTTCGAGAACTTCAAGCGAAGTGTGCTGACGTCACTCGACCGTTCGCTCGACCGCAGCGTGCCCGACCGTGACGCAACCCAGGGTCCCGGTCAGGCCATGTGGTGGTGACAATTCGCCTTCAAGCCGGTACATCGAGGAGCAATCTTTCCGGGAGAAAACGAACATGGACGCTGCCCAATTGCGCCAGATGCAGGCCCCGATCAAGGAGCGCTACAAGACCGATCCCAAGGCTGCGCTGATCACGCTGAAGGCCAAGGGGTCAACGGACCGCGACGGCATCGCCTGCAAGGTCGAGACCGGCCGCGCCATCGCGATGGCCGGTCTGCATCCCGCCACCGGCGGCTCGGGCCTCGAGCTCTGCTCCGGCGACATGTTGCTGGAAGCGCTGGTCGCCTGTGCCGGCGTCACGCTGAAATCGGTTGCGACCGCGATCGAGTTGCCGCTTAGGACCGGCAATGTCTATGCCGAGGGCGATCTCGATTTCCGCGGCACGCTCGGCGTCGACAAGGAGACCCCGGTCGGCTTCGCCGAGATCCGCCTGCGCTTCGAGGTCGACACTGATGCGCCGCAAGACAAGCTCGATCTGTTGCTGAAACTCACCGAGCGCTATTGCGTGGTCTATCAGACCATCAAGAACGGCCCGAAGGTGTCCGTGTCGATGCAGCGGATGTAGCTGCCCACCTCTCCCATAGGGAGAGGTCGCGCTGAAAGCGCGGGTGAGGGGCTGCGCTCCATCGTGGGACTTAAAGCCCTCACCCGATTTGCTGCGCAAATCGACCTCTCCCTACGGGAGAGGTGAACGACCCCGCGGATAATTCGACTCAAAAAAACATCCCGCGTTAGATGTCCCCCGACCTCCACTTCATCTTCTTCCTTCTCCTGCGCATGGCGATCGCGGCGGCGTTCGTCGTGACGGCATCGATCATCACCGAACGCTCGGGACCGGTGATCGGCGCGCTGGTGGCAACGCTGCCGATCTCGGCGGGGCCTTCCTATGTATTCCTCGCGCTCGACCATGACGCCGCCTTCATCGCGCAAGGCGCGCTGTCGAGCCTTCCGGTGAACGCTGCGACGATCGTTCTTGGCCTCTGTTATGTCGTGCTGGCGCAGCGGAATAATTTGCTGGTGAGTGCCGGCAGCGCGATCGCCGTGTGGATCGTGCTGGCCTCCATCATCCGCCTGTTCGACTGGACCTTGACGGCCGGACTCGCCGTGAACCTGATTGCCTTCGGCATCTGCATTCCGCTACTGGCTAAGTATCGCCATGTGAAGATGCCGTTGGTCACGCGTCGCTGGTACGACATTCCGTTCCGCGCCGCGCTGGTGGCGACGCTGGTCGCGATCGTGGTCTCGACGTCGGGTTGGGTCGGCCCGCGTGTCTCCGGCGTCATCGCGCTCTATCCGATCGTCTTCACCAGCATGATGGTGATCCTGCATCCGCGCATCGGCGGCCCGCCGACCGCCGCGGTGCTTGCCAATTCTGCCTGGGGCCTGCTCGGGTTCGGTATGGCGATCGCAGTGATGCATCTCGGCGCCGCAAACTTCGGCTCCGCGATCGGCCTCAGCATGGGTTTCGCCACCTGCATCGTCTGGAATCTGACGCTGTGGTGGAACGGGCGAAGGAAGCGGCTGGCGGCGGCGTGAGCTTCGTACCTTCGTAGGGTGGGTAAGGGCGCGCATTTCGCGCCGTGCCCACCATCTGCCTGCGGATTCGCCGTTGCATGGTGGGCACGCTTCGCTTTGCCCACCCTACGGCACTACTGCACTATCACTGCTTCGGCAGCTTGGCCTTCAACGCATACAGCGCATCCAGCGCCTCGCGTGGCGACATCTCGTCGGGATGTAACGCCTTCACAGCTTCCATCAAAAGCTCCGCTTCGCTCGGCGGCGCGGCCTCCGCGGCGGCGCGCGAGGGCACGGCGAACAGCGGCAGATCGTCGGCGAGCGCGCGGGCGGTCTGGCCGCGATCCTGGGCCTCCAGCTTCGCCAGCACCGATTTGGCCCGCGTGATCACGGCTGGCGGCAGGCCGGCGAGTTTGGCGACCTGGATGCCGTAGGAGCGGTCGGCCGAGCCCGGCAGCACCTCGTGCAGGAACACGACGTTGCCCTGCCACTCCTTCACGCGCACGGTGGCGTTGAACATGCGCGGCAGCTTGGCCGAGAGCGCGGTCAGCTCGTGATAGTGCGTCGCGAACAGCGTGCGGCAGCGGTTGCTCTCGTGCAGATGCTCGATCGCGGCCCACGCGATCGAGAGGCCGTCGAAGGTCGCGGTGCCGCGGCCGATCTCGTCGAGGATCACGAGTGCGCGCTCGCCGGCCTGATTCAGGATCGCCGCGGTCTCGACCATCTCGACCATGAAGGTGGAGCGACCGCGGGCGAGATCGTCGGCGGCGCCGACGCGCGAGAACAGCCGATCGACGATGCCGATCCGCGCCCGCGTGGCCGGCACGAAGCTGCCGATCTGCGCCATCAGGGCAATCAGCGCGTTCTGGCGCAGGAAAGTCGATTTACCGGCCATGTTGGGACCGGTGAGCAGCCAGAGCTGGCCGGACTTCTGTCCGGGCGCCGGCGACAGATCGCACGCATTGGCGATGAACGGCTCGCCATTGCGCTTGAGCGCCTGCTCCACCACGGGATGGCGGCCGGCCTCGATGGCAAAGCCGAGCGAGGTGTCGACCTCGGGCCGCACATAGTTCTCGTCGACCGCCAGCTTGGCGAGGGACGTCGCGACATCGAGCAGCGCAAAGCCGTGCGCGGCGGCGCGCAAATCTTCACTGATCTCGAGCGCCTTGGCGGACAGTCGCTCGAAGATTTCGAGCTCGAGCCCGAGCGCGCGGTCGCCGGCATTGGCGATCTTGGCCTCGATTTCCCCGAGTTCGGAGGTCGTGAAGCGCACCTGGCCCGCCAGCGTCTGGCGATGAATGAAGGTCGCATTCAGCGGCGGCGACGTCAGCTTGTCGCCGTGCTGCGCGGTGACCTCGACGAAATAGCCGAGCACGTTGTTGTGCCGGATCTTCAGGGCCTTCACGCCGGTTTGGTCGGCGTAGCGGGCCTGCATCGAGGCCACCACCAGGCGCGAGGCATCGCGCAGATTGCGGGCTTCGTCGAGCGCGGGCTCGTAACCCTGGCGCACGAAGCCGCCATCGCGCTTGATCAGCGGCAGTTGCTCGTCGAGCGCGCTGGCAAACTCGGATGCGAGCGCACGCGACGGCTTTTGCAGCGCCGCCATCACCGCCACGATCTCCTGCGGCGGCTGGTCGAGTTCGGACAGCCGCGTCAGCACCTGGTCGGCCGCGATGATGCCGTCGCGGATGCCGGCGAGGTCGCGCGGTCCGCCGCGGCCGACCGAGAGACGGGCAAGCGCCCGCGACATGTCCGGCGCGCCGCGCAGGATGCTGCGGATGTCTTCGCGCGTGGCCGAGTCGACAACGAAGGTGCTGACGGCGTCGAGCCGCCGCGCGATCGCTGGCGCGTCGTCAGCGGCGCCGCCAGCCGCTGCGCCAGCAGGCGCGAGCCGGCCGAGGTCACCG
>NZ_PSRT01000006.1 GCF_004212635.1 Bradyrhizobium genosp. SA-3 | reverse complement strand
TGAGACGCAATGTGCGGAGCTGCGCGGCAAGCCCTAAATCGACACTGCCGAACTCACTCCACAGAACGCACTGGTCGGGCCCCACGGCCGGGTCCGGATCAATTCTGACTTTCGGCCGACCATCCGTTCCATCGAACGCCACGAATTCATGCCTTAGTGCATCAGCATTCACAGGAGAGACGTGAAGGCATACTTCTGCGCTGCCATATCTTTGCTCGACGGCGTGACGAACGGTCCTTACCAACATCTCACCCGGATCAAAGGAGCCCAACAAATCGGTCAATATCTCAATCACGAGCTGTGGCAACTCCTGTTGCAGAACGGCTTTTCGCCGGGCCACATCGTAAGCAGCTCGGGCGATCAGCTGTGCCATTTCGTCCGAGCCTGACCTAAGACCTTCGCGATGGCCGCGCTCCCGCTCCTGCTGATAGGCTTTCCTTGCCCAACTGCGAACCTGCCGCAGATATCGCTCGGCTAGCGCGTGCGTCTGCACCGCATCGTACCAGATACCAAGTTCCGCGGCTGGTATGAGCGGACCAAGCGGCCGTATCCGCGGGCAATCTGGCAAGACTGTTTCATCGGCCGTCATGCCGCTGGCTCCTCCGTGGCCAAATGGGCCACCACCAAAGACAGTAACTGACCTGCTGAATTGTGGTGTTCGGCTGCTGGGGATTCGGCGGTGGTTCCCACAGGTAAACGGAAAAGAACGCGCACACGGTCAAGCTCTGATGCGTCCTTGAGCCAAGCACCAAGGCAGGCACACCCGTCATGTTCAATCTGGCTCGCCAGCTTCTGCGGATCGTCAATCGATGTGGTTGCGACGGCGCTGGATACGTGTCGGATTGCGAAAGCATGAGCTTCCGCACCAATATTTTTGACCAGAATCGCTACATCATGCTTTGACACAAGCTTGAGCACCGAACGGGCATGCCAGATACTGCCGGCGAGCAGGGCCGCCCGACGCGGATCATGCCCGAGCAGAACGTCCCTACCCCAGTCGGTTCCGTTCGAGACCAGCTCACTGCCCAGCAGCAATTCGACCAGTCTTTGCTGCAGTCTCGGAGTCTTCTGCAACTGCAGCACTGTGGCGGCCGACAGGAGCCCATCAAGATGGCTGGCAAACCGGTCGGGATGAATCAAAGCGGCAAGCTCGCGCAGGCGATCGGAATGCGGGTTGAGTGAATGATTTGGGTCAGTGGATGCCATCGATACGGACCTGCTTGCCGCCTATTTCGGATCTGAGGACAGTTTTTTGCCGGCGGACTGGACCGCTGGCTTGCTGGCACCTCTGCCGAGATTTGTCACTTTGCGCCAGGATTGACGAAGCTGTCGCCCACGTGTGCTCAGCAGCACGTAAGATAGAATGCCCAACGCGGCGAGCGCACCTCCTGCACCGATCGCAATGTGGGTTGCGATGAACTTGGTTGGTTCGGCGGAAGCTGCCGCTGGCACAACGGAGACCTCATGCTGAGCCCGCTCAACCGGCACGAACACGACCGCCACCTTGTCGTACGATAGACCTTCGATGCTGTTGGCGACGAGCATCTTGATCTGCGGCAGCAAGGCTGAGAGCTTCGCGTTGGAGGCGTGTCGAATGAAAACCGACGCCGAGGACGGGGTTGCATCCTGTCGCAAAAGATCATTCTTCGGCAGAACGACATGAACACGGGCGGAGAGAACCCCATCGATATCGTTGATCGTGCGCGACAATTCTTCACTGAGAGCATAGACGTAGCGGGCTCGCTCCTCAACCGGAGAGGCAACGAGGCCCGCCCCCTTGAACACCTCACCAAGGCTCTTGAAGGATTGGCGCGGCAAGCCCTGGTCATTCAGCAGCTCGATTGAGTAGGCGAGCTGCTTTTCTTCCACCTGAATTGTGCTGGTCCCATCCTTACCGACGACACGGATGGCATCGACGCCCTTGCTCAGGAGCAGCCCAAGCATCTCGTTGGCTTCACGCTCCTGAACTTTGGTATACAGATCAGCTTTGCAACCGGCGAGGGTCAGCAAAAGCAGCAACAGGAAGAGAGCATGAAGCCGCTTTCTTGCGGGCCGGCCATTACCGATCTTGTCTTTCGTCAAGACAGCCAACGGCCCGCTCAGCCCGCCGATAGAAGCTTGTTCAGAGATGAACTGACAGCACCTGTCCCCTTGGAGAGGAGCGAAACCTGGATGACGCCGTTGTAAACATCCCGCAGATTCGCCAGCGCCGAGTCGAAATGATCCGCATCTTCAGGTTTGCCCGCTGGATGTACCTCGACTTGCTGCACACGCAAGACCGGTTGCGCGGCCGGCCCAAGCTGGAGACTCTTGGTAGGATCAGGCTCGCCGACGAGCGTCGGCGAAACTGCGCCCGACGGAAGTGGTTTGCCCTGGTGAATAGCAGAAATGCTCTGAAGGACGCGATCGCCCAGCGGGCTCGCCGGCGTGACTGCGCGCTGCGCTTCCGGCAGCGATGGAGCTGGCGCGCGCTCAGGCACAGAAGAGGCGACACCTTGGTTCGAGGCCGCCTGCGCAAGGCTCTCGTCAAACTTGGCGAGTGCCGGCGAACAGCCGTTGGAGGCACACTCGACGGAGTTGGCAGAGATCGACGTAACGCCAAACAACATGGAGGAAATCATTTCAGTCACGTGGTGAGATGAGCCGTTCGTTCACACGAATGGGCCGCACCTTAGAGAAGCAAGCTGACCAAAAACTGACGAGCATCTGTCATCTAATGATCACGGCTAGCTTCCAATTTGGGACGAAGCATCGGCTTCCAAATTGGGACGAATTTCGGTGCTTGTTCTCAGGTGTAAAAATAGCAGGAATGCTCATCTTATCCACAAGGCTGCACATCTTGAAGAAAGTTCTCTATGCTGGTGCTTTCATTTGCTTGGGCGTCGTCGAGGCGCTCGGCGCTCCCCTGGCGCTGCCATCGACGCCTTATAGTTACACAGTTCTGGATCAGGACCTCGCGGCCGCACTGCAGGAATTCGGCAACAACCTAAATATCAGAGTCAATGTCAGCACCGGCGTGAAGGGGCGGATTCGCGGGCGAATGCCGGATCTCCCACCGCGAGAGTTCCTCGAACGGTTGATCAATCTCTATAATCTTCAATGGTACTACGATGGGCTGGTGCTCTACGTATCCGATGCGCATGAGGCGCAAAGCCGTCTTTTGGTCTTGAGTCCAATCAGCTTTGATGCGTTCAAGGCGGCACTCGATGCGCTCAACATCTCCGATGAGCGTTACATCGTGAGACCCGTACCGGGAGATGGCCTCGTCTTCGCCTCTGGTCCACCCCGCTTTGTCGCGCTTGTGGAGCAAACAATAAAAGGACTCGCGGCGGAGGCACAGGCACGGCGAAACTCGAGCGGTGCCGAAAAGCCGCCGCACGAGTCGGTTTTGATGCTATTTCGGGGATCCTCCAGCGTGGTCATTCGCGAAGGACGACCGAATGACGCTCCTTCGCCGGAGGCACCACATCAAGACGGCGTGGTCCACACACCCGATGCAGGTAAGAAATGACGTGATGACAACAGATGGCCTAGGAAGAGATGCAATGCGTCTGCTTATGCCCTCTGTCAGCTTTTCGAAAGCTACTGCTGCCATTGTCAGATCGCGGATGTGTGGATGGCCGATGCCGCAGGGTGGCGCAATCAACGTCCAGGCCGGAGCCACGGATGCGAATCAAAATTCCGGCCAGCAGCATCGGTGAGTGCGTTGCCACTTTAGCGCCTCATGCGAGCTTTTGAACAACACCACGAAGTCCGTCATGCAAATGAGCTTCGTCGCACAAGAATGAAAGCCACTCCGTTGTCCAAAAGGAGGAGCAGGATGGACTTCAACGCGCTAAGCCCGGCGGACAACAGCCCAGCGTCCCACTCGTGCTCGTCGCCCGCCGGTCTAAGGGAGTTTGAGCGTGAACTAATGGCATTGCATGAAATACCCGAATACAGCCAGGACCTAATTTGGCAGGAACTCGGAGCCAGATCATCGCGTGTCGAGCCATCATTGAGCGGCGGCGAGCGGTCCAATTCCCAACAGCCGATCGCTCAACACCGCGCGGACGCCTCCGATTTCGGCAACGACCTTGTTTGGCAAGATCTTGAGCCTTGGCTCATGCGGGGCGGGTCACCTCACGCTGGACCGTCTCAAGCTGGGCCCACGTTGCCCGCAGGGGTTGCTCCGCCGGAAATTGGAGATTTCGCCATGGCGAGCGGTCGTCGCGCCAAGGACGACTGGGTCTTTACTGGCCAAACAGCTACGCCCGCTCAGATCGAAATGCTGAGAAGCCGCGATCTCATACCTACCAGGGGTGTCCGGACAACAACGTTCACCATCCTGGGTGTGCCTCACACGGCGGAATGGCGAGAAGAAGGTTTTATTCGTCTCAAACCGTCGCTGGACCCTTCCCTTTGGCCTGTAGGTTCGAGCGAACACTCGCCAAGCGGCTAAGCATGATGACATGAAGAATGCCAAGCGCAGCTGAGCTTCGATCTGCTCGGGGCAATACGGTCCGCAGCATCTACGCAAGCGCCAACACTCTCGTTGGGCGCAGGCGCGAGGTCGCTACGCGTGGGTGATTTCACCATAAGATGCTGCGGAGACCTGCGACGTTGTTGCACGAATCAGCGCACGTGACCATCCGCAGAGCGGCAGACTCGGCTTCGTTAATTCGACCGAGTTGGCCCGGAGGCGAGCGATCGAGCATAACAAGCAAGCCGATTCCGATATCGAGAACCCATCACGGCCTCTCACACCATCATTGCGCGTCCCGTTGTGAAACCTCTGAGCGCCGTCAGCTTTTGGAAAGCTAATCGAACCTACCATATGGCGTGAATATCTAGACGGCGATGTGCCTATAGATTGTAGCGGAACTGAGCGCTGGGGGCGCACTGAGCAATCGGAAGCAAGTGGTAGGAGCCATCGAAGCCTATCGACATTTCTTGCTCGTTGTTCGTCGCGATTCTCGGGCTGCGCCACATGACCGGCTTGTGGTGCGATCTCAAATCAGAGGACGTATAATGTCAGTCAACAACCTATCGCTAACCGCCAGCTCGACTTTGTCCGGCCTCGCCCCCGGACCCTCATCGGCGCGGGATCTTTCAAACTTCGAGGCGATGCTGGCTAGTTTCTCGTTGAAAGACAATGCCGATGACCATTCCACACCACAGCATCCGGCGGCTGCAGACTCAGCCAAGCAGCTGACGGAGGAACTCACGCAGGAGGTGCGGAACATCCTCCCGCCGGAGATCAAGGCCGCACTGGACGCATGTCAGCAGGCCCCAGAGCCATCCTCCGCGGAGTCCTCCTCCGCTGCGAGCGCCCCGAAGATTGCAGAGGCACCCGTACAAAGCTCTAGGATCACGTGGAACAGCGGCACGCTGACTGATGCCGAGCTGCAGATTGTGTCGGTGCTGAACCGACACAAAGATAAATGCCCGCTGGATTGGAAATCTCTTGGAGATTTGGCCAACGATCCCTCCACACCGCCGGATCTAAAGGCGGCGATCGAGGCCTTGCAACAGGACCCAGAGCTCTTCTATGCGATAGGCTCGCAAGGTGACGGCCGCTGCGGCGGGAAGATCAAAGCAGGTGATCTCTCCGGCTTCTCCGATCACCACCCTCAGGTTGCTGCTTTCCAGGAGCAGCGGGCAAAGAGCTATACGCAAAACTATATCCCTTCCGACGGCACCCGGAATGGCGGTCCATCGGTTATGACCCAGACCGATGCATTGCGCGAGCTCTATCGCTATGCCGACAACCTGCCTAAGAACCTGAGCCTTGCGGATTTCAAGCGGATCGTCGACGGCGAAGCTAAAACCGGCAAATGCCCGCCACAGGTCCTCGCGGCCGCTCAATACTTCCTCGACCACCCGGATGAATGGAAGCAGTTGTACGGTGGCTCGATAGACAAGGTCCACAAAGAGGACTTCCTGCAGGTTGCTTCATCATCGATGAATCTCACGCAAGCCGAGCTCGATACGCTCAATACGATCAGCAGGAACCAAAACGCTTTCTTCGGGAAGGGTGACCTGACCCGGGAAAAGCTGGCGAGCATGGTCGATGATAAGAGCCTCGCGCCCGAGGTGCGAAAGGCGGCCTCCCAGTTGCTCTCCGATCCTGTGTTGTTTGGGTTGATGAACAACGCGATTACGGGCTACAAAACCCACCACAAGTTCTTCGACTTCGGCGGCGGCCATACGGTCGATTCCGGCAACATCAGCAACAGCGACTTCAACCAGTTCTTCAACAACATGTCGGGTGCGAACCGCACCGTTCACCAAGTGAAGACGCATGCCGTCCGAACGCCTGCCGAGCAGGACGCGGTCGCGGACATGACGATGGGCATGGCAGACCAGCCCGACATCAAGTCTCCCAAAAAGAACGGTGGTGCCTTCATGCACGCACTTGATGACGTGCTCAAAGTTGGCTCTAAGGTAATCGACTGGGCCGCGACAGCAGTCGGTGTACTTGGCTTCATTCCAGGCTTGGGTGAATTGGCCGATCTGGCGTCAATGGTGCTCGAAGCCGAGGCGCAAGCTGCAAATCTTCTTCACACTGCCATCAGTGGCGGCAACATAAAGCAAGCGCTGGAAGAAGCCGGGCTGAGCCTTGCGGCACAGGCGGTGGGCTGCATCGCCGGACCTGAGGTCAAATTAGCAATGCGAGAAGGCTTGGTGAAGCAGGCAATTCAAGAAGCCGCGACGGCCGGCATCAACCTGCCGGTCTCGGTGGCCCAGTCCTACGCGGAGGATTATCTGAATAACCTGAAGGCTCGCATCGAGTCCGAGCGCTTGCAAGCTGCAGGCGCTAACGCCTAGCCGGAGCGACGCTATCTTCTCAGGATCACGCTGGAAACGCTAATCGAGCTAGCGCGGCCTCCGCGCGGTTGGGCCTCTCTGCCGAGCAGTAGGTCGCGCAAGCTCTACCAGCATACTTGAGACCGCCCCGAATCCGAGGAACTTATTTCGGCTCTTCACTGCGTACAAACTATGTTGGCCGCACTCGATTGCCCGAATCCGACCTCAAGCCCAGTCTGCCGCTGTGAAGTTCCATCGACTGCATACCCCGCCTGTCAAGAGCGCGATGCATTAACACTACGCGACAGACCGGCAGCCGCGGAGCCTGCCGGTTGCGCGAGATCGAGAGCACATTGGTCCAGAGCGGTAGAAGTCGAAGGGCTCTTTTGGGTCGCGATTGACGGATCTGCTATGGGCCCGCCAGGACCGAGGGACGGCTCTTGGCCGCTGAATCGGCCGTCACTCTAGTTTTCCGCCTCGCTCCCGACCAGGTCAAGCTCCATGCCGCTTCGCCTGACCGCAAGCAAATTGTCGAAAGAGCTCGGAGGCATCGCAAGGGACGTGAGCCCGAGATTGCAGCACGTCGGCCCTCAAAACGCTTTTATTAGTGGTGGCTTTGATATTTCGCCTATTGAAGCTTTCGAAACGATGAGCAACGTGCTCACCCGGTCAAGCTCCACAAACGATTGTTTGTCTTAACGATCTGATCTCCAGCTTTCGCGAGCAACTTGTTCAAATACGGTCGGCAGGTGAAGACGTTTAATGATGATCGACCAGCGGCTCATTGCATTTTCTACGACTCGTCAGCTTGTCGAAAGCTAATACTTGCATAGTGGAGGGCGGAAACTGCCTCCATTGGCACGATTGAATTGACATAGGAGAACCCGATGCGCGTTACGAGTTCTAGCGCCGCTGGGCACGTTGATGCTGACCTGCATGCGGCTGGCGGCAAAAACGGCGGCAAAAAAGAATCTCACAAGCCTGGCGAGCGCGACGATCATGCCCGATCGCCTGATGCAAACATTCCCGTAAACGGCGGCGCGTCCACTCCGGGCGGCAACTCGCAAGAAGCCGCTATGCAGCAAGCGTTCAGCGTCGCCCTGGGAGCCGTTGCTCTCCAATTTGCGAATAGTGCAATGAGCCATTTCGACGACGTCATGGCCGAGACAGAGGAGGATTCCTGACGCCGCATGTTGCGACGTTAGGAAATAGGAGCCGCAGGTCGCGGCGCAATTCGAGCACACAGGAGAATAGTATGACTAAAAATGTTGGTGCGTCTCATACCTCGACTGCAGGTGGGGCAGCCGGCACCGCTACTGCTGCAGCCGCTTCCACGGCTGCTGAAGCTGCTGGAGAGGCGGCATTCCAACGGCAAATCGCCGCTCTGACTTTGACCAGCACAAAAGCTGCTGAGAGGGATGTGGAACTTCGCGTCGTCTCGACCGAGCTCTCGACCGTCAAGAAAGCGGCCGATGAGCGGGTGCAGTAAGGGATGAGATGGGGCGACGTCGCCGCCCCACTTTCCCCGGCTGCTTAGTCTGTGAAGTCGCAACGGGCCGTACGGTTTTGCCGTACGGTTCCGTTCGCTGTTCAGGAAACCGACCGTGAACGAACCAAATTGCCCGCATTTCGAAGTGTTGTCGGGCTGTTACTCCGGGCTGACAAGTAAAGTGGGGGTCGGATCGTGTCTGATTGGCAGCAGCCTCGATGCTGACTTAATCTTCGTCGAACAAGGCCTCGAACCGCACCATCTTCGTGTCACCCCCCATTCCAATTCAATCGAGATCGAGGCCCTTGCGAGGGACGTTAGGATCGAGGGGCACGAGACTGTTTTACCGAACGAGTCCATTGTTGTCCCTCTTCCTGTCGTTTTGCATGCCGGGGCGATGTCCATTCGCTGGACGATCGAGGACTACAAACAAGCTGGCTCCATCGACCGCCGGCGTATATCGCTCGCCTTTCTCGCTTTGGTCCTGATTAGCTCTGCCGCGGCTGGCGCAGTCTCATCCAGTTTTGTCCAGACCGACACCACTGTGGCGTCAAGTCCGTCGTCCCCTGCTACGGACATTGCACCCAAGCTGGCGCTCACCGCTCCTGATGCTCTGGCCACCGATGCAGCTGCCGAGAGGCTGCAAGAGGAAATTGACAGAGCGGGCCTTGTCGGCATCAAGGTCGGTTCTGGGGCGGGCGTTGTCACCGCCGACGGCACCGTGACGCCCGCCTCGCTCGCCACATGGCGAGACGTCCAGCAGCGGTTTGATCACAATAGCAATGGCGCTTATACGCTCGTCAATGCGGTGGCTATCAAGAATGAGAAGACGCCTCCCGCAATTGGGGTCCAAGCTGTTTGGCGCGGGAGCGCCCCCTATATTGTCATTGCTGGTCAAAAGTATTTCGTCGGCGCGCTCTTGAGCAATGGATGGACCGTCTACGGGATCGAGGAAGGGCGTGTTCTGCTGAGCCGGGATGGCCGGCTTGCCACTCTATCCTATTAGCGTTTTAGGCCGTAGGTAAGGAAGCAAAGTGCCATGACTAGGCTGCCCCCGAATCCCGTCGAGCCCGGCACCTCTTTTCAGGAGCCAAACGTTGATCATCATGCATCTGCCATTACGCCGGTCAATTCTCGAGCCAAGTCCATCGGGATTGACCGGACGCGTGGCAATGATGACAAGAGCCACACCTCGATTTCTCGTCATAGTGACGTGCTGGATCGGTTGGTGGACGCCACGATCGAGAGCGCGCTCGAGCTCAGTTCGATCGATGCAGTTTCGCGCATCAATTTCGACGAGGCGCGCGCCCCGCCAGGTCAGATCGAGCCAGGCTCGGATCTCGCTTGGCTTAATGAGCCAAATCTCGCGCACAGTCTGCTCTCCTTCGTGACGCCGCGCTTACGTCATTCGCATGTTCTGCGTCCTGAGCAACACGGCCTTCTTCTGGAGCGTTTGGCTGATACGCTATCAGCCGCGCCAGAGGATTTGGTGCCACGTGAAGGAGCCGCCCTTCTGCAACTGGAACTGCAACGTTTAATCCTGCTCCGGCAGAGTCACAACGGCTTGATCAAAGGCTAGCGATGGTCGGGCCAGACAAAGTGCAACACTTCACATCTACACAGCCGCCAATCGTTTCCGAAGCCGGCGCTGTCGACCTGATCTCCGCGCCGGAGCGAGATTTGCTCTGCGTGCTTTCTTATGTCTACCTTGCGTGCGGACAGAGCGCCCAGAGCCTGGCTCTGTTGCGGCTGGTCGCTCACGAACAGTCTCAAGACATCGGCCTGCTCCGCATCCTGGCCTACGCTCTCATCTCGGAGCGTCGCGGTGACGAAGCACTGTCGGTATTGGACAGGCTGGACAAACTGGATGACGAGCCGTCTTCGGCTCCGCCCTTGATGCTGATGCGCAGCCACGCCCTGCGTCACGCTGGCCGCATCACCGAAGCGCAAGCCGTCTTCAAACGCTATGTTTTGTTGCGGGGCAGCACAGCTGCAATCAAACAACAATAAGGCTTCTCATGGCCAACCTTCTACGAAATCTCATCACGCGCGCGCCGGCTCACCCGGATTTGATGGTCGCGTTGATGCTTCTTCTGGCGATCGGAATGATGATCATGCCGATCCCGATCGTCGTGATCGACATGCTGATCGGCTTCAATCTGGGATTTGCCATATTGCTGTTGATGGTAGCCCTGTATCTCAACACGCCGCTCGACTTTTCGTCCCTGCCGGGCGTCATCCTGATCTCCACCGTCTTTCGTCTCGCTCTTACCGTTGCAACGACGCGACTGATCCTAGCCGAGGGCGATGCCGGCAGCATCATCCATACGTTCGGCGATTTCGTCATATCCGGCAACATCGCCGTCGGCATTGTCATATTCCTGATCGTGACCATGGTGCAGTTCATGGTTCTCGCCAAGGGCGCCGAACGGGTGGCGGAGGTATCGGCGCGCTTCACGCTCCATGCGCTGCCGGGCAAGCAGATGGCTATCGACGCGGAGCTGCGCAACGGCCATATCGATCAGCACGAAGCCCGCAGCCGGCGCGGCGCGCTGGAGCGAGAAAGCCAACTGCACGGCGCGATGGACGGCGCCATGAAATTCGTGAAGGGCGATGCCATAGCCGGACTAATAGTCATCTGCATCAACATGCTGGGTGGCATCACGATCGGATCGCTCTCCAAGGGCATGTCCCTCGAGGAGGCGATGCATCAATACACCATCCTGACGATCGGTGATGCGCTCATTTCGCAAATTCCGGCCCTGCTGCTGTCAATTACAGCCGCAACCATTGTCACTCGTGTCAACGGTCCTTCCAGACTCAATCTCGGCGCCGATATCGTCAACCAACTTACGGCCAGCACACAAGCGCTACGCTTGGCCTCCTGTGTCTTGCTTGTGATGGGATTCGTTCCTGGCTTCCCTTTGCCCCCCTTTGTCATACTGGCCGCGCTGTTCTCCGCCGCCAGCTTTCTCAAGGTTGGCGTGCAAGAGGGCAAGACCGCTCCCAAGAGCAGCGCCGGTCCCACCGGTTCGGCTCCCGCTTCCGCACAAGGTCAGAAGCAAACCGTGCCCGCGGAGGCACTCCCGATTACGCTGTTGCTGGCGCCGAGCCTGATGCAGGCAATCGACGTAGGGGAACTCGAGCAGTGCGTCGCACGGGTTTCGGCACTGGTTTCAGCTGATCTTGGCATCACAATTCCACGCATTCCCGCCCAAAGCGCACAGCACCTGGCCCAATCGCAATTCCGGGTGGATGTCGAAGGAGTGCCGGTGGAAGAGGGCGCCATTGACCCGACACAACTCTTACTTAACGACGACGTGGCGAACATTGAATTGAGCGGGATCCCCTTTTGGCGGGACCCAGACACGAATCGGATCTGGATCGAACAAGGCCATGCGCCTGCTCTCAAAGCTGCCGGAATAGGGCACCACCGTCCGAGCGAAATCATCGCCTTGCGCGTCCAGTCGACGTTGACACGCTATGCACAGCGCCTGGTGGGCATTCAGGAAACGCGTCAGTTGCTTAGCCGGATGGAGCAGGAATATGCCGATCTGGTGAAGGAGGTGCTGCGCACGACACCGATCCCTCGCATCGCGGATGTCCTACGTCGCTTGCTGGACGAGGGCATCCCGATCCGGAACACCCGTTTGGTTCTGGAGGCGCTTGCAGAATGGAGCGAACGGGAGCAAAATGCCGTACTGCTCACCGAATATGTGCGCTCCGTTCTGAAGCGGCAGATCTGTCACCGCTATGCCAACGCCCATCGTGTTGTGGCGGCCTTTATCGTCGAGCGTGAGACCGAGGATATCGTGCGAGGTGCGGTGCGCGAGACCGCTGTCGGTCCCTACCTCGTTTTGGAGGATCGGCAAAGCGAGATGCTACTTTCACAATTTCGCCAGATCCATTCGAGCATCGCGCGCAGTCAGAACCAGCCAGTTATCCTGGGCTCGATGGATATCCGGCGCTTCGTCCGCGGCTTTCTCACCCGCAATGGAATAGACCTACCTGTTCTCTCGTATCAGGATCTCGCCTCGGATTTCACCGTCCAGCCGATTGGCTCCGTCAAACTTGCGCCTGGCAAGGACAAGACTCCTACAGGCGGGCATCGTGACCTCCTCCCTGCGGCTGGCTGACGAGCACAGGTGTGTGGTCGTGAGGTCGCTTATGAATTCATGTAAGATTAATGTTCTGCGGCGCTGGCGTAACTTTCGTCGCCATTCGTGCTCGGCCTTTCTCCCCATGCTTGTCATCGTGCTGCTCGCGGGTTGCGCTAACTCGCACAAGTCGGGTCTTTCACAGCAGCCGGCGTCTACGGCAGAGCTGGTTGGGGCCAAGGAGGTCGATCCAGCTATTCGCGAGCGCATCTCTCACGCCCTCGGTCAGGATGCTGACGAGAAGGCTTTGCGCGATGCGCTGAAGCAACGACCGGATAATGTCGATGCAGCGATTCCTCTTGCGCGGGGCCTGCTGATGCGTGAAAGCCCTGATGAGGCGCTTGAGGTGCTCGACAACATCTTGCTTGCAGCACCCGGCGACCTGCGCGCACTGAATGCCAAAGGTGTTGTGCTCGATCACGAGGGCCGCCATCACGAGGCGCAAACGCTATACCGCCAAGCTCTGGCAATTGACCCAGAAAATCCGATGTTGAGCAACAATCTCAAGCTGTCGCTCGCCCTTGAAGGGACGACGCAGAACGGCAATCCGGGTCCACAACTGCAAGCGGATGGCCGGCACGCACCGTACCGTTAGACGTAGCCAACGAACAAGAGCGGATCGCAGTTGCTCGGTGCCTCTCTGTCAGCTTACCGACAGCTAGCCGATTATCAGCCGCCGTGGAGGCTCAAGAGTTAAATTCCCGGCGAAGCGACAGTTCGTACAATGAAACCGGCATGTATAACCAAATCAGTAACCCAACCACACGCCAAGTGTATCCGCGACCGACCCACGAACAATGGGTCGTACTGAACTGATAGTCAAACGTTTCCAGGACATAGTCTCTACTAAGAATTGGGCGCCATCGAATTCTTCCTCCGGTCGATCTTGGATGGCAACCCCGCCGTACTCGCTTGTTTCCGAGCCGCCAGCGGTTGATATCTCAAAGTGTTCCGTCGAGCGCGATAAGTTTCCTGGACGAGATGACAGCACCTCGACGATTAGATCTCAGGGTCACTCATCCGCTGGCCAACAACCCAGGCGATATCCTCCTGGAACGACAGCTCCGGCTCGATGGCGACGAATCGCTCGTCCTCTCTACGCATTCAATCGCCCAGCGAAAGCTCGCGCAGCAGCGTTGGGGTTTGCTGAGGTAAGTAACGCGATGATCGCGCTTGATCCCGCCAAGCGGGGCGACAAGTGGAACAAGAACAAAGATGCCAAATGCGCGAGCAGGCAGCTTATATCTTTGCCGCAGCTGAAGACAGTAGCGCCAACGCCGACATGATTTCACCAGGGCTGGCTTGCGCAACCGGATCACCTGGCCACCGTTCTCCCTCGTGAACCTTACTTATTGTTCGATCGTAGATCTGCGAAGCGCCCGCTGCCGTCAACGAAAACATGCGGCCGAGGAACTAAAGTATCTCTCGAGCTCCGCGATCGCGCGTTCCTCCCACTCTGCAGCTTGCGCTAGTAATGAGTCCCGTTGGATTGGCCGAAATGCGGCGGACTGACGGCACAACGAAGCTATCGCGCGATAGCGGCGCACGTTTTCCATAACGGCCGGTCCGGTCATGTGTGGATCTCCTCCCCTGCTATCCCGGGCAAGAACTTGCTCGAAAACCGTTTTCGATCCGTTAGCGATCGGAGTGGAAGGCGTGAATGGTTGGCAGAATCTTGCCGGCATGAGAGGGCCGATAATGAACGTCTTCCACAAGGAGCACATCCACATAAAAGCCGGCTCGGCAGTGCTCCATCCGGGCGCTTCTGCACCCCGTTGTCTCAGTTAAGCGGAATGTAGAAATAGCTAACGGAACGAGGCACGTCTCGGCTTGCAATCTCAATCAGATGACTGCGATCTGGCCTGTCTTTCGAATCCTCAAGAGTAGTGAGCAATCCGTTTATTCGTGATTTGAAGGACGGAGAGGGCCGGTGCTTTGTCGGCATCCCCTTGCCTCCATAAACAGCAAACGGCACACAACTGTGACTTCCTCCGTCTCATCGAAGCTAGCGAGACTGAGCAGTTGTTACCTCGCCGGTCGACAACCGAAGTGCTGCTTAGTGACAAATCCTCTTAATCCCGCAACCCTAGGCGATCTACGAGGTCGTGTAGGTAATCGCATAACCTTCCGTGGCTCGGTTTACTTGATTTAGCGATGCGCTTGCGCGGCGGGAGTGCACAGGGATTCGCCGAGAATTAAGCGGAATCGAAGAAGGCCAGAGATACTCATCGATGCTCATCTCAAATAGTATCGCCGCAAGTGCCGAAAAGTAAAAGGCTATGGGAACGAGGCTAACGGCCGGGATCTCGCAGACTAACCACCCCTTGGTGCACATCCGATTGGGGCCCGGGCCTCCCATCCGATGCCACGTGTGCCGCTAATTGTGCTTCAAAACGTGCCGCAGTCCTACCCCTCAACAGGCGGTGTCGTGGATCTGCTGAAACTATGGTGCCTTTCAGCATGGCGGCCCCGCCGGAGTCAGGTGAGGCCGTGTTGGACGGGCGACTAGCAATGACGAGTGTCCCTGGTTTTGCGGTCGTGTGTATCATGAAAGGCTACTGCGCCATTCAAGGGGAGGCACCAGCCAGCCGAAAGGCCTTTGGGCATCAGCCTACCAAAACAAGGAGACGACGGCATCCTTTGTTTGTTTGTAGCATATGCTGTGCGAGCGTACGGCTGACAACAGATGACAACAATGTAGCGCCGGAGCGCTTGCAGCGTACGCGATTAGGGGCACTCGGATGATCACGCCGTTTCGACGGAACTGGAGTCCAAAAGAATTATTCGATGCTCTTACGCCAGCGATGTTCGCCGCCGAGCCGTCGGCTGTCCGTGCACGTTGGGACAAATTGTGGCCTGATCTGTACACGGAATATGACGCCCGTTATCTGAAACAAGAATTAGTGGCGCGAAATCTTATTGCTTCCGATGAAGCCGCGGCATTCTTCAACGCTTGGGCGATTGACGAAGAGCGCCACACCGACGGATTCATCCGAATCATTGAACTTGTGGCTGACGGATCGGAAAAGGATCTTCGGGCGAGATTGGAGGCCCGAACGCATGATTTTGGTCCGATCGTTGAACACCTGAAGGACGAATTCTCCCTAATGGTTATAATCGCGTTTGATGAGATGTGCACTTGCCGCGCCTATGCAGCAGAAAAGCCATTTTATGACGCCCTTGGGAACGACACGTTCCATCATTGGCTGCGGGAGGTTATTGCCGACGAGGCGGTCCACTCGATGAACGCCGTCAACGTTATCCGCGCACGCTATCGCGACCGCATCGACCAAGCCGCCACAATTCTCGATAACCTAATCCGTGCGGCCGATAATCTACGTTATTCAGGCACCTTCGTCCTCGACTACTTCGGCGCAGTGTACTCCAAGGAGCTGCTCGCCGATTCCCGCCTCGCGACCATGAGAAATATTGCCAAGCCACTCATCGTGTAGAGCAAGATCTGTAACGAGAGTTGCACGGGCGTCATATCGCCGCTCAATCCACCTTTTAGTTTCCATTCTATCAGTAACGCCAAGTTGTCCTGACGCGTTGTGCGCAATGTCGTGTTCACGACATGTCGACGGTTCACCTTTGGCCAGAATAGTACGCGCCAGTTCTGTTTTGTGTCCAGTTGGCGTGCGCCCGACCGTGAGTACGCCATCCGGCAATTGGTCCGGCCTTTGCTCTGCTGTTTTGCCAAACGACGTGCGGCTCCCCGCTTTGTCGGATTTGTCCGCCACAAACGTGGATCAGTATGGAACGAAAGGCGATGCCATGAAGAACCGGATTTCGGTCACCGCCAAGGCGGGAGGTACCGCCGCTAAAGCCTCCGACTCGACGAGGCGCACCGCGCCGGCGGTCAAGCACGGAACGGATGATGGCACTGACTTATACCTTCCTGAAGAGGGTAGCGTCTTTCCCGACACGATCAGATCAGATCGACCAGCTAGCTTCACGCTTCAGAACGGTTTGGAGGTGGTCGTGATCCCGGATCATCGCACACCCGTTGTGACTCAGATGATCTGGTATAAGGTCGGTTCCGCCGACGAGCCGCCTGGCAAATCGGGGCTTGCGCATTTCCTCGAACACCTGATGTTCAAGGGCACCTCCAAATATCCGGCGAATGAATTCTCCAAGGCCGTGCTCCGCGCCGGCGGCAATCAGAACGCCTTCACCGGATTCGACTACACCAGCTACTTCCAGAACGTGCCGCGCGAGCACCTCGGCAAGATGATGGAATTTGAATCCGACCGCATGACCGGTCTCATTCTCAAAGATGAGAGCGTGCTGTCCGAGCGCGACGTCGTGCTGGAGGAATTCAATAAGAGCGTCGCTAACCGTCCAGGTGAACGGCTCGCTGAGCAGGTGATGGCGGCGCTTTACCTCAACCACCCCTACGGTCGCCCCATTATCGGGTGGCGCCAGGAAATCGAAAAGCTGACCCGAGAGGACGCGCTTACCTTCTACAAGCGCTTCTATGCACCGAACAACGCGATCCTGATTGTCGCTGGAGACGTCGCTCCCAAGGAAGTCCGCTCGATGTTGGAGAAGACGTTTGGCGCCATCCCCACGCAACCATCGATTCCCCTGGAACGCCTGCGGCCGCAGGAGCCGACGCCGGCGGCGCCGCGCACAGTGACGTTGGCCGATTCCCGCGTCGAGCAGCCAGCCCTGCACCGCTATTATCTCGTACCGTCGGCTCGCACCGCAGCCGCCGGCGAGGGTCCAGTGCTTGGCGTGCTACAGCAGTTGATGGGCGGCGGCGTCAACTCATATCTCTATCGCTCGCTGGTGGTCGAAAAGCAGCTCGCGGTCGCTGCCAGAGCGAGCTACCACTCTGCCGCGCTCGATCCCTCGCAATTCGCGATCTCTGCCATACCAAAACCTGGCGTCAAACTCAGCCAGATCGAGCGCTCCATCGACGAGGTAATCGCCGACATTACGCGTAATCCCGCGAGCACCGAAGATCTCGATCGGGTCAAGACGCGGCTGATCGCGCAGATAACCTACGCCCAGGACGATCAGGAAATGCTCGCGCGCTGGTATGGCCGCGGCCTGACAACGGGACTATGCATCGACGATATTCGCGGTTGGCCGGACGGCATCCGCTCGGTCAGTGCACAGCAGGTGCACGAGGCCGTGCGGAAATGGCTCGACAAAAAACGATCGGTGACCGGCTATCTCATCAAAGAGTCTACGCCAAACTACGGGGAGACGCTCTAGTGATCTATCCTTGCACACGACGTGGGATCCTCCTCGGGGGAGCCTCGCTCCCAATCGCGATGCTCGCTTCGCCAAATTCGCTTGCGGCCACGAGGACGCTTGCGCGGACCGGGATCAAGCGCCTGGTTTCGTCTTGCGGCATAGAAGCCTGGTTCGTGCAGGATTCCACTGTCCCGTTGATCGCGATGGAATTTGCCTTCACCGGCGGCGCGACTCAGGACCCACCTCAAAAACCTGGCGTAGGCCACATGGTTGCTGGCCTGCTCAAGGAAGGTTCCGGCGACCTTGACTTCAAGACCTTTCATGAGCGGCTCGACCGTCGTGCCATCGAGCTGGGTTTTCGCTCGACCCATGATCACTTCCGCGGTGCCTTGCGCACGCTCGAGGACAACGCGGACGAGGCCTTCGAACTTTTACGGATGGCGCTAACCTCGCCGCGTTTCGACGCGGCCGATATCGAACGGATCCGTGCCACTGTGCTTGCGCGCCTTCGGCACAACTCGACCGATCCTTCGTCTCTGGCCCATCGCAAGTTCCTCGAAGTCGCCTTTAGCGATCATCCTTATGCTCGCCCAGCCGGAGGCTCGCTGGAAAGCGTGCCGAAGATCGAGGTCGCGGATCTCAAGGGCTATGTCCGACGCGTGATCGCAAAAGACACGCTCAAGATCGCGGTGGTCGGCGACGTCGATCCAGGGGTCCTCTGCAAACTGCTCGACAAGTCCTTTGGCAGCCTGCCGACCAAAGCGGAAGTGACGCCGGTTCCCGAAGTCGTCGCAGCAAAGCCGCCGCAGCGGGTCTTTATTCCGCTCGACGTGCCGCAGACAGCTGTGACTTTTGGCGGTCCAGCCGTCCGTCGCGGCGAGCCCGATTTCATGGCCGCCTATGTCGTCAACCACATTCTCGGCGGTGCCGGCCTGACGTCGCGCCTGTTCCGCGAAATCCGCGAGAAGCGCGGACTGGCCTATTCGGTCCGTGAGAACCTGGTCTGGTTGGATCATTCAGCCATGTTTCTCGGCAATAGCGGCACCTACGCCGATCGTGCCGGCGAAACGGTCGAAGAAATCGAGAAGCAGGTCCGCCACATCGCCGAGGAAGGACCGACTCAGCAGGAACTCGATGATGCAAAGTCCTACCTGAAGGGCTCGCAAGTACTGGCTCTCAACACATCATCAAAGCTTGCGCGAACGCTGTTGCAGCATCAGCTTGACAAGCTGCCCATCGACTATTTCGAAAAGCACAACGCCGTGGTCGATGGGGTGACGTTGGAGGACGCCAAGAGAGCAGCGCAGCGGCTGTGGGGCGCGGGTCTGCTCACAATTATCGTCGGCCGCTCCCCAAAGGACGCAGCGCAGCCGACCACCATGCCATCGGGGACCACACCCCCGCCAGGCGCCGAGCAGCTAGGCGCCGCCCCGACGGCGCCACCGAATTGACTTTCTAGCAGCCCAGGCGCTTAGCAAGCGCCTCCCTGTTGCGCGCAGAGTGCGTCTAGCCACCCGCCTTTAGCTCGCGGAGATATTCGATCATCGGGCAGTTACCACGCGGCCGCTCGAGTGCCGCTTTTGCTCAATCGCTTTGCCAAACAAGGCGGTAGTCCGGCTTGAAGTCTTCAGGTAGCGAATTGCAAAAATAGAGCTATCACCAAGAAAAACGGCCTCAGAGGGCGATACGCTGAGGCAGAGCTTCCACTGTGGTCGTGCCATTGGGGGAATGGCACAGACGTGGAAATAACCGCTTACCAAATGGCTTGTTCTTAATTCTTTTCATTTCCGGCCTGACCAGCAATCGCCGGATCGGAGCTCTTCGCGGCGGAAGGGGATCGCTACTTTCGGCGGCCTTCGGCGGCAGCAATGAGGTCGACACTTCCTGTTTTCCACGCCTGCCTCGATTGTTGCAGTAAGTATCCGCCTTAGTCGCATTCAGTTGTGCTCGAGTTGCGTTACCCTGGTCGGCTGGCGTTCGTACCGTGGCGCCAGCGGGATCGATGCCCCCTAGAGCGCAGCTCTAGGGGATGCCTAACAAGCTTCGGTAGTTGTCCCATGAAGGATATGAAGGTGAGCATGATGTAGCTTTACGCCGAGGCCGAGTATGCAGACCAATTATCTAAAGCGCGACCGACCAGAAGAAACGAGAACTGGACGCGCACCTCGCACCCCATTTCAGGCGGGCTTGCCTCAAATCGAAAGAGTGGTCAGAGTGGGCGCTTTAAAACGGTAATGTACACCGTCTGCCGCACCCAAGGAAGCGGCCCAGCGAGAGCGCACAGGCGCCAGACCATCGTTCATTCCCTGCAGATTCTTCTCGACCTGCACCACGTCGCCTCATCGGCGAACTCTGTGCCCAAGACAAAGATCGTCCCGATCGCTCGACGCCGACGACGGAGAGTCCTCGATATCGCTTCGCCACCGCCGTCGGCCGGCGCGCCCTGCTCACCTTTCGATCTTGTTCTCCATGACACGATAGTCTCGCCTCGGCGCGAACAGATGCATGCTTGCTATTTCCGTCAGCATCAGCGCTCGCATATCTCGATATTCTTCAGCAGAGTGAGATTTCGGTCGTTCAGGGTCATCTCTCAGTAATTGACCAGCCACTTCGCTGTCTGCCGAAAAGACGACGATCTGATCCGGCAGACCTTTGATGATCTGCCAAACCATAGTCGGACGCGTAGCACCGCCTCGATTGCGCTTCCACCGAGCTCGCAATCTGACGCTACGTAAGATTCGCTCGCTTCATGCCAATCTAGATAGCGGCAGCAATAGATGACCTATGGCAATCGCCGATCACCACAGGCAGACCGTGGTTCTTGGCGGCGCGCATTCCAGCCGCCCACAAACCTCACGTAGATCACCAGTACAAGTGATTTACTCCCCATTCTCGGCCTGCATCGTCGTTGCGATCCAAGGACGTCACTCGCTTGATGTTGAAAACATTCATCGGTTGCAGAGCTCTCGCATCGAAGATTCATTGCCCCTTCTTTCTGCCATGTTCGCACCCAAAGCAGAGACGCGCCGGTTGCGCACTTTGCGCGCGGCAATAGCGAGTGTCTCAGGAGATTTCCATGGTGAAGCCAGTTGTAATTGTGGTCGGTGCGGACAAGGGAGGAGTCGGCAAGACGACCGTATCACGAACGCTACTGGACTACTTCAGCGTCAACAATGTGCAAACACGCGCATTCGACACGGAGTCGCCGAGGGGAACGCTGAAGCGCTTTTATCCCGAGATCACCGAGATAGTTGACATGACGACGACGGCGGATCAGATGAAGATCTTCGATACCCTGAACTCAGGGCTGTCCGTCACTGTCATCGATGCTCGCGCAGGCTTACTGTCCTCTGCGCTGGCTTCCTTGCGCGACATCGGATTTCTGGACTCGGCGCGGTCTGGCCAGATTACGTTTGCCGTGTTCCATATCCTGGGATCATCCATCGCTTCGCTAGACGAGATCGCGGAAACCGCGACCTTCATGAGCGGCGCAAAGTACTACCTGGTCAAGAACTTCATCAACGACACTCAATTCTTCCAGTGGGATCAAGCGACATACAATTCCTATTTTCACCGCATCAAACATGCGACTGAGTTGGTCATACCGAAGCTTAACGAGATGGCCTATGAGCAGGTGGAAGTCGCATCCGTCCCATTCATAGACTTCGTCGCAAACAAGGGTCGCAACGATGAGCCCGCGAACAACTCCTTCGTGCTGCGCGGCTATGTCCGGCACTGGCTGGCAAATGTCTGGAGCGAATTTGATCGCATCAACTTGACGGAACTGGCCGGCGCCAAGTCCGCCACCCGGGTCGGCGAGAAGTAGTCGCATATTCGGCGAGCTCAGGTCGGGCCCACGTACGAAACGAAATTGATCTGCTGGCTATGTTAGCGACCCCCATCTACATCATCTGCTCTCCTAGCCCGCAGGTCGGTAAAACTCTCATCGCTCGGGCCATGAGCGAGTTCTTGCTGCTGAAAAACGGCACAGTTCTGTCATTTGATGTCAACTTGAAAGAGCCATCATTGCTCGACTACCTCCCCAACATCACGGAGACCGCGGATGTGATCGATACTTACGGCAAGATGCAGCTGATGGACCCTCTTGTCATCCACGATCGGGTACCCAAGGTAATCGATCTCGGCTTTCACGCCTTCGACGAATTCTTCAAGATGTGCGAGGAGATCGGCTTCATGAAGGAGACGGCGCGCTGCTATGTCGCCCCTATCATCCTCTTCGTTGCGGGCGCTGACCGCATCTCCTTTCGCGGTTACGAAATGCTGCGGCGGCGAATTCCGCCGGGGTCGCTGGTCACCGTCCACAATGAATTCGTGCTGCGCGGCGGATTACCTGAAGCGATGGATGGCGAGCGGGTGCTTCGGATTCCCGCGCTTCCGCTGTTCCTCAAGAGATATATAGACCGAATTAGCTTTTCCTTCACCGGATATCTGCGCAACGAGAAGGACTGGTCCACCGAGCTGCATCAATGGATCCGACGGAATTACAGCATGTTTCGCGATCTGGATTCGAGTGTGATGCTGCGAAAGTCCTATCGATCTCGGGGGACGGATATCGACAGCCTACGTTGCACAAGGGCTACTTGAGATTCCGATCTGCTCGCCATCTATTCGTCCGGCTTATGAGTAGTCTTCAATGGCGCTCTCAACGGGACGCGAACGCATGAATTGCGGTATACGAATCTTCAGGTGGATTGCGCATCTTTACCGTGGTCGTCCGCACGGACCACGCGACCGGCAATTGACGGCAGCTCATTCGCCGAATGGCTCATGTAGACACGCCCGTCCTCGAAAGGATCGATGACTGTCTTCACCTTGGCGGCTAGGCGGATCGACGGGCCCTTCCATCACAGGAGGCTCATAGATCAAGGCCGAGTTTCCCGAGCACCTGGTGCATGACCGCGCTTTTGATCTCGCGGGCGATCTCGTTTCGGATCTGGGCTCCGAGCACCCGCTCGGCATCGGCAACGCCTGTCAAACCTTCCTCGGCCAGTCGGCGATTCAGACGGGTTTGAAACTCTTCGCCCATCGCGTCGACGAGCCGCTCCTGCATGGCAGCATAATCTTCGGGCGCGATGCGCCTCATCACGCTTTCCCACGGTTGCCAGCGCGTTGCCAGATAGTCCGGAAATTCCGCCGCTTCCTGATTCCGCACCGATGCCTCGGCGCTGGCCACATCGTCCTCGGTCACGTGAGAGACGTTCATGAAGCGCATGTCGGGAGCGATGTGCCGCAGCTCGAGCGGGTCGCGCAGCTGGGTCTGGTAGGCAAGGTAGACCTCGATTTCATCGACGTCCGCGTCGGGATCGGCACGACGAAGCGAGTTGACCCTCTCGCGCGCGATTCCGTCCAGCGCTTCCAAGCGAAACATGACGCGGCCGTGTTGGAGCAGTTCGCCCAGTCGCCCGTCATAGACGCCGTCCTCGACATCAGCGTTCAGGCGTGCGGTCTGCATGCCGTTCCAGGCCAAAGTAATGCGATCTTCGCAGCTCTCGTTCGCTCCCGAAGCCAACTCGAAATATTGCTTGCGCAAACGCGGCCTGACGGCTGCCTGCCGCAAATCTTCGGCGACGGCTTGGCGGAACGTCTCGTTGCCATAGCTCACGGTGCCCCGGAGCCTGTCGAGGAAGCGTGCATAGTCCGCGGCCCCCGCTTCATGGGCGAAGTGCTGCCAAGTCGCCATTGCCGTGGGCTCGCCCTCGAGCCAGTCCGCGGCAACCTCTTGCAGGGACCGCGGCTGAACTTCCACCGCTCCATCCGCGGTCGAGAAGAAAACCTGCGGGCCGGCATAGTTTCCGGCATGCATCGCTGTTGCCAGGCCGGCCTGCACCCAATCGGCGAGCGGATTATTCTCCAGATCAACACTCGAGTCACGGCTTAGCTGCGTCAGCAGGGTCTCGGGCACGCTGGTCAGCTGGTTGTTGCTGGCACCGAGCCACAGCAGCTCGGGCGGGACCGTCTCAGGTAGGCTGGTCAGCCGGTTGTGGCTGGCGCTGAGCCATTCGAGCTCGGCCGGAAGAGGCTCGGGCAGGTTCGTCAGCTGATTGTAGTCGACGTTCAGACGCTGGAGCCCGGCTGGAAGCTCGGGCAGGTGGGTCAGGCGGTTACCGCTAGCGTCCAACTCCTGAAGCGTTGCTGGAAGGGGTTCGGGCAGGCTGGTCAGCTGATTGTTGTCGACATTCAGCCGCCGCAATCCCGGCGGCAGCTCTGCGGGCAGGCGCGTCAGCCCATTGCTGATGGCATAGAGCCGCCGCAGGCCAGGTGGAAGCTCGGGTAGGCTGGTCAGCCGATTGTTGCTGGCGTAGAGCCGTTGGAGGCTCGCCGGAAGGGTCTCGGGCAGGCTGTCGAGCTGATTGTCGTCGACATTCAGGCGGCGCAACCCGGCCAGAATGGACGCCGACAAGGCGGTCAGGGACAGAGACGACAGATCTAGCGGCTCATTGAGATCACCCGTGCCCCGCCAAGCCCTCGTTCGACTTACCGCCTGTTGCCGATCCTCATGTTGCCCCTGCCCGTCTTCGGCAGCCCAGTCCGCCAACACCTCGTCCTGCGAGGCAGCCGCCTCGGCGGCGGACGCCTGCACGTCCGTCAAGGCCTCTCCCCACTGCGATGCGGCCGGAGAGCCCGGTTCGGAGCTTTCCGAATCGGAAGTTGCGGAAGGAGTACCAGCACCAAGCTGTTCTGCATTCATCGATGTCGTCTCTTCGGTAGCAAAATGAAGCGAACGCGCCGGGGCGGCGCATCTTAGAACCGGTAACCCCCGCCATGGATGACGCTCCACCGGCTAACTGCAATGAGGTCTCACGCACTGCTGGCGCGAATACGCTGCTGCGAGTGCTACCGAGTAACTTCAGAGGGTGTAGCGAACCCAGGCGAAGTCTCGCTCGTGGATCGGTTGATATTGGAGTCTATCCTGGTGTCCCCTGCCAGATCGCCGCCCGTTGAGCCGGACCTGCCAGCGCGCAGCGACGTTCATGATACGAGAGCCAGCTGTCGATAAGCTGACGGACCGCGGAGCGAGGAAACTGACGGCCCCCATCAATTTCTCAAGCTTAGGCTCAGCGCTCCGCAGACGAATCACTTCGAGCTGGGCCGACTGGTGCCGGGTGCCGGCACGCCGGCAGCGGGACGCTTAGGCCGGCAACTTTGCTGTCGCTTGCGGCGAGGCGGCCCCACTTCCCCCTGCGTTCAAACGCTTACGCTATATAGCTGAGCTTGCAGCCCATCGCGCCTAACGCCGCTCGGCCTTGGCTACGAGACGCGGCGCGCACCCGATGTTAACAACACGGGCTCGCTAAATTTCTCCGATGACGAGTTCCCAGCCATTTTGACATCGGCCACGAAGACCGGACTGCCCCTCGGCTCACCGTCGCACATCTCGACGGGCAAGCGCTGATGAGGCGGCACTTGACCCTTACGCGTTCGACTGAATGATCGAACAGCTGCATCTGGACTGGTGCGACACAGAGCTTCTGTATGTCGAGCTCAATGTAGTCGATCCGCGCCGCGACCAATGAACTCGAGCATCGACTGTGCCTCGTTGATCTCGCGTGAAACACGTTTCAAGATCCGTATTGCTATCTCCTCCGTCGCGATCAGTCCCGCTCTCTCGCAGGCTAACCCAAAATGATGCATCACCTGCTCGTCAGAGGGCGCGATACGATTCTGCAACAAGCTGATCGTCAATGACGAGAGCATGTGCTCGACGACGTCATTCTCCGCCTGGCTCAAGACCTAGTCCTTCTGATTTTTTTGTTCAGTTCTGTAATCTTTGGCCACCACATCGCGAGAGTGTCGCTGCGAAGGATAGTGATCTTCGACAGCTTCATGCCCGTTGAACGCTGCAATCGAGAGATTTATTTGGTCGGTTACCTCACTGCTCGGACCGCTTCTCCTCAGGGCGTACGGCTTAGCCGTGAGTTGCACGATTCTGATAGCTCCACAGCGGCATTCCGCTCTTTTGGAGTGCCGACCGAATGATGCTGCAAATATGGAAAGCTTCCCTAATTCCGACCTTCCCAATCAGAACGTCGTCAAGTTGCGATACACGAGAAACTATTCTCTCGCAAACGTCCCGGCCGGCCTGACCTCCGGCCTTTCGGCTCAACGCGTTGCAAGTCGTGGCGTCGCCCCACGATCTTCCGGCGCGGACGCTTTCCTCGAAACTCGGCAGAAATCTAGATTGAAACTCAACCGTCGCCTTTTGCTGGAACACCGAATGATCGACGCATTTGCTTGTCGTGCGTGAACACCACTGTTGAGAATTCAAGGATGTCGCTGGCGCGATCGATTTCGCCTAGCGCCCTCGTGAGGCTGGTTTGAAAAGGACATAAGACCTTCCGAGCTTTCACCGCAGGGCTCTGTGCGGCCATCAGTCCTGCCGGTCATCGCCTCTGGCCGGATATGAACCGTCTATTCCGTTGGAGTACTTGCTTGCGAGCGCGGGCGGTTCACCCAGCGCGCTTTCGCTGGACCGCTAAGAACGCGATTACGGCTGGGGTCAGCCATATTTTGCTGCCTGTATCATTCCATCATCCATGCCATTTCGCGACTCCAACTAGTCAGTGTACTTGACAATGGCTGGCCCGGCGCCCCGTGCCGACGGTGCAAATGGCTTTCCTGGCCATCGTCCAAAAGCTGGCAATCAGCAGGCCGCCCCCTCGATCTCCATTTTGCGATGCGCCATCAACGCCTGCCAAGCGGGCCTTTATCTTTTACGCATCAGCAAGCCTACAACCTGTCGCAGCGTGAGATTCAAGCTATTAAATCGGTCTTCTGAGGCCGACCGTGCACAGCCGGATGTCGATAGCAATGATTGTCCGTGGAATGCTCATTTGGCTCGACAGTGCGTCTAGCCGACATTTGCCTCGGATTGCCAAGATCCCAACCCCGGCGCGTGCGTTTCTTTGATTGGGTGCCGCGTGCCGAGGATCGCAGTCAGGCTGGCTCGCCTTCCTCAACAATCGCCCCCATGGCTTTCCCATGTTGTTGATGAGGTCCACCTCGCCCATAAATTATTTATCGGGTAAGCGATTGCGAATGCCCGGTAGCACCGCGGGACTGGCCAGCATCAGAGAGGAGGCGATCGCAATGAAGCCGCCACCGCTTTACGCGGCTTGGGCCGCTAGAGCTCGACATCGCTACGTTCCGAGGCGCGAGCTGTGTCCCAAGTCAGGTCGCGCCCAGCCTGAACAGGCAACAAAGCCGTCAAACGCTTGCAAATTCCGCTGCCATCGACCATGGGGACATGCGTTGTGCGTTAATAGCTCCTGCTTGAGCCGTCCGCGTGTCGGACATGGATTTGACTGCTCTCCGGTTCTCGGTTTTTGTTCGCGCACCAATCAATCCTGTGGAGCGCAGGAATTGTGCAAGGCACACGATCGCAGCGCCGTGAAAACGCGAGGATCTGCCGCGATTTCTCGTCACACGCGCGGTGTAGGGTGATATTGATTGATAAGAGTTGCATACATCGAACTGCTCGCCGAAAGAACGGGCGGAAGTCGCAAGTCCCCGGATGCAATTATTCGGCAGGAATGCGGAGCCAAGGAATGGCCGCTCGATGACGATCGCCATGCTTGATACTCCAGGGACGAAGTGATCTACATCTGTGATGACTTCAATTGATGATACATTAAGTGAGATCAGATGGCTGCGGAACGAAATCTGGCGCTGCCGTCGATTCCTTAAAAGGGACCTACCTGGCGCGGAGCGCAAGGCCGTTGAGAAGCGTCTGCTTGAACAGCTTTCTGCCTTTGAACGGCTCTTGTCGACGGCGTTTCCTTTGACCTTGAGCCCTAAGGTGTATTCGGCCAAGAGCATCACGATCGGGCGAAGCGACTCGCCTGAAGCGCCCATCGAGAACGCCGCAATGGCATCAAGCGGTTCCTTCGGGAAGTCGATGGGCGGCTAACAAAAGAGGTTTCCTAGCTCTATCTGTACCTTGAGCCCGGCAGTCGAGACCAAGCTAATCCCCAGCTGAGAAATCTGAGGAAGACGCGATCGAACAAACCTCCAACGCTAACATTCCGGCGATCTTTGCCAGTTATAGGCGATTTAGCCACCTGCCGGAAAATGCTTGGTTGTCGACCACAACGCCATAGATTGATGGGCAGCACGGATTCCTGCAGATGTCCGGCCGTAACCGCCACAGTCTACGCAGATTGTCCTTCCGACCAGTTACAGCGAGCCGATGGCAATCTCACGATGGCCTCAAAGTCGGCGAATGGCTGCAGCGCTGAATAAAGCGCAACTGCTGCAGTACGAAATCGAAGTTCAGAGCGCATTACAACCTCGTAACACGCGTGGGCGCACTATCGATCGCTGATCGAGGCCAATCGATTCACAGAGCTCAGTCCCCCTGATAGATGAACTGCGGCTCGGCAGGCTGATGCTTCAGCCCGATCGACTTTCGGCCACCAAGCTGGCCAAACTC
The DNA here is from genome assembly GCF_004212635.1 of Bradyrhizobium genosp. SA-3. Lineage (GTDB taxonomy): Bacteria > Pseudomonadota > Alphaproteobacteria > Rhizobiales > Xanthobacteraceae > Bradyrhizobium. Next base: position 77,793 of record NZ_PSRT01000006.1, on the reverse strand, counting down.
CGGCGCCCGTCAGTCTGAACCTCACCGTCGCTCGATTTCTGCAACTACCACTCGGACGCCTCACTCTCGATGGAGGACGACCGGAAGCCTGTTGAGACGCCGTCTCGGTCCGTCGTTTCTCTCCGCCGCGGTTGGCATCATGCGGCGGCATTCGCCGCGCAAGTTCTTGAAATTGTCCCTAAGACAAAACATGGCCACGTCCACATCGCTACGCCCTGTAAAGCGGTCACAGAAGCGGATCACGTCTGGTCTGCACGACATCAAGACTTGCTCGGCCCGCCGATCTCGCGCGCGAGCGTGTCCTGTGCACCACGTGGCTGCGATCGCGATCGCGACGAGGGCGGCTGCACAGCGATGCGCATTGCAAGTCCAGCCCATTCGTCGCTCTTGATTCACCAAACCTGTCTTCAGCCGCATATCCATCACTATTATTCTTTGCCCCGCGAGCGTAATCTGTGTACCGGATTGGGCGCCTCGGCAGCCGCGGTCGCGCTGTTGCAGGGCAGCCGCAATGATTACGGCCTCCTGAATCATCGTCCCGCCATGCGCAACACGCTCATTGCGAAGACCGAGATACAAGAGCGATCGGCCGTTTAGCGCTTGTGTGGCGATGCTGGCTCCCAATATGGCGTTCTGCTTCGCAATGCCTACAACCTGACGCTACGGCCGATTCAAGCACTTTGAGCGTCCGCCATGTGTGAATACGTTCTGAGCCGGGCATAGCCACATTGGGGGCAGTAGGACGAACTCCCGACAACTGCACGCCTGACCGGCCGCCCCCGGGGAGGAACGTCACCGATGTTGGTGGATGATGCTCAGCCTAGTGTGGGGTTGAAGGCTCAAAGGGCATCGAGACGATCAGCGACAAGCTGCGTCGACGCAGCTCGCTTTGTTCGCGGTCCCAACCAGCTGACCTGCAGAGTCAAAGAGTTCGGTACGATGGATTTCCGAGAAGCACAGAGGTTTGGACCGACAGGCCAGGATACCGTGGCTGGATGGTGATTGTCGCAGCTGTCACGTACCGTCGATTCGACAGCCTCAAGCCGCCTGCTGCTATTCACGGTGAGCAATTGCTTGAAACCAGCTCAGCAGCTTCGACCTTGAGCCCCGCTGGCACGCCCGTTGCTACTAACACCGGCAGCGCGTCAGCCTGGGTGCAGCCTAGCCGGAAACACGGAAGACACCATTCGTCGTTGACTGCTGCAGGTCTTTCTGCGGACGGACGCGGACCGCGCGTTATGTTCGCGATTCCACGATCTAGAACAAAAGCGAGACTTCACATGAGCAAATTAGCGGTACGCGAGCTTTCCTTGGCCGGCAGGTTAAGTGTTGTGGCCGCAGCCATTCTGGTTTCGCCAGCAGCAGGCGCCAATGAGGATTTGATGAGGGCCGCCAAGCGGATTTTCAAGCCGATTCCCTCAATCGTTCCAGCGGTGAAGGGCAATCCTATCACCCATGAAAAGGTTACACTTGGCAAATCCTTGTTCTTCGATCCGAGGCTATCGGCGAGCGGGGTTATTAGCTGCAACTCGTGTCATAATCTTGGGACGGGCGGGGTAGATGCCGGCCCGACGTCGATTGGTCATCGCTGGCAGCTGGGGTCACGTCGTGCGCCAACAGTCTATAACGCGGTCTTCAACGTGGCGCAGTTCTGGGATGGGCGCGCGGCGGATCTTAAGGCGCAGGCCGCAGGCCCCGTCCAGGCCAGCGTCGAAATGAATGCGACGCCCGATCACGTGCTCAGAACATTGAATTCAATGACCGATTATGTCCTTATGTTCAGTAAGGCTTTTCCCAACGATGCGGCGCCAGTTACGTTTGAAAATTTCGCCAAGGCCATCGAGGCTTTCGAGGCGACCTTGATTACTCCCGCCGCCCCCTTCGATCAGTACCTCGAGGGCGATGAATATGCTCTCAGCGATCAGCAGAAAGCCGGGCTAAAGCTATTCATCGAAAAGGGATGCTCCTCTTGCCACAACGGAATCAACGTCGGTGGACAGGATTACTTCCCGTTCGGCGTCATTGAAAGGCCCGCCGAAAGCCTGCTTCCGAGGGAGGACAAGGGTCGTTTTGCCGTCACCAAGGATCTCGGCGATGAGTATGTTTTCCGTTCGGCGCCATTGCGCAACGTCGCATTGCGCCCGCCCTACTTTCATTCTGGTCAGGTTTGGAGTCTTAAGCAAGCGGTTGGCGTGATGAGTGAGGTTCAGCTTGGCGCAAAGCTCAGCGATGAAGAAACTGACGAGATTGTCGCCTTTCTGAATTCGCTCACCGGGCAGCTGCCAAAGATCGATTACCCGATACTGCCCACGCGCACCACTGCAACCCCAAAGCCCTCCTTAGACAAATAGGCCTTCACGATAGCGACAAGCTACCTTGTGATTAGCGAGGAAGATAGCGCTGCCGCAGCGAAATCAGGCGATGTCGCGGTCCAAGCTGGAGCATTCAGCAGGCCCAAATTGCGAGCCTCGAGTCCCAACCCGTTCGTCGCTGACGCAAGAATTCCTTAGGGGCCTGTCAAATTATCTATCCTGGGCAGCTCACTCCTGGGTCACCTCGCGTTGCAACGAAAGGCCCGCGCGCCCTGAAATGCGCCCGCAACCGGTGCTGCGAGGAAGACGCTCTCCCGTAGCTCGAGGGCGCAGCATATCATCTCACATCAGCCCTTTTTCCAAGCGCCCGGCAGCCGACCTTCTCCTCCGCGCACATCGGAAGGTTCGCCAAATCGGATGGCATGGACTTGTGCATCATTGACGAGTTTTACGGCCGCATGTTCGCCAAAGGACCATCTCCAATGCGAGAGGCGATGGGTCATCCTCGGCTTCCATCTCGTAGCTCCCGCATGTGCGGTTGGTGACGCGAGCGTCCAAAGCCCTACAATAAGATGCGGCGATTTAAGACGCCGGGTGGAGCCCGATACAAAGCCTCCCCTTGCCGCTAGCCGCGCAGATATTCCTTGAAACGGCACGCGGATTGCTGGGTAGGGATCAATCAGTTGCCGCGAAGGAAGCGGTCGCGGCGGAGCCGGAGTTCCAATGAGGCTTATCCGATTCATCCTGATCGATCTGGCTTTGATGCTGCTCGCACCCGAGAATGCAGAGGCCATGACTATGACGACCGGCGCAAACTTCAAATCGGCTATGAAAGCTGTGGGATCCTTGATGCGGATTTCCGGCCCCGAGCCAGTATTCAGTTCTGGCGTGAGCCGACATCTTTACCGTCAAACCTCTCAAGCCGCGCCATTTGGACATTCAGCAGAAGCCCTCGGCCCGGCCAACCAGGCTGAGACCCTCGCGCTGCTGGAAAGGCGCTTTGCCTCTCATTGGCAAGCGCACCGCGCAGCGTCCGATTGTCACGATGCGCGCGGCGCGGAGATGCTCAACAAGCCTCTGGTCTTAACACCGATCTGCAGTCCGCCGCCGCACCTTATGCCCTCACGTGAGCAGAGACGCCGTGCTGGAGCGGCACAGACTGGATTGTCGCAAGTATGGCCATCATCTCCATTGCAGCGATTGTGCTCGTGACTTGGACTGGAAGATACAGCACAGGCGCAGGTTCATGAAAGAAGCAAAAACGGACTATATTGAGGTTACGTTCAAGGGCTCTCTCGTAAACATTCCGCTACATGCGCAATTCGGCCTACCAGCCAAAGGCGTCACAGCGATTTTTGGTCCGCCCGGGTGCGGCAAGACCACACTCGCGCGCTGCATCGCTGGCGTGCAGCGTCTGCCGAACGGATTTTGTGCGGTCGATGGAGAGATTTGGCAGGATGAGACGACGTTTCGACCGCATCATCTGCGTCCCGTCGCATATGTATTCCAGCCACCAATTCTTCTTTCTCATTGGTCTGTACGGCGCACCCTTCTATACAACGCGTCAAAATCGACACCGACACTGATCGATTTTGATGGTGTGGTCGAATTGCTCGCCTTGGCGCCACTGCTCGAGCGTTCGCCATCACATCTTTCCGCGGCCGAGCGACAGCGACTTGCCATTGGCAACGCGCTGTTAGGCCAGCCTCGGCTACTTTTGCTGGACGATCCACTCATTGTGCTCGATCGCTCCGCAAAATGCGAGATCCTGCCATTTCTCGAGCGCATGCGGGAAAAGCTCCCATTGCCGATGGTCTATATCAGCCATGACATCGCGGATATCGAGCGTTTTGCCGATCATCTTGTCATGATGAAAGATGGCGTCGTGACTGCGGCCGGGCCCCTCAATGTCGTTCAGAGCGGCCCGGCGCTTGCCAGGCGCGGCGAAGCGGCAGTCTGTCTTGATACCGTGGTCGGCGGCTATGACGGACGCTATGGGCTGATCATGCTCCGCCTCAAGGGGGCGCGCCTTCTGATACCTGGAGCGCCGCTTAGACCGGGCGCGCAGCTGCGGCTGCGCATCGCAGCCGGCGACGTCAGCATTGCGTGCGAGTCCCCGCGCGCAAGCTCTATCCTCAATGTATTTCCGGCACGCATCAAAGCCTCTTTGCCGTTCGACGAGGCTGAGGTCACCTTGATTCTGACTCTTGAAACTGGCCGTTCTGGCGTGCCGCTTTTGGCGCGCATCACGCGCCGCTCCTTTGATGCGCTACGGCTCAGCAATGGAGCGGACGTATTCGCGGAGGTCGCGCGCGCCGTTCCGCTCGGGCTGCCGACCGGTTGCTTGCAACGCCCGCCACATCCGCATGAGAACGTTCGACAGCTATGCCCCGATACGAGAAACACATCAACAGGATCCCGGCCGTGATCGATAATGTGGATGAGATAGATCCGTATAGTGTGGGGGCAATTCTCTACCGTCCAAAAGATGATGTCGATAGGCTACTGGCCGATTTCGCTCAGGATATCGCCCAGCAAGGCGTACGCATCGGCGGCATCGTGCAGCGACACTCGAGGCGCGCAAATGGCACGCACATCATGCTCGCAATCGACGTTGCGACGGGACAAGAGATCTCGATTTCTCAGCCACTCAGCAGCGGAGCTATGTCCTGTAATCTCGATACAAATGGGCTTGCCGAGGCCGCAGCTGTCGTTTCCCAGGCACTTCGCAACAAGATCGATCTCCTCGTGATCAGCAAATTCGCCAAACAAGAAGCAGCTGGCCGGGGCCTGCGCGCCGAATTCGTTGACGCGATCACCCGAGGCGTACCAGTCCTGACAGCCGTTCCGAAGAAATGCCTTGCCGACTGGCGAACCTTCACCGCGGGCGTTGGCACGCTGCTGCCTTGTGATCGTCAATTCTTGGAGCAGTGGTGGTGCGATATCTCAACGCGCGTGGCGCGCAGCGGGGCCTTCAGCCCCAGCTGCGGTTATTTGGGGACGACGATACCGGACGGCTTGATGACGACAGTGAGACTGTCGAGCAAGTCGACTCCGAAATCGCCCATCAGATTCCTTCCCCGCCTCCGAAAACAGCCTTAGCTCTGGCGGCCGCTCCCACGCTCTGTGCCACCGTGATGCCTTGCGAACGTGCCGATTGCGGACGTTCAATGGCGAGACGTCGCAGTTCAACCAGCTGCGCGCGCTAACCAGTTCAAGCCGACATCAACCCCTCAGTCGGTTCTGCAGTGCCTGCCGGTCGCCGACGAGATTGCTAAGGTTCAGGTCTGGCTGCCGTCTTCCCGCCAACCGCCTGGCCAGCGCCCGCGTACCGTCGAGCACAAAGACACCGCAATCGTAGCCGTTCCTCTGTTGGCGTATGGGGGCGTTTTGCAGGTTGGCCCCCACGCGTTGTGCGAGCATTGCTGCAGGGCTATCATTGTGCCCCTTGGAGGAGTCGTAGTGGTAAGCAACGGGATTGTTGCGATCGCGGCGGTCCACCAGCAGCAGCGACCAATGGGAGCCGCGGTGATTGAGGTCCGTAGCGCTGGCATCGTTCATCGGCAAGAACAGGAAGTCGGCTGTATCATTCCCATTCCGATCATCGACAATGCGATGGAATGCGCGGAGCGCGTCGGCCTCAGTACCCTGGCCCACCCGAAAGGCCATGAGAGGATCTACAAACCGTATCCGGGCGGCGAGGTTGGGATTGCTTCCCTGCAACTCCTGCGACACGAGCTCGCAGTCCCGCTGGATATTGCTCGTCGCCCAGCCAGGCCCTGGCTCCGAGCACCCGCCCGCTGGCGGTCGCACAAAGGTCGAGTGTTCTCATGACTTTTTGTGTGTGCTCCAGACGACTGTCAACTTAGTGCTGATCGACGCTCCAAGCGCGCGAGCATGCCTGTACCAAGCCGCTGGGCTGGCTTCGTTGCGACAATTCCAATCCTGAGAACGGATGGCATATAGTTTGCTTCACCAGTGAGGTCACGATCTACAAAAAGCAACTTTGTGAGGACAGCATGCTCGGAATTGGAAGTCAGTTGCCGCCGTTCGAAATCACAGGCGTGAAGCCCGGCTTTCAAGCGCAGGAAGAAGAAGGACAGAGTGCATTCGAGACGCTGACCGAAACGAGCTTTCCAGAAAAGTGGAAGATCATCTTCTTCTATCCCAAGGATTTTACCTTCGTCTGCCCGACCGAGATTGCTGAATTTGCTCGGCTTTCCAAGGAATTCGCCGACCGCGATGCGGTTGTGCTGGGTGGTTCGACTGACAACGAGTTCTGCAAGCTCGCTTGGCGGCGCTCACATGTCGACCTGCACAATCTACCAATCTGGCAGTTTGCCGACACAAAGGGAACGCTCGTCGATGGTCTTGGCGTGCGTTCACCCGAAGGGGTTGCCTATCGTTACACCTTTATTGTTGACCCCCAAAACACGATCCAGCACGTCTATGCGACCAATCTCAATGTCGGGCGCAGTCCTAAGGACACGCTCCGCGTTCTGGACGCGCTGCAAACAGACGAGCTCTGTCCATGCAACCGCGAAATCGGCGGCGAAACCCTGAAGGTTGCTTGAGGCGCAGCATGTCGTCGATTGAACAGCTGAGCAAAACGATTCCCGATTTCGCCAAGGACGTCAGGCTCAATCTGACGTCCTTGGTGGCCGATGAGACGCTCTCGCCGCAGCGACAATATGGGCTGCTGCTGGCGAGCGCGATCGCCACCCGCAATGCAGCCGTAATTGCCGCAATCGAATCGGCTGCGGTCGCCGTGATGACGCCTGTGGCGATTGCTGCGGCGAAATCCGCTGCCTCGGTGATGGCGATGAACAACGTCTACTACCGATTCGTTCACCTCGCCTCTAACCCGGACTACAAGACGATGCCACCACGGTTGCGTATGAACGTGATCGGAAGCCCTGGTGTTGATAGGTCAGATTTCGAGCTGTGGTCGCTTGCGGTTTCCGCCATAAACGGCTGCGGTGCTTGTATCGATGCCCACGAGAAGACCCTGCGAGCCGCGGGCGTTAGCTCCGAAGTGATACAGACCGCCGTGCGCACTGCTGCAATCGTGCAATCAGTGGCGACCGCAATCGAGGCCACCGGGCCGAGCCCCACCCAGGCGACGGCCTAGTTCCTCCTCCGCCATCCGGCCGATCGTTGTGGCGCCACGCAGCGGCACCACACCAGTGCTTTTCGGGTCCCTGACGGGCGTCATACCCGCAAGGCACCTCTTGCGTGACATCACCTTTGAAGCGTGCCTAGCTCAAATTTTCACGCACCGCGCCAGAGGCGAAAGTGCGCGAACGATGCGGTGAGATTCTAAGGTCGGTTCGAGCGAGCGCCTTCCGCTGCACATTCACCTCATCCTCACCCAAACTTGAACAGCACCCCATATCCGCCACGCGGATAACTCCACTGGATATCGCCGGTTGGCTCGGCGATCACGCGGCAGGTGCCGCACTCGATGCACCCGTCGACAGTTATCTCAACCTGGCCATCGTCGTTGAGCTCGTAGCATCGCGCGGGACAGGCTTTCAAAAGTGCAAGTAGCTGCGGCGACGGCGTCGTGTGCGCGCGGACCTTGACGTGAGGGTGACCGACGTCGACAAGATAGCGGTTATAATACAGCTTGTCTTCGACGCGCATTGAGGGTTCGACATTCATGCTTTGGCCTTCCATTGTTGGACTTCACACTTTTGCGGTCAGCGCCAGGCCCGGGCAAAACGACAAGCATCGCCGAACAAACCTGCCCATGACCGCGCCTTGACAAAGGATTTCAGGGTCGCCTTCTCCTTCTCAGCCTTGGGCGTACCATCGACGCGCACAAAGTTTTGCATCGCCTTGGAGATGAGCTGCGGATAGGTGAGAAAGAAGTTTTGTGAGTGGGTATGCATCAGGGGCGGCAAATCCTTGTACTTCTTTAGATCTTTGATCACGAAGGAGTCGTCCAGCATCTTCTTGTAGATCGACAGATTTGTTGCACTCATCGGCTCGCCGCGCGATTTCACCAAACCTATCGCTTCGGCGGCGATGCGGCCGGAAGTCATCGCGAGATTGGAGCCCTCACGATGAATGGCATTGTTGAGTTGGGCCGCATCGCCGACTACGACCCAGCCTTCCCCATAAAGCTGCGGGATCGACTTGTACCCGCCTTCAGGAATGAGATGCGCCGAATATTCCTTGACTTCGGACCCTGCTATCAGGGGCGCCACAGAGGGATGCCTCTTGAATTGATCGAGCAAGCCGTAGGGCGTCTGACCCGTGCGCTGGAAGTCGGCGACGAGACAACCGATGCCGAGCGAAATGCACTCTTTGTTGGCGTAGATGAAACCCATTCCGGTCATGCCGCGGGAAATGGTACCGGCCGCCTCGATCACGACGCCTTCATCGCCCTTGAGATTGAAGCGCGCCTCGATAGTCTCGCGAGGCAAGAAGTGCATCTCCTTCACCGCGAGCGCAACGTTATCGGGCGTCGGGCGCGCGCGCAGGCCCGCGCGCGTCCCGAGCAGGCCATTGACCCCTTCGGCCAGCACGACGACATCGGCATGTATTTCGCCGTCTCGGCGATCTGTACGAACACCGACGATCCTTTCACGCTCGTCCCGTGCGAGCTCGGTGACCGTCGTCTCGCACAGCACAGTCGCACCAGCCTCCCGCACCTTGGAAGAGAACCATTTGTCAAACTGGGCGCGTATAATCGTGTAGCGGTTTGGCCGTTCCTCGTTGAAGTCGTCTGAACGGTAATGCATGCCGACATGGGAGCGATCGTCCATCATCCAGAACCGCTGTTCGATCACGTGACGTTCGAGCGGCGCCTCATCTCGAAACTCGGGGACGAGCTTTTCCATCATGTCGGCATAGAGGATGGCGCCCTGCACATTCTTCGATCCGGGATATTCGCCGCGCTCGAGCTGCAGCACCTTCATGCCGCGTTTGGCCATGGTCAATGCCGCCGCGTTGCCGGCCATACCGGCTCCGACCACGATCGCATCGAATCTCTCTTCAATCATCATCATCTCCTCTAGACGGCGATCCGGGCGCGCGAATTCGGCAAAAGCCGGGCGCGAAATGCGGCCGTCAGCGCCGGTAGCAATTGCATGGCATCACTGACGATCGCGAGATGGGCGAAGTCGAAGATCGGAGCGTTCTTGTCAGTATTGACGGCGACGATCAGATCCGCGCCCTCCACGCCAACCCGGTGCTGGATCGCGCCGGAAATGCCGGCGGCAATATAGAGCTTTGGCCGGATGGTTTTGCCCGTTTGGCCGATTTGCCGGTCAGACGTAACCCACCCCTTTTGCACCAGAGGACGCGAGCAGCCATATTCGGCGCCAAGCAGAGTTGCGAGCTCGCGCACCAACCGAAAGTTCTCAGGCGATCCCAGCCCCAGGCCGCCCGCGACCACGACATCGGCATAGGCCAGATTGGACGTTTCTGCATCGCGGTCGGGTAGGAACGACAATACTTTTGTGACAATATCGTCTTCGACAAGGCCGAGCGGATGGACGATGATACGAGCGGCATCGCGTACGACGCGCTCAGGCATCGGCATGACCCGCGGGCGGACGGTTGCCATCTGCGGACGATAATTCAAGGTATAGATCGTGCAGAGCAGCGAGCCGCCAAAAGTCGGACGCGTCGCCGCAAGCGAACCATCGGCGTCGACGTCCAGCGCGGTGCAGTCGGCAGTGAGCCCCGTCGACAGTGTCGTCGCCACGGAACCTGCGAGATCGCGACCGAGCGTCGTCGCCCCCAACAGAAGGATCTCGGGCTTGTAGGTGTTGACGAGTTCGGTTAGCGCTTTGGTATAGGATTCGTTGCGGTAATCCGACAAAACATTGTCGCTCACAAGATAGGCCAGATCGGCGCCATAGCAAAAGGCTTCAAGCGCGGCGTTACGTGTGTGCTGCCCCTCCGGACCGATAACGACAGCGGCAAGATTCACCTTTAGCCTGTCGGCAAGCCTGCGCCCCGCACCCATGAGCTCCCAGGAAACCGGATGCACCTGGCCGCGCTCCAGCTCGACGAAGACCCAGACGTGCTTATACGCCTTAAAGTGCTCCGGCAGTTCTTTTTTGGCTGCTGCGCGGCCGGCCGCCGCCGGCATGGCCGTTTTGGTGACATTGCTCATACTCTAAATTCCCCTCAAAGATAGGCGCGCCCGCGCCACAGGTTTTGCTTTTTAGCTTCGTTAACTGAAGATCACTTTTGGTCAGCAAGTGGCCGGCTGCTTTGCCCCGTCTGCTTGGTCCGACCGGCCGCACAACAAGACGCGTCGTCGCGATAGACGTACCGGTCCGGCCGGATTTGGAGAGGTCTTCCACACTGGACCCCTGCGCGCCGGGTTCGACGAGCGCCACCGCGGCGGCCAGGGCGCCGCGGTGATTCTGACCGGTCGCTTTCATGCCTGAGTTGGCGAGTCCGTTCGCTGCGCAATACCTGCGCGTCACTTTCGGCACAGCGGCGCCACATTGACTGTGACGACGAGGGCGATCCTGGCAACGCACCTGTCACGCCATCCATGCCGAGCCTCCAGCGCCGACAACCCGTATGGGCCGACGTTGCCCCTCTTCCTGACGCATGTTGCTATCCGCTATGAGATGGATACAAACCTGCGCGGAATCGGGGACCGGTTTGATGCGGGCGCTGTACATACCCTCTCCAGGTGTAGCGCGAACGGGCGACTTATCCATTGACCACCATCTCACCGTCGATACGGAACTTCGATCGCGTCAAAGACCATTTCGAACGGACCTGGCGCGATCGTAGGCCACGAGATGATGCCGCAGCGCTCGGCAGGCAGTAAAAGCAGCATCATGGGTCTTCCTTCAATCTCATCTCGGACGACTACCATCTGTCGGCATCGATGATCGGATCGGCAGGACAACAGCAAGTGTCGTACCAGTTGCAAAAACCATTGAAAGTCAGTCGAAAGTCATGGTTTGGCAGACACTTGAAATAGCCGCTGATACCGTGGACACGACCAGTCCAGACATGGGTCGGGAATACGACAGGCGTCGCTCGGGTCTTCGCTGCAGAGAGTTGACCCGGATAAAGACGAAGGCTGCACATCGGGTTGCCACGGCGCCCCGTCGGGCAAACCTTGCTTGCAGTGGAGCGCGAGATCACTTCAGCTCGCTCAGCGGGACAAAGGCCGCGGCCTTCTTAGGGTCTGCGACGGCATCCTTCAAAACCTTGAACACTCGCTGGTCGATCGGTGACGATGCCACGAAATCGGCATAGGCCTGCTCCAGCATCGCCTTGCACCGAGCTCTGATTTCCGGCTCTGCGGCACCAGCAAATTGCTCTTTGGCAAAATATTGTCCCATGCGCTTTAAGATGTGAAGGCGCGCGACATTCACGATTTTAGGGTCGTAATCGACGCCAAGCAGCGAAAAAAAATCCTCTGCCGACGAGGCCTTGCTGAGCCGATCCAGGATACCGGCTGCCGGGGATGAGTTGATCATCGAAAATCCTCCTTCGGATTAGCTCTGGACGTTTAAGGAGATGGGGCGGCTCCTGTTGACTGCTGCCGTCCTGCCTCGCACAGCTGTCCGCATCGCCAAAGCCTGACTCCGGAAAGCGGTGCCCTCAACTTCGCTGCTCCAGATCGGCAGGTCCGCCGGTGACGACGTCAGTTCCGATGAAGATCCGGGATCAATCGCCAAACCACGATCGAGGTTGACGCTCGTCAGGACGGTCGCCGGACCGGAAATCAGCCGCGCGAGAAGACGCCGATTGGCAGTCCGGGGACGGCTCGCCATTGGGTAGGAGATCACAGCATGTATGGCGGAACGGCAAGTAAGATCTGGAGGTGAGATCGCGCCAGGGGATCTGACGTGCGAAAGCTGGACGCCGCTTGTGCCCATCAGCGCTATCGGACACCGTCCTTGCGGCCCGTCGGTTTGCGAATGGTCGACGCAAATGCTGTTGGACACGGCTTTTCACGCGGGGTGGGTTGCCAGGCATCCGCACACGTCGCGCCAGATCGCCGCCAGGGTTTCGCGCTCGACCGGCCGCTTGTGCTCGATGGCATATTTGCGGACTTGCGACAGGATCTGTCTGGCTTGATCGGCGCTGGCGACGAGCTGCAGTTCATCGAGTAACGCGGTGATCGCCCCAAGTCCGGAATGCTTGCCGATCACAAAGCGGTTGCAGCGGCCAAGCAAAACGGGATCAAGCGATTGATAGGTGCGTTGATCCTTCAAAAGGCCATCGACATGAATGCCGGATTCGTGCGTAAATACATGCTCTCCGACGATGGCCTTGTTCATAGGAATCGCACGTGCGGCCGCGGCTGCAACCACCGCGGCGACGTTCTCGAGCTCCGGGAGTATGATGCCGGTCTCGCGCCCGTAGAGCTGCTTGAGTGCGACCGCGACTTCCTCGAGCGGGGCATTTCCGGCCCGCTCGCCCAGCCCGATGACGGTCACTGAGGCGTGGCTCACGCCAGCCTTGATAGCGGAGAGCGTGTTGGCGGTTGCGAGTCCGAGATCATCGTGACCGTGAAATTCGAGTTCGAGATCGGTGGTCGCACGCAAATTCCTGACCAGCGCGTAGGTTGCGTCCGGATCGAGCACACTGAGCGTATCTGCAATACGAAAGCGACGCGCGCCCGCGGCTTTTGCAGTTGCCATCAGTCTGATGAGAAAATCGATGTCGGCGCGGGAGGAGTCCTCACCACCGACGGCGACCTCAAGTCCGCGCGCACAGGCATAGCCTACCACTCGCTTCACCCGTTCCAGCGCCAGGTCGCGATGACCACCTAGCTTGGCCGCGATCTGGACATCGGAGGTCGGGATCGACATATTGATCATGGACACCTTTGCTTCGATCGCCGCGTCGACATCCGATTTCCGCATCCGGCACCAAGCTATGGTGGTCAGCGGAAGATCTGCTTCGACAATGGCGCGAATGGCGGCGATCTCCTCGTTGCCCATCGCCGGCGTTCCCGCCTCGATCTCCGTGACTCCGGCCCGCGCCAGCGCCTGCGCGATCGCCAGCTTTTCCTCTGTGGTGAACGCAACGCCAGGTGCCTGCTCGCCGTCGCGTAATGTCGTGTCGTTGAGCACGGTGGGCTTGGCGCGCACCTGGTCGGACCAAGACGATTTGGCGGCGGTGCTGGCGGAAATCACGCGAGAGCTCCTCATTGTTTGATCTACCTAAGCTTCAGCAACCAGCATGCCAGCCCGCCGTCCCAGGCAACCCACTGACGAAGCTAACGCTTCGGTCCTGGACCTTCTTCAGCAAATGGATTGTCGCAAATGCGACAGGCCCATGAAGCGGACGCCTTGCCTGTTGCCACGCCGAGTTCGAACGCTAATGCAATTGCGGCGCGCCGGGATATCGAGAATTGTCGCGGAGCACTTTGGGCCGCCGCCGCTTTGGACACATGGTCACTCGCTCGCCTCGAAACGGCGTCAGCCGCGCCCTCAACCTCCCGCGCGGCTTACCAAATCCGGCGAGGCCTTCGCGGATGACGGGGCGATCGCGGACCCTTGTGGCAGTTCAGATGGCCAGTCGCCGGCAACTACCGGCCGAGCCGCCTGCAACAGAAAATCGCGCCGGCGCTCGGCCATCCGGCTCTCACCGCTTTCTTCGCCGAAGCAGAGGTTGAAGTCGACACATTGCGTGCACACGGGTGTTGTGCACATCACGAGGCCTTCATCCTCGCAAAGCATGCGGTAGAAGAAGCGCTTCCAGCGCATATTGTTGACATTGCGCACGGCGAGCGGCGCGAAATGGCGGCTCAGCAGCCGAGAGAGTTCGCCACGATTGCGCAAGCCGAGAGCTTCCCACAGATGGTTTGGCTCAATGGCGCGGCGCGCGATCATCGCAGCCAGCCAGCGGCCGATATCCCCTTCCGTCGAGCGTTGCTTGAGCAAGAAATCGCGCAGCATTGCGATCTCGTCGTCGTCTTCGCACTTGAAAGCCGAGAGCTGCTCCGCGAGCTTGATCTCAAGGGAGGGAAAGTACTGCTCCAGCAAGGCCGCCAGTTCAAGGCCAGACAGGCCGGCCTTCTCGGGAAGGGAACCACCATCCATTGTGGCAGCCGCCAGGATGGACGCCAGGACATGGCGATCGAGATTGCTGTCAATGGCAATATCGGCATCTGCAGGAGGCACACCGGTGAGCAGGCTGTAGGTTGCAATTCCCCTGTGCATCTGGCTGTTGGCACCAACGGCACAAGCAGCCATCAACGGAAGGAAGTGCGCTTCGGACATAATTTTGTGGGTTTCCACAGTGGTCAGGTTTGCCCCGCCGAATCCTGGTTCTGGTCAGGGTCGATCGTCAGAATGCCGGCCTCCCGGGATGGGCGGTTTGGGAGACCGGCATCCGTCGCGCGCCTTTGCAAGGCCGCGACTCGCGACCTTTACGAGGCCGCGAGCTCGGCGGCGGTCTTGCCGATGATGGATTCGTCCACGGGCTTCATAATGCCATGCTCCATCAGCATGTCCTCGAGCTCGTCCATGGAGATCGGGGTCGGGATGATGCCTTTGCCGCCATTGTTGTGAACCTTGGTCGCAAGATTGCGATAGTGATCGGCCTGCTTGGACTCGGGTGCATACTCGAGCACCGTCATGCGGCGTAACTCGGCATGCTGCACCACGTTGTCGCGCGGCACGAAGTAGATCAGCTGAGTGCCTAGCTTCTTGGCCAACGCTTCCGCCAGTTCCAGCTCCTTGTCGGTCTGCCGCTCGTTGCAGATCAGACCGCCCAGCCGCACGCCACCAGAGTTCGCGTATTTCAGGATGCCCTTGGAAATGTTGTTTGCGGCATACATCGCCATCATTTCACCGGACATCACGATATAGATTTCCTGCGCCTTGTTCTCGCGGATCGGCATCGCAAAGCCACCGCAAACGACGTCGCCGAGCACGTCGTATGAGACATAGTCAATGTTCTCGTAGGCGCCGTTCTCCTCCAGGAAATTGATCGAGGTGATGACGCCGCGGCCGGCGCAGCCGACACCCGGCTCAGGACCACCAGACTCCACGCAGCGAATGTCCTTGTAGCCGACCTTCATTACGTCCTCGAGCTCGAGGTCCTCCACGCTGCCGGCGCTCGCTGCAAGACTCAAAATCGTGTCTTGCGCCTTGGCGTGCAGAATCAAGCGGGTCGAGTCCGCTTTCGGATCGCACCCCACAATCAGGATTTTCTGACCCATCTCGGCCAGCGCCGCCAGCGTGTTCTGCGAAGTGGTCGACTTGCCGATGCCGCCCTTCCCGTAGAACGCGATTTGTCTCAGTGAAGACATGTTGCTCTCCATCAACCGATTTGCCAAAAGTTGCGCGCTTCTTGCGCGCGAGCTTGTTTCTCTCTCAGAAACGGGGGCACACGGGTTCAAGGGAAGGAGCGCATCGCTCGTCTTACGCGTCGGCGTGCACTCAGCCCTCACTCAGTGTTGCTGCCGCTTATTAGCAACCGCCGTGCCAACGCTTGACCGCGCTCCTTAAGCTTCTGATTACGTTTCTAAAAACCAACCAGCCGGTGAGTGATCCTGGCTGTTTTGGATCTGACAGGATCTGCGCGGCTGTCAGAAAACGAACAACGACCACAACCATCAACGCGAAAAGCCGATTTGGCGGGACCTGTTCCCGATCCCTTGTGTGGAACGGAACTTGCTGCGCTTCTCGCAAGGCGGGCGATTTGAGGAGAGTGAATATGCCGGTCGGGCTCGAAACCTGGCGGACTAGCGGCAGTGTTGCATATACGGTACGGCGCTTGGTGCGCTGACATTGGAGATGATCGGCAAGAAATTCGAATGGGCTCCCGGAAGCAGCAGCGCCGTGCCAATCGTTCAGCTCGGCGCGCCTAAATAGGTATATCGTGGCGACAATCATCTTTTATCAGAAGCCCGGCTGCGCCACTAACGCGCGTCAGATTCAAGCGCTGAAGTCCGCCGGCCACAACGTGATCGCCCAAGATATCTTGAAGAAGCCATGGGATGCGGAGGAATTGCGCGGCTTCTTCGGCAATATGCCCGTCGGCTCCTGGTTCAACCGAGCTGCGCCTCGTATCAAGTCAGGCGAAGTCAATCCCAATACCATCGACGCGGCAAGCGCACTCGCATTGATGGTGGGCGATCCGCTCTTGATACGACGACCGCTGATCGACGTAGACGGGGCACGATGTGCCGGACTCGATCATGAGCCCGTGCTTTCGCTGCTTGGCCGCAAGACGCAAGATGATCTCGAGGGATGCTTGCACGAAGCAAACCGCGCGCGTTGTCTGCAGGCGTGGGGAAACGGCGGAGCGTACCCCCAAGGCCATCAAACGAGGCAAGGAATGACGTTTCCCACTTCCGGCTTCCTTCATGGGTAGTAGGCGACGGGACCTTCGCTGAGACGCCCGCGCGAGTGGCTGCTCCGTAAGTCGGCGTCGCCCATATTGCGCTCGAATGCCGCGCTTCTCGCCTTTGCAGTGTGTGAGAGAAGTCGCCGCAGTTGCCGCCTTTATCACGCATGACCTCCGCGGCCTGCATTGGATCAGAGCACCAAACCGAGAGGCAGTTTCTTGAAGAGATTCGGCTCTCTTGAATTGAATAACGATCAGAACAGACCACCACGCTTCGCGGCCGTGATCCTTATGCAACTTAGCGGCATAATTGCGCTACGGCCGCTCCCATTTTGATCGGCATCAAATCCTCCGCCATTCCCCATGTGTGACAGAGATCTCGCGCGGCTCTTCGCGCGAATTTTTGGAATGGAGAATTCGATGAGAACAAGGACAGTTCTGACGACGGCATCGCTCCTCGCGCTAGCGACCTCGTTGGCCAGCATCTCGGTACGGGCTGCGGATCTGGGTCCGGCGCCGGTCTACTATAAA
Organism: Bradyrhizobium genosp. SA-3; assembly: GCF_004212635.1. GTDB lineage: Bacteria > Pseudomonadota > Alphaproteobacteria > Rhizobiales > Xanthobacteraceae > Bradyrhizobium. The sequence continues at coordinate 60,652 of NZ_PSRT01000006.1, read as the reverse complement.
GCGTCTCCGATCGAACCGTTCAACCCATGGATGATCCGCCTGCGCGTGCTTGGCGTTTTGCCGGATACCGCAGGCAGCTCGGTCAGTGTCGCCGGGGCGCCCTCGCTGTCCTCACCAAGCTCTGGGCTTTCGATCAGCGATCGAGCCATACCCGAGCTCGACATCACCTATTTTTTCACAAAGAACGTTGCCGCCGAACTCATTCTCGGCGTGACCAGCCATCACATCAGCGGCAATGGCGCGCTCACTGGCCTCGATATCGGTAAAGCCTGGCTGTTACCGCCAACACTGACCCTGCAATATCACTTCACCGATTTCGGCCAGTTCAAGCCCTATATCGGCGCGGGCATCAACTACACCGCATTCTTCAACCAATCGGCAGCCAATACTTTGCTCCCCGGTCTTGCCGTGACGGATTTTCGCATCAGCAACCAATTCGGCGCGGCGGTCCAATTCGGCTTCGATTACATGCTTGATCGTCACTGGGGCCTCAACTTTGACGTTAAGAAGCTGTGGCTGCGGCCGGAGTACTCCGCGACCGTAAACAATGCGATTGCCGTCACCGGCCGCGCCAATATCGACCCATGGCTTGTCAGCGGCGGCGTCACTTACAAATTCTGACGCTAGAACAGGACCAGAAAGGGGAATCCGTTTGATCAACCCGGACGCGGCGAGCTGATCGAGCGCGTCCCCTAACCTCACCGCAGTGCAAGCACGGAGCGAGATGACGCGTCAAGGACGCGTCATCTCGCGAGACGCGGGGAGCCATTCGCAGCCTTGCTCTCGCTGTGAGCTGCGGATCGCGTGCATGGAGTGACGGTACACCAACAGATCGACACAGATATGATCATATTCTTGTTTCGTCGCGCGTTGCAAAGGCGCCATTTGCCTATTGGGCCCGAGAAAAAAGGCGGCACGCCGCGCCAAGATCAATGACCTGTTGTTCGCAGACCCGGAGCGGGAGGCCTCCGCTCAACCTTAGACGATCCGAGCTCTGAGCGGCCAGCTCATGGACGGACAAGCCGTCCATGCTTGCTAGCCCGGGCAAGTGGCCGCTAAGCGAAGCCTCTAGCTTCGCTTTAGCACCATCACAAGACGGTCGACACGTTTGCCCTGCTTGAGGTGGGAGTTTACGATTTCGTCAACGTCCTCGGGCGTGGTCGCACGATACCACACTCCGTCGGGATAGACGATCATCAAGGGACCAGAGTTACAAAAGCCAAGGCAGCCTGCCATCGTGAAACCAATATCGTTGAGGCCTTGCGCTTCGATCGCCTTGCCCATTCGATCCCACAGGGCTTGCGCGCCGGAGGCGCCACAGCTGCCGTGCGGATGAGTTGGCGGACGCTGCGTGTTGCAGGCAAAGACATGATGCCTATAGAGTTGAGGAAGCTCGAATTCGGTTTCTGAGTTCATGCGCCTATCCTGTGATCAATGGGTTTCATCTGAAAGAGACAAGGTGCGAGCACATCGCCCCCCATAATCTCTTAAGGTTTAACGCCGCATCGACCAATTGATTCAACTGATTCCCACTCGCGCTTGCGAAAGCAGGCGAAATGAGCGGGCGCCATCGTGATTGTCGTCGCTGAAGATCAGCGATAGATACCTTCGCGTCCGGAGCAGCCTCCTTGATCAATTCCAACGTCTTCGTCCGTCATCGCGATCTTTCCACTCCCGCATCACTTGCTCACCATCCAACTTCTCCAAAGCAAGTTGCACACCAGATGCGTAACGTTCGTTTCTGCAACGATCCCTTGCTTTGCCCGGCGCGACTCACAATTATTGCCGAGGTTGCGACAATGTCGTTCGCTTCTGTTTCGGACACGACAAACCTCGCATAGCGTTTGACCTCCCGCTTCAACCTTCTGCAGTTCGTACGCAGAATAACCGAGACTCTCGGTTATTTTGCCCAGCTCTTGCGCTATCATATCTTGGAATGAGCAGCGATCTTCATGACCCTCGTGCCGCCTATCGAGGAGCCTTTATTCTCGACGATCGCCCGGTGAATCGAGTGCTCTGTTCTGCCGTCGCGTGATCGGCTGGCCGCATCGTCCGGCGCGAGCCTACAGCATCTTTTTCGCCCTGAAGCTGGACGCTGCGTTCCGCCGCTGCCGATCTATCGTTTGCCTCAACAGATAGCGCCTGTCGGGAGAGCCAAACGAGGCAGGGATGATCGCCGAGCCACCTTTGAGGCTGCAGACCAAGCCTGCCGCAATCCCCATCGGCAGCAACGGCAAACCGGCAACACAGCGGTCCCAGATTGGGCGCACGCTTCGCAACACGCGCTTGCAGCGGCGAATGCGGAGCAAGGAGCACGTGCTCATTAATGCATTTGCTCCTAACCGACTCTAGCTGACGATGGTGGCGCCATTCGCTAAGGGCGTCGCACGAACGGAGGTTTGGCATGGCAGTTGCAACGCAGGCAATAACGCCAGCTGCGCCGGCCGGCCAAAGAACTTCTGACACAGGATCGTCATTCCTCCTCCCCAAACGGTCCTGTCAGTCTGGGTCCCGCCATTGTCCCAGCCCAGACGATGCCCTCGGCGAACTTCCAGCCGCCGGGGGCATTTCCCGCTCGAACATATCGCCGGCAGTAAGAAGCATGTCCTGCCTGCCGGCTCGATTTGGCGAGCTAGCGCAAGAGCAGCTTCTTGGTGCGGCGGAGGTCGCGGAGTGCAAGGCCGCTATCCGGCGGGTTTCCCGTTTTGTCTCACAAGTCAAAAGCCGTGACACGCATCTGCCAACGCTCACGAGTACGTCGGCCTCATCCGACGGCAAAGCGCCTCAGGCAGCTTGAGCACAACAAAGCGATAGGCCCATTAGCCCGGATGGATCGTGATATCCATGGTTTCGTCGCTGTCTCCGAACGGGTCGGCAAACCGATCGTCTTCCAGAAGCTTGACGCCGCACAGGCAGACGTCACCTTCGATCACGGCGAGCGCTACCGGCTCAAGCGATTGTCCATCGCAGGGGCCGTCGATGCAAATCCCAGTGTCGATCTCAAATCTTGCACCGTGCCGGCCGCACCTGAGAAAGGAGCGGTCCGCCGAGAAAAACGCACCGGAGCCGATGTTGAGCCAGACGCTCTCATGCGGACAACGATTGACGTAACCAAAATAGTCGTTGCCGAAGGTGCGCACCACAATAATTGGAAAGGGCCGGCTCTCGCCCCTATCATCGATCCGCGACAGGCTAAAGCCCATGGCCCCACTCCGCTCGATGGCATCGGCCGGACAGACGGCAAAAACCTCGATCTGATCGCTCATCAGGTTGCCGATTATCGGTTCGCTCATCCCGGCTTCGCAGTTTCCTGCTTGAAGGCATCGATCGCAGTCCGGCTCAGCCGAAAAATCCCACGGCCACGAGCGAGCTGCCGATAAGCCGAGCTGGCACGGGCGTTGAGGACATCAAACCATTGGTCCGGCGTGAGCTTCGCCGGACGCTCGCTGATTTGGATCACCCTCCCGTTCGGACCGAAGCGGACGTGGATGATGACTTGTTGCGAGTTCATACCGATCCCCTGTTTTGGTAACTCTAAAGATCCCGAGCGGGCACCGAGGATCTCGACGGTGATGTGCTTGGTTTGGGCGCCTCAAGCCGCGCCTTGGATGTGCCTTTTCTACTATCGAGCAGGTCTTCTTCGCGCTCGCTTGGAACATTTCTCTTGCGGCCTTCCCAGACGAGTACATGCCTCCGCGCATCCGGCGCGCTCCCGCCATGTGGATCACGATGTGCGCCCGGCAACGCTGCCACAAACGATTATCCTCCGTCCCCTTGCTCATCTCTCGCGACGACAAAAACTACGATCATCGCAATTCACTCCTCGTTCTTCCGTGTCGTGGATGACGAGCATCTCAGTAAATCGCTGCACCCGCTCCCACGTTGATCGATGCATCTTTCATGGTCTCGACGATAAACTCGATCTGCTTGCTCGTGAGATGGGTGTGAAACGGAAGCGCGAGAGCGCGATCGGCTATTTTTTCCGTAACCAGGAAATCGCCACGCCGATAGCCGAAGTCAAAGTAGTGGCGTTGCAAGTGCAGCGGCTGGCTATAGGCAGCGGATTCAACCCGTGCGCCTCGCAGATCATCGATAATGGCGTCGCGCCCCGATCGCGTGAAGCGTGTCCCCAGATGAACGAGATAAAGCAACCAGTTCACCTCGGTCACATCGGGGCCAACATAAGGCGGCTTGATGCCCTCAAATGACTGCATATGCGCGTTGTAGAGCTGCTCGACCAAGCGACGCCGCTCTAGGATTTCATCGAGTCGCTTGAGCTGCGCCAGGCCCAAGGCAGCCGTGAGATCGCTCATGCCGGCCTGGTAAGGTGCCGTGCTACCGACAACAACGGAGGAGCGTTCATCCAGGCGATGGGCGCGATGGCGACGCAAGCCGACCGCGATGTCGATATCGTCGGTCACCACCATTGCGCCTTCGCCACAGGTTAGGGCCGCCGGCTGGGCAAAGTCGAACACCGCGAGGTCGCCAAACCGGCCGACGAGCTCACCCTTGTAGCTCGATCCGATCGCCTCGGTGGAATCCTCCAAAAGCAGCAGCTGATGGCGCTGCGCGACCGCGCGCAGTTCAGACCACGGCGCGGGATGACCGTTGGGATTGCCGGCGACAATCGCCCGCGTGTTGGCCGTGATGCGCTCTTCGGCCTTCGCTGGGATCAATGCTCCCGACCAATAGTCGATATCGGCAAATACTGCTCGTGCGCCTGCGAGGCTGATGGCATGCGCGGTCTCACGAAAGGAGTAGGGCGAGGCGATAACCTCCTGCCCCGGGCCGATGCCGAGCGCCTTCAGCGCAAGCAGGAGCCCGATGGTACCACTGGAGACCGCAACAGCATATTTGCGGCCAAGATACGCCGCGAAAGCCTGCTCAAACGCCTCAGTGATCTGCCCGTTGGAGATTTGCGGCGAACAGAGCAGCGTTTCCACGGCAGAGAGCTCGGCGAAGGTGATATCGGGATCGGACAGTGGAATGAAAAATGTATTTTCCTCCACAGTGTGCGCGCCATCAAGCCGACACTCTGCTAGTTCAGTGCTCACCGTCCAACATTCCTTTTGGCCAATACGATGCCGGTCGCCCGCGTTGGATCGGCCGTAATCTGCACGCAGTGATCCGATCGATCGAGCAGATGAAGGTCGAAACGAGGAAACTTCCGGAACGGCTGATCCGCCACATCCGACGCATCACAGCGCACCCAAGCAAGCTGCGGAAAGCGGCGCCGCAGCTCGACAAACGGATCCATCTCGGCGCCATCGGCTGCAAGCAGCCGCTCGATTTCGATCAATTCCTCCGCGGTGAGCGCCATCGTGGCTCCTCTATGACTCGTCAAAGGCGGTTCGTCATTGCCAGAACAGACGCTCCGGATCCGCGTTCAATTCGTCGATTGCAGAAGTCAAGCGATGGTAAAGGCTGTAAAATTCCCAAATTCCTCGCGCGTGGTTCTTGCGAAACAGCTTCCAGATCCCGCTCACGGCATCATAAAGAATCAGCGCGACGTCGATGAGAGCGCCATCCTTGTCGATGTTGCGCGAGCAACAGGGGCTCTCAACGAGGTAGCCGCCCCTCACCTGCGTCACGTTCGGCGAGACGTAGAGATAGCGCTTGCGCGAGCTCAAGCCGCGCTCGATCCGTTTGCGATCGAGCTCGTTGGGGTGAGGCACCAGCCCGGCCTTTACCTTTCTCATCAGCGCGGCATTCATGGCGAAAGCCTCCATTCAAAGTACTGTGATTTCTTCTTCAAGACAGCCGATGAGCAGCTGCTCACCAAAATCGACAATATAGATCGGCACGTTCGCTTCGGTATGGATAGCGACGTTGATGATCTCGCCGGTCGCTCCGGCGGCGAGCAAGACTCCCTCGGGCTCCGTATTGGGAAATGAGCGGTCGTTGATGAGGTCGACTGCGGTTTTGACCCGCTGGCCCCGCCGATATTTCGGAAAGCCGGGCTGGGTCATGACTCCTCCGGCAATGGCAGATCATCGATCTCCGCGCAGGCGTCCACCGGCTCTAGTTCCTTGCGCTTCATGCCAACACGGTAGCCGCTTTCCAGAAACTCGACGCCGTAGATGTAGAATTGCTGCAGGAACGTGCCGATCGAGACGACGTAACCCACCTCTCCCTTCTTGACCAAAACGTCGCCAATCTCCTTGCCGCGATAGGTGCCATCATTGCGGATGGTGCGATTGGCTCGCAGCTTTTGGCCAAAGCTGAAGACGGGCGGACCGCTGAGCTCGACGACGTCGCTGTCGCGAACAATGCTGGTCATGTACCGCTCCTCATGCATCGCTCTCTCGTAGAGGTGCAGGGACGCCGCCTGGCCCACCGCAGGCGAGATCCTCTATCATTTCGTGCTCGCGCGGCATCGACAGTCACATCGACGATGGCAGCGCCGCCTGAAAGGCCGCTCTCGACGTCGCGAAGCGCCTTTGGACCGCCACGCGGAATGAAATGCTCGCCAGGGCCGTGCTGCCGACCAGCAACAGCACGATCGCAGGGCAATCCAGCGCAGTCGTCGTCCGTGATGGAGGACCGAACGTCGGCGCCTGCGCCTCCGCCAACGCGCAGCACGAAGCTTGCGACGTTTTCAGCACCAGCTCTCGGCATGCCGTTCATGGGGGTTCACGCTTTAGGCTGGCGCCTGGTAGCGAGGCAAGGACGTGTCAACCACGCAGGTATTGTCGACCGGACAGGCGGCGACACATTGCGGCTCGTCGAAATAGCCAACACATTCAGTGCATTTGGCCGCTTCAATGACAAAGCTGCCCCCCTTCTCCGAGATGGCAACGTTCGGGCATAAGGGTTCACAGGCTGAGCAGCTCGTGCACTGCGAGGCGATGATCTTGAATGGCACATATTCCCCCTTACGCTGCAGAGATCAGAGATCCTTGCCGGATCGCGGCGTCGCCGCGCTGCGCGTGCTGGATCTCCCCGCGTTTCACCTTGTCCAGATAGGATCTGAACCAGGCAATCGCCGACTTCTCAATGAACTCATGGGCGTATTGATCGACCGGCTCGATCCCCGCCTTGATCAGATTGCTTTTCGGGCAGCCGCCGATCTTGGACACGAAGACCGCATGACAGTCACGGATGCCATGCATGATGGCGGAAAGCCTATCCTCCTCGCCATAACCGCTCTGGCAGTAAACGTCCACGCGGCGGTGGCCGACGAATTTGGCGCCGGATGTAGAAAGTTCGTACACCTGGAACTCCTTTGCATGCCCAAAGTGCTCGTTGATCAATCCCGAGCCCTTGGTTGCGACGGCCACCAGAAGAGTGATCGCGCTCATCTCTCCGGCAAATTCCGCAAGCTCCTTTTGGCCGGCCGCGATTTTGGCGGCACGCTCATCCTCTACCCTGTCCTGATACGCCTTGCGCATCTCTAAGTCATATTGGACGTCCATTTTCATGACCTGATCGGTGGTGAACTCTGCGCTGCGATCCTCCCCGAGTAGACCGACCGCATCGGCGCGGCACTGGCGGCAATGCCGCATCATTTTTATCTCCCCTTCACAAGCATCTTGCAGCGACTTCAATTCCTGCGCCGTCGGTCCGCGCTGACCGTTGAGGCCAAATACTGTGCCGTGCTCGGGCGCGGAGATCAGCGGCATGATATTGTGAAGGAAGGCACCACGCGACTTTACCGCCCTGTTGACCTCGACCAGGTGGTCGTCGTTGATGTTTGGGATCATCACCGAGTTGACCTTGCACAGGATACCCCGTTCGCTAAGCATCTCGAGGCCTTGCAGCTGGCGATCGGTGAGTATCCTTGCCGCGTCGATGCCGGTGTAGCGCTTGTGGTTGAAGAAGATCCACGGATAGATCTTGGCGCCGATTTCGGGATCGACCATGTTGATGGTGATGGTGACGTGGTCAATTTTGGACCTGGCGATGGTATCAATATAGTCCGGCAGAGCCAGTCCGTTGGTTGACAGACACAGCTTGATGTCGGGAGCCGCCTTGGCGACCAGCTCGAACGTCTTGAACGTCTTTGCTGGATTGGCCAGGGGATCGCCGGGACCAGCGATGCCAAGCACCGTCATCTGGGGAATGGTGGTCGCTACCGCGATAACTTTTCTTACCGCCTGCTCAGGCGTGAGCTTCTCGCTCACCACGCCCGGACGCGATTCATTGGCGCAGTCGTATTTTCGGTTGCAGTAATTGCACTGGATGTTGCAGGCAGGCGCGACCGCGACATGCATGCGGGCGTAATGATGATGCGCTTCTTCGCTGTAGCATGGATGGTTCTTGACCTTTTCCCAGATTTCGGTCGGCAGATCGCCTTGGCCTGCCTGCGAGCCGCAGCTCGCCTGCCCGGTCTTGGCCAAAGCGCGGCAGCCCTTATGCTCGGCGGCGGGCTGCATCATCTTGCCGCTATCCACTGCAGCTTTAGCATATTCTCCGCGTTCGACGACCGCGTTCATTTTCATCTTTCCCTGCAGGCATCATCGGCCACCCAGGACCATCCGTGAGCGAACCTCAAGAAGCCGGGTAGCAACTTGCATGCCATGGCGGAGACGATGAAATTGCAGCCATACGCCAACGCGTTAGCGGAAACGATCGTCTCTGGCGCATCTGAGAACAGCAATGATGCTCTTGTTGACGATGCGACAGATACGTCGTCATTCTCACGCAGAGCTCCATGGCTTGCGCATTCATTCTCGCACTAAGCTCGCCGGAACCCGGCTCCATCTGAACGGGTTTTTTCGCGTTGCGGCTCTCGCAATATGCCGATACGAGCTGGGGGATCCGGGCTTCACAAGGCCACTAATGGGTCAGCAGTATCTCAATCGCCCAAGGGAGCCCAATCGCAAGCGGTGTCAGGCCTTGCTCGAGTAGGAAGCGGAGCTCGTTGTGAGAGAGCGCGTCCGGATCAACGATCGCATATTTGGTGTCGGCCGAGCGCTTGATGATCTGCCGCGCATAGCTACGCAACAGCTGGTCGTTGAAGCGACAGCCGATGAAGAGAAAGGTCTGTCCGGTTCGCCTTTCCTTGACGATGTCCGGAATTGGCGTCTGAATGTCGATTTCGGTCAACGCCTCGACATAGTCAGCGTCGGAGATAAGGAAGTTGTTGGCCGGCTGCACGCTGCCATGCGGCTTGTACAGCACCGTCGCCCAGCTGCCGGCCACGGCACTGTCGACCTCTTGGCCAACTGAATCGTAAAAGCGATACCAGCGGTTCTCCCCAATGCCGACGCGGGTGATGCCCTGCACTTCGCCCCATCCATCGCGCTTACCCAGCGCCGCGCGCATGGCGGCATCATACCAGGCGTCTACTATGACGGGCAGCGACAAGGACGCAAGATGATGGTGCAACCGCGTCGGCTCGACTGGCCGAGCGAAGGCCTGCGTCATCAATGCCGTCACGGCGGACCGATGTTTGCTGATCTCGATATGCTGCGCCGACGCCCACGCATTGCCCCTAGCCCGCCGCGGCAGCGCAACCTTGCTGGCGAAGCCGGCCAACGCCTCTGGTGTGGTCGGAACATCGGATCTGCACAATTCGGCGAGGCCAGGACCGAGATAGGGAACAATGCTCGCGGCCCTCAGGCCGGCAGCGATGTCCACGAGCGTGGCCTTTGCATCGGCCGCATCGACAAAGTCGATCTGCGGGGGCGCCTTCACGGATCGTCCCCGTTCTCGCCCCGTTTTTTAGCGTTGATTGTGATCGGTAACCGTGTGTCGCTCGCCATCTCGGGCAAATCGAGCACCCAGCCATTAGCTACTTTGATCCAGCCGCCCCATAGCGTCTCGTACTCGGATTCCACGATTGGCTCTTCGAGATCCTTTTTTGGCACGTAGATCGACAGGCCCGCGTCCGGAGACCGGCGGATCATGATTTTCACGAGGTCAACTCCCTGACTGTGACGCGGGAGGTGGCGCGCAGGCGAGCCACGATGTCGGACACTGCGCACACGACCTCATCGACCTCCGCGAAGGAGGTTTCACGCGACAGAGAAAAGCGCACCGCGCCGCGTATCCGCCACGCCGGCACCTGCATGGCACGCAGAACATGCGATGGCTGCATTGAGCCGGAGTTGCAGGCTGATCCGATCGACACGGCGATGCCCGCCCGATTGAGATGGTGAGCGATGGCTTCGGCTTCGAGATGATCGAAGGCAATATTGGCCGTGTTCGCTAATCGATTGCTGATATCGCCGAGCGCAACGCACTCGCCATTATGCAAAATTCCCTGCTCAAGGCGGTCGCGCAACGCGCTAATGCGAACGCGCTCCGGTTCGAGCCGCTCCGCCGCAAGCTCGGCAGCCTTTCCGAGGCCGACGATGCCGGGAATATTCTCAGTCCCACCGCGGCGCCCTCGTTCCTGTGATCCGCCGCAGATCAGCGACCGGAATTTTGTCCCTTTGCGCAAATATAGCGCGCCGATCCCCTTGGGGCCGTGCAGTTTGTGCGCGGATAGCGACAGCATGTCGATCGCACTGTCCTTTAGGTTCACGCGCTCCTTACCGATGGCCTGGACCGCATCTGTGTGAAACAGCGCGCCCGCCTCACGGGTCAACCCGGCCAGAAACTCCACAGGAAACATCGTTCCGGTCTCGTTGTTGGCCCACATAACCGAGGCAATCGCTGTGCGTGGCCCGAGCGCGCAGCGAAACGCCTCGATGTCGAGCCGTCCGCGGGAATCTACGGGTACGATGTGCGTCTTGACTCCTCTTGCCGCCAATTGCTCGGTTAGCGCAAGAACGGCGGAGTGCTCTACCGAGGTGGTGACGATCTCGTCGCGGTCTTCCTGCGTCGCAAGCGCAGAGAGGACCGCGGCATTATTGGCCTCGGTCCCTCCCGATGTGAAAACGATTTCATGATCGTATGCGTTCCCTAGCAGGCCCCGCAAGCTACGCCGGGCCTGCCTCAGAGCGACTGCGACCTCGCTGCCAAAGGCATGCGTGGACGAGGCATTGCCGAATTGCTCGGTGAAGAACGGCAACATGGCTTGCACGACGGATGGATCGGTCCGTGTCGTTGCATTGTTATCGAGGTAAATCGGCACTCGATTTTCGCTCAATCCACTGCCTCGCCTGCAGCAGCTACGGGGATCAGGCGAACCAATTCGCCGAGTTTATCGACCAGCCGCGCCTGAATGCCTTCCAGCGTCACCCTCGAAAGCTTACACAACGTGCAGGCACTGGTCAGCCTGACGATGACCCTGCTGCCATCAATTCCGATCAGGTGACAGTCGCCACCGTCGCGTTGCAGATTGGGTCGGATCTCTTCGATTGCGCCGCGAATGCGACGCTCTCGGTCTGTCGCAGTGGACGACGATTGCCTTAGTTGTTCTGGTTCGGCCGGCATGCTTCGATGTCTGCTCCTCATCAGCTCGAACGATTTTTTTCATCAGCTGAACGATTTTCCGCAGGAGCAGTTCGCGGTGGCGTTCGGGTTATGAAAGGTAAAGCCAGAGCTCTCCAGTGCCATCACGAAATCGATGGTCGTACCGACCAGATGCTCACGGCTCTTGTTATCGACGAACACCTTCAGCCCGTCGCATTCGATCACGGTGTCGTCAGGCTTCGCTTCCTCGGCCAGACCCATGTTGTATTTGAATCCATTGCAGCCGCCTGCTTCGATCATGACGCGCACCCCGCCGGTCGGGTGCGTCGACGATGAAATCGCGCTCTTGATTGCATTCACTGCGCTATCCGTCAGGTTGATCACGGCTTTCCCTCATCAGCTTGGATTTAGCTACCAAGGGCAAGTCACGTGCCAGCGCGCAGACGCTTGATGATGCTCACTTTTTCGGATCGCGGCTGTTGGCTTTGGGACCGGTGTCGGGTTCCTGACAAGGCTACTTGAGGCGATCGCAGCCCATTGACGCGTTTTCTTTCTAAGCTACGACGAAGGCCGCGACGCATGCAACGGCAAGCAATTTGCATCGCATCTGGCACCGGCCAAGGCGTCGGTTAAGAGCTTAGATCGAGGAAGAATTTAATGACTGCAATCGAGAACACCGCACTCGGCAGACTTGAGAAGGAGGGCCGCCTGCTCAATGCCGTACTCAAAAGCGGGACTACCAAGCCGGGCCGGTTCGGCTTTCGCGGCGACGTCGCACTAAAATTCCAGACTCAAGTCGCGGACGAGAAACGGCCGCCGGACTATTCGATCGAACAGGTGTTGACGATCGCGCAGGACGGAGAACGCACTATTCCGGTGCTGGCCGGCTACCTGCATTCCTTCGCCTATCTTGCTGACGTCGCGACCGTCCTTGACGGTGCCTTAAGCCCAAACGGCCGCTACTTCATCTTCTGCAACAACATAGATTTGCTCGCGAAATATCGAATCAAGCTCGGTGATATTAATTTCCACGTCCTACCGTGCGATGAATCCACCGTTTGGAAGGAGATGATGGACCTGGTCGGGCTCAACAAGGACGACATCAAGAAGCTCGATCCGGGCGGCAAGCTTGATTACCTCCTCGATGCCGCAAAGGATCTCGATTTGTCCTATGAGGAGATCTCGTACCACGACGGGCTAAAGAGGATGGAGCCCGTGAAAAACCGCAACGAAAACCGGCCGGTCTGAGCGCGGTCTTCAGTTGTTGGGAGATGCATCGTCTTCGACAAGACGCACACCGAGGACACAGATATCACCATCCAGAACCGCCAACGCGATCGGTGTGAGCGCTCTACCCTGACATGGACCTTCGACGCACCGCCCGGTGCCGAGTTCGAAGGTCGAACCGTGCTTGCCGCACATCAGCCGGATACCGTATGGATCGAGGAATTCGTTCCGCTCCCAGTCCAAATTGACGCTGTTGTGCGGGCATTTATTGACATAGCCAAGCACCTTTTTGCCCCAGCGCACCACAATGATGGACCACGGCCGGTGATTGCCGTCATCTTCGACGACCATAAGATGGAATCCCATGGCCTGGCGGCTCGGAATCTCGTTAAAGCCGCAAATCGCATAGATGGGATTTGGCTGCATTCATCGCTCGTTTATTGCAAGACGTTCTTCATTGTCGCTGTGCAATCACCCCTGCAAGAACCCTACAAGTGCCGGAACGGATCGTGTTTCTGGCAATCCAACGCGCAAGCTTCGCCATTGCGGCACACTTCATTGGCCCGGGCGCATAATTCAGACCAATTCGCACGAGCATTGAGCCTTGCTGCCCTTTCCATGCTGGCTGCGCAGCTGCAGCTTTCGCGCTTCAACCTTTCTGGACCATTTGCCGGAGAGCTAACGCGGTGGCTGGTAGCCGCCTTCGCTCACGCAGCTTCGACTGCGCCTGAAACGTGGGTCTGGCAGTTGGCCGGGCAAACCCTGGCGCATGCACCACAGCCGATGCAAGCGCCCTGATCGTTCAGAATCATGACCTTCTTTTCGATTTCATCGTCCTCGTCATTGTCGAGGTCGACAAGTTCGCCCTCCTCGTTGATACCTTTCAAGGTCATGACATCTCGACCGCACACCTTGAAACAGCGGCCACAGCCGATGCACTTCTTGCTATTGATCGAGATCAGATATTCTGGTGTCCAGTTGCGTCCATCGCGCGTTGCAAATGACATGGGTCGGGCCCCTTTTAAGTATTTTCCAGCGCCTTCAAATCATGGCTCTTGCGCTCGAGTTCGGCATAGGCATTGTGCGCCTTCTGCGCCACCACCATGATTGAGGTCCAGTTGACGGGCAATTCTTCCGAAAGATCGTGCAGATCCATCTTGGCTTGTGTCGCCTTGACAGACAGCTTCTTTAGTTCTGCCTTCAGTGTTTCACGATCGCTCATGAGTATCCCCAATAGTTCGCCACGTCCGGAAATTTCCGAATCAGGTCGATTCCGTCGCTGACATATTTGTCGCCCTCCTGCGCGAGCTTTACGAAATTAGGAAATCCGAAGCGATGCACATCGCGCAGCTGCTTGTTCACGGCGATCAGCCGGCCTGAGATGAGCACCATGCGGCCGAAGCCTTCATGATGCAGATCCAGGATCGGCTGGATCATCACACCGGTTTCCCTCTCGATCGAGAGCGCGACCGCATCGAAGAACAGCTTAAGCCGCCACAGCGTATCGGGATCAGGATCACCGATAATCGGCAATGCGCGCCGTTTCTCCTTGTCCAGGATATAGGGTTCGAGCAGGTCAAGATCGCTCTTCGCCTCCCAGGCTCCGTTGGTATCCTGAGCACGCCAAATCTTGATCAACTCCTTGAGGAACGGCGCGTCGACGGCGCTGCCCTGCTGCTCTATTTTTGCGGTCATATCACCTCATTCATCGAACTCGAACGTACACCGTCGGTCCTTTGCCATGGCCTTGCGTAGCCAGGGAGGTGGCGTGCCCTTCAGTACGCGCTCGAGTTTTTCGAGCAACACCAGAATGCTTTCTGGCTTATTCACCTTGATAGGATGGATCTTGTTGGCCACCACTCGCGCAGCCCCGGCACCGCCAATGGCGGCGACGTAAAGGATTGCGCAATCCTTGATCGCCTCGATCTTCGGCGCCAACTTGTCGTCGTTACCGTCTTCCTTAAGATCGCCCTCAAACTCAATCGCTTTGAGAAACACGTGCCCGCCAGGCGTGACATCGTAGATTGCGATATTCTTTGCCCAACCAAAATGGGCATCGACGCGTCTCAGGTCCTGAGTGGCAAATGCGACCTTCATGCAATCGACCTCTCAGCTGCGCCGGTGGAGCTGCGATACCCCGAGCATCGTGGTAGTCCGGCCGCAGTCCGCCATCTATCGGGCGTAGGCTGATCGTTCTCCTCGCGGTGCGCGATCACGAGATTGGCGATTTCGAAGATCAGATTGCGGGTACCACGATAGCCCACGGATAGTTGGTGTCCCGCGCCAAGTCGATCGAACATCGGAAACCCCATACGATAGAACGGCACTTTCAGCCGGGCCGCCGCTTGCCTGCCATGCGAATGCGTGATCAGCAGGTCGCAATGCTTTGTTTTGGCAAGCCCTTCCAGATCCTCGAGATCGCCAATGAGTACCTCCTTGGTCTTGATCCGCTCGATCACCTCCGACTGAGTGGTCGTCACGGCCGCGGTCACGTGCGCGCCCATGTCGTGCAGCATGCCGGACAGATCGAACAGAAGGTCTGGCTCAGCGCCGATCGCAACTTTGCGACCGCCAATATGGAAGTGCGCGTCCAGCATTGCATCGGCGAGCTGACCGCGCTGGCGCCGATATTTCAATGGTATGGGGCGGCCGCTGATCTCGCTCAAGAACGTCATGAATTCGTCGTTCGGACAGAGACCACACAGCCGCTCGAAGACACGAAAAGGCACGTCGGTCTTGACCTGCATGACCTCTGCCGCTCGCCGCATCTGCGCGCCGATTGCAATCGTCCACCCGGCGCGGCCCATGCTCGCAATTTCGTCGACGCCGATGCCGCCGATGGTCGTTGGCGTAAACTCATCGGGGATATGCCCATCGAGCGATCCCGCGAGGTCAGGGAGGAAGGACGGGCACAACCCGAAATCCTCCAATATGACACGGAGTTCATCCAGGTCGCCGGGCGTGAGGTGACATCCCGGCAGAACATTCACCTTCGATGGATCCCGCAGGCCATTGGCGCTGGGCCCTTCCACCAGCACCTCCACAATGCGCGCCACAGCCTTCTCCCAGCCGTCCTGGAACGCGCCCTTGAAATCAGGCGTCGAGACATACACCAGTGGCAACTTTGCAAGTTGCGGATGCTTGCTCCGGATGAGCTTGAGGTAGGCATCCACATCGTCGCCGTTGGTCTCAGTGACACCGGTCGAGCAGATTCCGATGATCTTTGGCTTGGTACGGTTGTAGATGTTCAGTATCGCCTGCTCGAGATTCTCATAGCCGCCGAGTACGGTCGCGACTTCGCTCATCGCGGTGGTCTGCAGCGGTACTGCCTCTTTGAAATGCCGGACAAAGAGCGTGAGCCCGAAGGATGTGCACCCCTGGGATCCGTGCAGAAGCGGCATCGCCCCGCGCAGCCCCATGAAGGCGAATGCGCCGCCGATCGGCTGGCTCATCTTCAGCGGGTTGACAGCGCAGGCCTTTGTCGGCGCCGTGACGATGGCCATGACGCCTCCCCTATTCTGCGGCCTGTCGCATGGCAGATGGCTCGGACACCAAGATACCTTCGATGCGTCTTTGGCAGCAGCCACCGACCGCATTGGTATGCTCTCTGACCGCTGCGACGCTCCTCAGGCCGTGCGCGTAGATTGCATCCTCGATCGTGCCCAGATCGACCGTGTTACACACGCAGATCTTCTTGGCGCGGCGCGCGGTTTCGGCGAGCGTCGGATCACAGTCGATCGCGGCCACCGGCGATTGCATCTGCTCCATCGCCTTGGCCAATGCGTCCCATGGTGCCGGTCGACGTAGCTGCTCCCACATCGGACTGGAGAGCGACTTATCGATCTCCTCCACCAGCTTAACCATTCCGACATAGCCCATATAGGCGTGGCAGCGCTCCTGGTTGATATCGAGCCAGGGCATCGCCGCTTTCAGCGCGACGAACTGCGACTTGCCGCCCGATAGCATGATGTCCGCTTTTGCGTCCTTCAACATCTTGTACATTTCGCGCGGCGTCATGTCCTCGATCATGTGGGCATCCTGCCCCATGAGCTCCTTGATGCGCTCCTTGTCTTCCCTGGTTGATTTCTTCACGCTGGTTCCGACTAACTCAAGCCCGGCTTCCTGGAGTGCCGCAACGACCGACCATGACTTGACGCCGCCGGTAATCAACAAGGCCTTCTTGCCTTCGAATCGTGGCTTGTACGGCTCGATCGCAGCCCAGGCCCACGCCTCCTCGCGCGCGATCACCGCTTCGGTGCGGCGGAGCAGATCTGTCGGCGCGCCGCGTTCAACCAATAAGCGGGCAAGCTGACGCAGCGATTCGCTCGAATCTTGAATACCGTAGAACGACCCCTCGAAGAACGGGATCCCGTAGCGTTCCTCCATCTTGCGTGCGACGTTGATCATGGACTTTGAGCACACCAACATCGCCGCCCGCGCGCGATGAGATGAAGCGACTTCGCGATATTTGCCATCGCCGGAGATGCAGGAGAGAATCCGTATTCCAAGCTCGTCTAGCAATGGCTTCACTTGCCAGAGCTCTCCCGAAAGGTTGTATTCCCCGATCAGGTTGATATCGTACGGCGTGGTGTAGTCCGGTTCTTGCGTCCCGATTACATAGTCGAGCAAAGCCTCGCCGGCGAGCTTATTACCGAGGTTCTTCGAGCCGACGAAGCCCGGGGAATTGATCGGGATCACCGGCTTTGCGAACCTTTGAGATGCTGCCTTACAGACTGCGTTGATGTCGTCGCCGATCATCGCCGGGATGCAGGTTTGATAGACGAAGATGGCGGGCGGGTCGCACTTGTCGATGATCTCCTTGATCGCTTTGCAGAGCCGCTTCTCGCCTCCGAATACAATATCGGTTTCGCTCAAATCGGTTGTGAATGCGGTGCGCCACAGATTCGAGCCGGACGACGCCGCGCCGCGATTGTCCCAGGAATTACCTTCGCACGCGATCGGACCATGCACCAAGTGAGCGACGTCAGTGAACGGCTGCAGCGCAACCTTGGCGCCATCGAAAGCACAGCCGCCGGCGGCGCTACCCGGCTGCAGCTGTTTGGTGCAGCCCTTCTTCCGTTCAGCCTCCGACTTACTGCCATTCTTGGCGCAGCCCGGCTCGTCGAAAATATTTTGGACCGTGGCCGCTAGTGAACTCATCCCTTTTTCCTCTCAGCGCAAACTAATTGCATGGTCAACCGTCGTGTGCTTGTGCCATCGTCGAGTGCTTGGGCGATGGCACGCGCACGGTCGCTCATCAACGAATGATGTCGAAGCTGTAGTCAGTTTTGCCAAGAACGTTTGTCTTCTTGTCGATCTCGTCGAAGATCTTGTCCAGGATCTTCACCAGCACATTCAGGCCGCCCTGATAGCCCCATAGGGGGGAGCGGTGATGGTGATGCCGATCAAAAACCGGAAAGCCGATGCGGATCAGTGGCGTTCCGGTATCACGCTCCAGATACTTGCCATAGGTGTTGCCAATCAGAAAATCGACCGGCTCGGTGAACAGGAGTGAACGCATGTGCCAGAGGTCTCGGCCCGGATAGGCTTGGCACCCCTGCCCAAATGGCGAGCTAGCAAGCAGCGCCTGCATTTTTTCGTGCCACCCCTTGTTGCCGTTGGTGGACAGCACATGGGTCGGTTCGGCGCCGAGTTCGAGCAGAAACGCAGCCAACCCGTAGCAAAGATCCGGATCGCCATAGATCGCGAACTTCTTGCCATGGATATGCGAGCTGGAGTCAGCGATGGCATCGACCAGGCGGCCACGTTCTCGCGCGAGTTGCTCGGGAATTTCCTTGCCGCTGATGCGTGACAGCGCCACGAGAAAGTCATCCGTTGCGGATAAGCCCACCGGGTAGTTGAAGGATACGACGTCCTGCCCATGCTCAGCCACGAATGGCAGCGTTTTTTCGGTGCACCACTGCTGCATGGAGATTGTCGCCTTGGCGTGAACCGCGTTGGCCGCATCTTCCAGCGTCGTGCCGCCGTCATACATCCGGAATTCGCCGTCTGTCGGAGTATCGAAGACTTCAGAATTATCGGCGAGAATCGTGTGCTGGATGCCCATCAACGCCAAGATGCGCTTGATCTCGCGAAGGTTTCCGACGGTATAGCCATCGAACCCACCAATGATGTTGATCGCCCCGTTCGGCTTGCGCTCCAGCTTCGGCGCTGTTCCGGCCTTGCCGTCCCAAAAATGCTCCAGAATGCCCTTGAGCGCATTGTCATAACCGGTGACGTGGCTGCCGACGAACGCCGGCGTGTGGGCGAACGGCACGTCGAAGTCCGCCGGAACCGAGCCTTTCTCTTTTGACGTCTTGATGAAAGCGTTGAGGTCATCGCCGATCACCTCGGCCATGCAGGTCGTGGAGACCGCAATCATCTTGGGTTTGTACATGTTGTAGCTGTTCGCGAGCCCGTCGATCATGTTGTTTAGGCCGCCGAATACTGCAGCGTCTTCCGTCATCGACGAAGAAACGCAGGAGCTAGGCTCCTTGAAGTGCCGCGACAGATGGCTGCGGTAATAAGCCACGCAGCCTTGTGAGCCGTGGACGAAGGGCAGCGTGCCCTCAAAGCCAACAGAGGCGAATACGGCGCCAAGCGGCTGGCAGGCCTTGGCCGGATTTACCGCTAGCGCCTCCCGCGCAAAGTTCTTTTCGCGATATTCGGCCGTCTTCGTCCATTCCTTGATACGTTCGACCTCGGCGGGATCGCGAGGATTCTCGAATATCTTTTTCTTGGCCAGCATCTGCTGGTATTCTGGACCGCGGAACAGTTCGAGATGATCGAGCACGTGTTCGGCACTCTGCGCCATTGTTGAAGTCCTTCACTATCGAGATTGGTATCGCCCCGGCTTTCCCAGAGAGCGAGATGAGTTGCTTTATTCTGCAGCCAGGAGCTTGGCCCTCGAAGCTTCCTTCCAAGGGGCCTTCGTTTTCTTCCAGACCGGCGAGTTGACGGCCATGTCCATGTCGCGCGCAAAGATCGCAAAGCCGTCATAGCCGTGATATGGACCCGAATAGTCCCAGGAGTGCATCTGCCGGAACGGCACACCCATCTTTTGGAAAACGTATTTTTCCTTGATGCCCGAGCCGACAAGGTCAGGCTGGAGCTTTTCGACGAAGCGCTCGAACTCATAGCCATTGACGTCATCGTAGATGAGCGTGCTGTCCTTTACGTAGTGCTGAGCTGTGCGCTGATAGTCGTCGTTGTGACCGAACTCGTATCCGGTGCCAATGACTTCCATCCCGAGGTCCTCGTATGCGCCAATCACATGACGCGGACGGAGCCCGCCGACGTACAGCATCACCGTCCTGCCCTCCAGGCGCGGGCGATATTTCGCGATCACGGCGTTCACCAGCGGTTGGTACTTTTCAATCACCCGCTCGGCGCCTTCCTTAATCTTGTCGTCGAAATAACCCGCAATCTTGCGCAGCGACTCTGCGATCTTTGACGGTCCGAAGAAGTTGTACTCGCACCACGGAATACCGAACTTCTCTTCCATGTGGCGAGAGATGTAGTTCATGGAACGGTAGCAATGCAGAATGTTGAGCTTTGCCTTCGGCGTTGCCTCGAGCTCAGCCAGTGAACCGTCGCCGGACCACTGCGCGATCACCCGCAGGCCCATCTCCTCCAGCAGAATTCGTGATGACCAGGCGTCGCCGCCAATATTGTAGTCTCCGATGATCGCAACATCGTACGGCGTCGGCTCGAACTTTGGCTTGCCGTCGGGCTCGAGCTGGTCGAAAATCCAATCCCGCACCGCGTCGTTGGCAATGTGGTGGCCTAGTGACTGCGACACGCCCCGAAAGCCCTCACAACGGACCGGCACGATGGTCTTGCCGCCATATTCCTTGGATTTCGCTCTTGATACGGCCTCGATGTCGTCACCGATCAAGCCGATCGGGCATTCCGATTGGATCGTGATGCCGTTGTTGAGTGGAAACAGCTCCTGGATTTCGTCAAGGATCTTCACCAGCTTTTTGTCGCCACCGAATACGATATCCTTTTCTTGGAAGTCGGAGGTGAACTGCAGGGTCACGAAGCTATCGATGCCCGTCGTGCCAACGTAATAGTTGCGTCGCGAGCCCCACGAATACTGACCGCAGCCGACCGGGCCATGGCTGATATGGACCATGTCCTTGATCGGTCCCCAGACCACCCCCTTTGACCCTGCATAGGCGCAGCCTCTGATCGTCATCACGCCAGGTATGGATTTGATGTTGGACTTCACCCCGCAGTCAGACTTGCCGGCTTGGTGAACGTTGAGGTGCTTGGCACGCCGTTTCGCGGTTTTCTCCGGATAGACCTTCAGCACCTCCTCGATCAGCTCTTTGTTGCGAGCCCTGATTTCTGCGATGCTCTGGGTCGTGGCGAGACTCATCTGATGTCCTTCAAAGGTTAGCTGTTGCGAGGGCGGCTTCTTGACCAAGACTTTTGCAACCAGCATGCCAGCGTCGCGTGAGCACAAAAAACACAGCAATCAAAATCGCTTAGCGCGCCTCGTGCGGTGAAAGGGGGTGTTGTTGCGAACCCGACATCACGCTTTGGGCAGAGAACTCTTGGTTTGGCCCTGTTCGAAAAGGAACAAGGGCTGGCTATGCGTGAATTGCCCGCCCAATTCTCGAGCGTGTCCGCGATCGCAGTACTCTGCGATCGCGCTCGCCGAAGGCGGCCGTGCAGGAAGACCGGCTGCAAGGCCGGCTGGCCGACACAGGCTTGCCAATGCTATCTATGCTTGCTGAGACCTACAGGTGCTTACCTGCTGCGATGACGATGAGGTGCATGACCTCATCCTCCAGACTTCAATGCGAGCTGCCTCGCCACAGGACGTCGTAGGCTCGCCGAATCACGAGAACAGCTGCCGCGCCTTGATAAGCGCACGCACGAGCACATCAATCTCTTCACGTGTATTGTAAAGTCCGAGCGACGCACGGCACGTCGCCAGCATGCCGAAGCGCTTGAGCAGCGGCATCGCACAGTGGGCCCCAGCCCGCATCGCTACACCGGCGCGGTCGACGACGGTGGCAATATCATGCGCGTGCGCACCCTTCATATCAAAACAAATGATCGGTCCCTTCTCGGCCGGGGTCGCGATCATGCGCACGAAGTTGATATCCGCCAGCCTCTCCTGCGCGTAAGCGAGCAGTACGCTCTCGTGCCTGCGGATCTGCATTTTGCCTATTGAATTGATGTAATCGATAGCCGCGCCTAAACCGATGGCTTCGACGATCGGCGGCGTACCCGCTTCGAACCGGTGTGGCGGATCACCATAAATGACGCCGGAACGCGAGACCTCGCGAATCATCTCCCCGCCGCCATTGAAGGGCGGCATCGATGCCAGATGCTCAGACTTGCCGTAAAGCACACCGATCCCAGTCGGACCATAGAGTTTGTGGCCCGTCATGACGTAGAAATCGCAATCAATGTCGCGGACGTCGGCGCTCAGATGGACGCATCCCTGCGAGCCGTCGACGAGCACCGGGATACCACGAGCATGCGCGATCCTCACCACCTCTTTCACCGGCAACACCGTGCCGAGCACGTTCGACATTTGTGTGATTGCAACCATCTTGGTGCGCGGGGTCAGCAGTCGCTCAAAATCATCGAGCAAAAAGTTTCCGTCATCATCCACTGGCGCCCATTTGATCACTGCACCGAGTCGTTCCCTGAGAAGGTGCCATGGCACAATGTTGGAGTGGTGTTCCATAATCGAGAGAACGATCTCATCACCGGGAGTAATGCGTTCACGGCCAAAAGTCTGGGCGACCAGATTGATCGCCTCCGTGGCGCTCCGGGTGAAGATGATCTCTTCGTTTAAATGCGCGTTCACAAACTGCGCCACCTTGGCACGGGCGCCTTCATACGCCTCGGTCGCCGCGTTAGCGAGGTAGTGCAAGCCGCGATGAACGTTGGCGTATTCGCTGGAGTACACCTGCATCATACGGTCAAGCACCGCGTTGGGCTTTTGCGCGGATGCAGCGTTATCGAGGTAAACAAGCGGCTTGCCGTACACCGTCATGGCCAGCGCAGGAAAGTCAGAACGCAGATGGTTGACCTCGTAACTACCATTGCTCACGGCGGGATGTGCACTCATCGCCCCGCCTGCAGCCAGTGTTCAGCTTGCGCTGCCACAAAATCGCGTAGATTCTCGGAAGTGATCTCCTCAATCGACTCGCCAAGGAACGCTTTAATCAGCAACATCTGCGCATCCTTCTCGGGTAGCCCCCGAGCGCGCAGATAGAATACGAGAGTGTCGTCCAGCGCACCCGATGTCGCTCCGTGGCCGCAGGTCACGTCGTCAGCCAAGATTTCAAGTTCGGGCTTATTGTCGGCCTCGGCCTGGTCCGATAGGAGCAACGCTCGCGTCGTCAGGGTGGCGTCCGTCTTGCGGGCGGCGGGACGAACGACGATTCTGCCCTGAAACACCGAGCGGCCGCAATCGTCGACGACCGCGCGGAACTTCTCCCGACTGGTGCAATGTGGTACGGCGTGGTCGACCACGATCGTTGTGTCGGCGTGCAGCTTGTCCCTGATGAGATTAACCCCATTCGCCGAAAGCTTGGTTCCCTCGCCGGCCAGCGTGATGAATCCCTGATAGCGACTGATGGAGCCGCTGCAGGTCATGCTGAAGAGGTCGAGCTTAGCCTTGGCGCCGACTGCGATGATCGCCGAGGAGATGTTCACGGCGTCGGAGGCATCGGCTGCCACGCGGATATGCGAAAGGCTCGCCTCGTCACCAACCAGGGCGATTATCGCATCGTTGGCTTGATAGCCGCTCGCGCCTTCAGCCGGGACGAAACTTTCGACGATGGCCGCATGCGCTCCTTTACCGAGCTGCAGATAGGAGCGTGTAAAGGTGGACACCGACAGTCCGGTTGCGACGTGAATGATTTGAATTGGACGCTTCACCGCATTGCCATCGGCGACCGTAATCACCAGGCCATCTGTCGCCATTGCGGCATTGAGCGAGATTGCCGGATCGCTCGTCGTCGACAGCACCAGACCGGCCATGGCCGCAGTGGCCGAATTCTCCAGAACCTCTCGCAGCGACCGCACAACGACTTCATTTTCAAGCCCGCCGAAATCGGACAGCTCCGGCGCGAATATGCCATCCACCAAAACGAGCTTGACCGCCTGATCGGCAGCCACTTGCTTGGCCGACACATTTGCGCGCACCAGCGCCTCCGCATCCGGTCGCGGAGCGAGTGGCAGCACCTCGCCGATCAGGGCGCGTAGATCAGTGTATTTCCAATCCTCCATGCGCCGATGCGGGAGGCCGGTACGCTCGTAGAGCTCGAATGCCCTCGCCCGGATTTGGGGGACAGGGCCTGCACCAGGCAGCCGTCCACGCGCCGCAGCGAAAACATTGCCCATTGCGCGTTCGGCGTCGGCTTTGGCAAAAACCTGCTTCATCGGGGAATCCCTAGAGCCGTCAGGCCGCGGCTTCGAATTGGGCGTAGCCACAAGCCTCGAGCTCCAGCGCGAGTTCTTTTCCGCCGCTCTTCATGACCCGCCCTTTCGACATCACGTGCACAATGTCCGGCACGATATGGTCGAGAAGCCGCCGATAGTGGGTGATCACGAGCATCGCTCGTTCCGGCGAACGCAAGGCGTTGATGCCGCTGGCGACGATACGCAGCGCGTCGATATCGAGGCCGGAATCGATCTCGTCCAGGATGCACAATCTCGGCTCGAACAGCGCCATCTGCAAAATTTCATTGCGCTTCTTCTCGCCGCCGGAGAAGCCGACATTGACGCTGCGCTTGATCATGTCCTGGGGAATGTTGAGCGAACCGGCCACCTCGCGGACTCTTTTCAGAAATTCGGGGGTGGAGAATTCCCGTTGGTCGCGCGCCTTGCGCTGGGCGTTCAGTGCCGCCCGAAGGAAGTTCATGTTGGTCACGCCGGGGATCTCGACCGGATACTGGAATGCCAGGAACACGCCCTTGGCGGCACGTTCATGTGGCTGCATCCGCAACAGGTTCTCGCCCCTGAACAGGATTTGTCCGCCGTTGATCTCATAGCCTGGCTTGCCGGCGATGACATGAGAGAGCGTCGATTTACCGGAGCCGTTCGGCCCCATGATCGCGTGTACCTCACCCGCATTGACGTCAAGATCGAGGCCGCGAATAATTTCGCGGTCTTCGACACCAACCTGCAAATCTCGGATTTCGAGTAGCGCCATTCTGATCCGATCCCTGAAATGCGTCATCTGGCGAGCCGCATTCGAGAGGGCTCGCGGGAGGTTTGGTTATCCGACAGATCCGTCGAGCGAGATCGAGATCAGCTTCTGCGCCTCCACTGCGAACTCCATCGGCAGTTTTTGCAGAACGTCCTTGACGAAGCCGTTGACGACGAGGCCGACGGCCTCTTCTTGGCTGACGCCGCGCTGGATGCAGTAGAACAGCACGTCCTCGGAGATCTTCGAGGTCGTCGCCTCGTGCTCGAACGTCGCCGACGAATTTTTGGCTTCGATGTACGGCACGGTGTGCGCGCCGCATTTGTCGCCGATCAACAAGGAATCGCAGGCGGTGAAGTTGCGCGCGCCGGTCGCTTTGCGGTGCGCGGTGACGAGGCCGCGATAGGTGTTCTGCGATTTGCCGGCGGCGATGCCCTTGGAGATGATGCGGCTCGAACTGTTCTTGCCGAGATGAATCATCTTGGTTCCCGAATCGACCTGCTGGAAGCCGTTCGAGATCGCGATCGAGTAGAACTCGCCGCGGGAATTGTCGCCGCGCAGGATGCAGCTCGGATATTTCCAGGTGATCGCCGAACCGGTTTCGACCTGGGTCCAGGAGATCTTGGAATGGTTGCCGCGGCAGTCGCCACGCTTGGTGACGAAATTGTAGATGCCGCCCTTGCCTTCCGAATTGCCGGGATACCAGTTCTGCACCGTCGAATATTTGATCTCGGCATCGTCGAGCGCCACGAGCTCGACCACGGCCGCGTGCAGCTGGTTCTCGTCGCGCTGCGGCGCGGTGCAGCCCTCGAGATAGGAGACGTAAGAGCCCTTGTCCGCGATGATCAGCGTGCGCTCGAACTGGCCGGTGTTGCGCTCGTTGATGCGGAAATAGGTCGACAGCTCCATCGGGCAGCGCACGCCCGGCGGCACGTAGACGAACGAGCCGTCGGAGAACACCGCCGAGTTCAGCGTCGCGTAGAAATTGTCCGACGTCGGCACCACGGAGCCGAGATATTTCTGCACCAGTTCAGGGTGCTCGCGGATCGCCTCCGAGATCGGCATGAAGATCACGCCAGCCTTCTTCAGCTCGGCCTTGAACGTGGTCGCAACCGAGACCGAATCGAAGACCGCGTCGACCGCGATCTTGCGGTTCGGCGTCTGCTCGCCGCCGGGTGGCGGCTCGACGCCCTCGAGGGTCGCGACCTCCCGCAGCGGGATGCCGAGCTTCTGGTAGGTCTTCAGGATCTCCGGATCGATCTCGTCGATCGAGGACAGCGTCTTCTTCGGCTTCGGCGCCGCGTAATAGTAGATGTCCTGGAAGTCGATCTTGGGATAGTCGACGCGCGCCCAAGTCGGCTCGGTCATGGTCAGCCAGCGGCGATGCGCCTCCAGGCGCCATTCCAGCATCCAGGCCGGTTCACTCTTCCTTGCGGATATGAAGCGAACGGTGTCTTCCGACAGCCCCTTCGGGGCCTTGTCGGACTCGATCAGCGTCTCAAACCCATATCGATATTGGTCGACGTCGATCCGCCGGACGCGCTCGACCGTCTCTTGTACAGCTACCATCGCCCGCTCCGCTCGCGCAAGGACAACTCCCGCCGCCGAGGATTGCGCCGCAATCTCTCCGAGCGGACCGCGCAAGTCACGGCCAACTCGGGGCCAGCGAGTGAGAGAAACAGGAGACGGATCCAAAAGGCGGCGGCTGTCGATAGCATCTTCATCATGTTTCGCGCCGGAGCTCCTCTCATCGGCTACTCCACCTATGCTGGCACGCAGGTATCGGGCACCGGGCAAACGACGGCGCATTGCGGCGTGTCAAAATGCCCCTCACATTGGGTACACTGGGTCGGATTGATCACATATATGTCGTTCTTCAGGCTGATCGCGGCATTGGGACATTCGTACTCACACGCACCGCAGACGGTGCACTGGGATGCGATTATCTTGTAGGCCATGACTGCGATTCCATGAGCAAAAGGTGCGGGACAGTTTCTTGCTTTCAAGTCTTGTGCCAGACGGTTTAACCTTGATTCGTCTGGGCTATTTTCGATAAGGCGACTCGCCGCCTCGACACGGTGTCGCAAATCCTACAACGGGCATGACAGCAACTTGATCTCGATGCGGTGGTTTACGCATGGTCGATCTCACGGCAGTCAGCCGATCAGGTGAACCGCGTTAGCCAACCTCAGGGAACGATCTGCGATCCTTCCCATAGCCGCCGTGCCGCGGCTACGATCGAAGCGCCGCGCGACTTCACAAAGTTCTCCGCCGGTGTGTCAGGTCGACCCCGAGCCGCATCTTGTTGGTTCCACTCACCGGGACAGCGGCGGCTTCGGCGACATCACCACGATGAACAACCGGCGCAGTGATCACCGGTCCGGTCCGCGTCCCCACAGCCAGTCAGAAAAGGTCGCGGCGATCGCGCCAGATAAAGTCGCTGAGGTGATCGCGGGCGCCCTGGGGACCCGCGGGACGCATTCTCAATTGCCTTGGATGACTTGGCAAAACCGGCATTCATATGCGCTTTAAGAGGCGAAAGTACATTGTCTCGCATCGTGCGGGCGACTGAAGCCAGGCCTTCGTCTGGTGATCCTCCGCTTCGCTCCGCGTGGCAAATAAATGCCGGCGGCGGTCCAGATCGATGGAGCCGAAAAAAAGCCACCCCGAAGGGTGGCCTAAGTCAGGGAGGAAACGCCCATCACGGGCCTCTGGGATCAGGCCGCAGCCTGTTCGATCGGTGAGAAGGGTAGCCCGAGGCTTTCGGCCACCGCTTTGTAAGTTAGCCGGCCCCGATGGACGTTGAGGCCTGCGCGCAAATGCGGATTTTCGAGCACGGCGGAAAAACCCTTGTTGGCCAGAGCCAAACCAAACGGCAGCGTCGCGTTATTCAGTGCCTGGCTCGAGGTCAGCGGCACGGCGCCGGGCATATTGGCCACGCAATAATGAATGACGCCATCCACTTCGTAAGTTGGCTCAGCGTGAGTGGTTGGGTGCGATGTCTCAAAGCAGCCGCCCTGATCGATAGCGACGTCCACGAGCACCGCCCCCTTGCGCATCGAGCTCAGCATGCTCCGGCGGACCAGCTTCGGCGCGCTCGCACCTGGAACGAGCACCGCACCAATCACCACATCCGCCGCAAATACCTCTTCCTCCACGGAGTCGATGGTCGAAAACCTGGTGCGAACGCGTCCTTCGAAGAGCTCGTCCAACTCGCGGAGCCGGAGTATCGAACGGTCGATGATGGTCACCTCTGCGCCCAGACCGACCGCCATGCGTGCCGCGTGCGTGCCAACGACGCCACCTCCGATCACCACGATTCGGGCCGGCTGAACACCGGGTACCCCGCCGATCAACAGCCCTCGTCCGCCTGCACTCCGCTTCAGGGCGCTACCCGCCGCTTCGATCGCAAGCCTACCCGCGACCTCGCTCATCGGCGCCAGCAGTGGAAGACCACCATGCGCATCAGTTACGGTCTCATAGGCGATCGCGGTGCATCCAGATTTCAGGAGGCCCTTGGCCTGATCCGGGTCGGGGGCCAGATGCAGATAAGTGAACAGGATCTGATTTTCCCGCAGCTGACACCATTCGGACGGCTGAGGCTCCTTAACCTTTACGATCATCTCGCTCGATGCGAATACCTCAACTGCGGAAGTTAGAATCGTTGCGCCAGCATTGCGATAATCGTCATCGGTTGCACCAATGCCAGCGCCGGCATTGGCCTCGATCATCACGCGGTGGCCCGCTGCCACGTATTCGCGGACAGCTCCAGGGGTAAGGCCCACGCGATATTCGTGCGCCTTGATTTCCTTGGGGACTCCGACCTTCATTTGAAAACTCCCTGCCTGAAGCGCCTTTCTAATCGGAAGCGCGCAGCGATATTGCGACCCAGCCGTCAAAATGGCGCAGGAATTCAGCGATATTTGACAAGCTTCGCAGGATTTCAAACCCACGGGTGCCGAGCGGATCGCGTGACCATGCTCGCTGAGCTTAACCGTCGAAACTGCGCGATGGCGGTGAATCGTTTCGAATTGCGTTCTCGGCTCGTGGAAAAGCTAACAACCGAAATCCAGCCTCGCCGAAACTTGTTAAAGAGCGAAGATCGCAGTCTGCCGGTTGGGCAGGATTGCCCATAGAAGGGATCGTTTCCAGAGTTGATGGCTGATGGCCATTGATCATAAATTTGGTTTCCAAAAAACTGGACGTTGCGCAGCGTGTTCAACAGATCCGAGGCAATTGTTCGCCCCACAGCCAATCGACGATTCGTCGGCCGCCGAAACCGGTCGCCATCTGCACAAATTTCCGATCGTCAGCCACCGCCTCGCCAATATCAGCTGCATCGGACCCGAGCGGGTGCGCCTTCATGGCCGCAAGCACGGCATCGGCCAAATCAGGCGCGACGATCGCAACGAGCTTGCCCTCATTGGCGACATGGACCGGATCGAGTCCAAGGAGTTCGCAGGTAGCCGCAACCGCGGGCTTCACCGGAATGGATGCTTCCTGCAGGCGGAACCCGAGGTCGGATTGATGCGCAATCTCGTTGAGGGTCGCGGCGAGCCCACCGCGCGTGGGGTCGCGCATCACCCGGATGCCGCCACCGCCGGCGGCAACCATGACCGCTACGAGGTTATGCAACGCTGCAGAATCCGAGACGACCTCGGTTTGAAAAGCGACGTTCTGCCGTTTTGACATGATCGCCACCCCATGATCGCCGAGGCTACCGGACACCAGCACACGGTCCCCGACCCTTGCCTTGTCGGCGGAGAGATCGAGCCCATCGGCCACAATCCCGATCCCGGTCGTAGAGATGAACAGACCATCCGCCTTGCCGCGCTCGACGACCTTGGTGTCCCCGGCAATGATGTAAACGCCGGCCCCGCGCGCTGCCGCGCCCATCGAATCCGCGATCGCCTTCAGATCCGAAAACCGGAAGCCCTCCTCGATGATAAAACTGGCCGACAGATAGAGGGGACGCGCGCCGGACATTGCGACATCATTGATCGTGCCGTGCACAGCCAGTGACCCGATATTGCCGCCGGGAAAGAACAGCGGCGAGACCACATAGCCGTCGGTCGTCATCACCATCCTGCCTGCCGCAACGTCAAACGCCGACTGATCATTGCAGCGGGCGAGCCATTCATTACCAAAGGCTTTGTGAAAAAGGCCGGAGATCAGCTGTGCCATGGCACGGCCCCCGGATCCGTGGGAAAGATCAACCCGTCCGTTCTCGACGTCGAGCTTGCGTTGATAGGCCTTTACGCTCATGACGTCCGCCTCAACTGTTCATCGCGCACTCGGCCATAGGTCCAATACGCCGCACAAGCGCCTTCCGATGACACCATGCAGGACCCTATGGGAGTTTCCGGCGTGCAGACGGTTCCAAACAGCTTACAATCGACCGGCCGCTTGGCGCCACGCAGGATCGCGCAGCACTCGCACGCCGGATTGTCTGCGACACGCAGGTCGTGGATCGCAAAACGCGTCTCGGCGTCGAATTGCGTGTAAGCCCGCTTCAGCTTCAGTCCGCTGTTGGGTACGAGTCCGAGCCCACGCCATTCAAACTGCTCACGCAGTTCGAATATCTGCACTACCTCCTCCTTGGCGCGCCGATTGCCTTCGCGTGTCACTGCACGGCTGTATTGGTTCTCCACCTCGTAGCGGTCTTGGTTCACCTGCCGCACCAGCATCAGGATCGCCTGCATCACGTCGAGGGGTTCAAATCCCGCGATCACGATAGGCTTCTCGAATTGTTCCGCCAGGGGCTCGTAGGGCTGCGTACCGATAATGGTGCTGACATGTGCAGGCCCGATGAAGCCGTCAATTGGGACCCCGCCGGTGTTGCGGATCTTCGGGTTCTCGAGAATGCTGTGCATTGCAGACGGTGTAAGCACGTGGTTGCAGAACACGCTGAGGCCCTTCAGCCGCTTCTTCTCGGCAATTCGGATCATCACCGCCGTCGGGGGCGTCGTGGTCTCAAATCCGATGGCAAAGAAGACCACCTCGCGGCTCGGCGCCTGTTCGGCGAGCCGGATAGCGTCGAGCGTCGAGTAGACCATCCGAATGTCGGCACCGAGCGCTTTGGCTCGCAACAGGGACTGTCCTTGCGACCCAGGCGCGCGCATCAGGTCGCCGTAGACGCACAGAGTGACCTCTGGTCGCTCGACGAGGCGGATCGCCATGTCGATGCGGCTGGCGGGCAGAACGCAGACGGGACAACCGGGCCCGTGGATCATGCGGACGTTCGCGGGCAGCAGATCCTCCAGGCCGTAGCGGGAGATCGCATGAGTGTGTCCGCCGCAAAATTCCATGAACCGATAGGCTCTTTGCGAACTGACCTCGGCGCCAATCGCACGCGCAATTCCCTGCGCGATGGCCTTGTCGCGAAATTCGTCGGCATATTTCATGGTCGGCGTTCCCCTGCGCTACCTAGCTCCTGCAGGAGCTCCAGCGTGCGCTTGGCTTCCGTCGGATCGATCTTGGCCAGCGCATAGCCGACATGGACAAGGACGCAATCGCCGACCTCGAGCTCGTCGATGAGAGCAATCGATATCTCCAGGCTGATGCCATCGATGGACACCATGGCCATGTCGTTGGGAAGAATTTTCGCAATCTTTGCCGGAACCGAAAGACACATATCAGGCTGTTCCTCCCCTGGCGGACGACTGTTGAGCAATCTGCAGAGCGGCAATCCAGGCCTGGCCAAGGCTCAAACCGCCATCATTGGGCGGCACCCGCCGCGGCATCAGCGGGGTAAGGCCGGCAGCGCTGCAACCGCGCGGGATTTCATCCGCCAGCACCGCGTTCAGGAAGCAGCCGCCGCTCAGAACGACGGTATTAACGCCGGTTGTCCGCGCAGAGCGCGTGACCCAGTCAACGCAGGCGGCGGCGAAGGTGCCATGAAACAGCCCGGCTCCGACCGCGGCGTCAATGTCATCTGCAACCAACCGCGCAAACAGCGGCTGAAGCGACAGCACGCCGCCATCGATTGTCCAGCCGGCTTCGAGAATCGCAGTCCGCCGCACCAGCGCCTCGAGCTTCATCGCCGCTTCGCCCTCATAGCTCTGCAAACTCGCAATCCCCAGCAGCGCCGCTGCCGCGTCGAACAACCGGCCCGCGCTGGTCGTGGTGGCCCCGCCCGGCTGATCGAGCAAGGCCGACATACATCCGGCCTGCCGTTGCGCCGCAAAGCGCGGCCCGATTTCGTTAGTCCGGCCGAGCCCGTGTAATACTGCGCTCGCCATGCGCCACGGCTCGCGGGCTGCACGATCTCCACCAGGCATTTGCAGGGGCGCTAAGTGCCCGATGCGTCGGCACCTCGTCCCTTCGCACAACAATAGTTCGCCACCCCAGTTACCGCCCTCGGAGCCAAAGCCATGGCCATCGAGCACCAGGGCAAGCGCAGGTCCCGTATGGCCATGCTCGGCGATCACTGCGGCAGCGTGTGCGTGATGATGCTGGACAGCCACCAGCGCGCGGCCATTTGCTTCCGCAAACCGGGTGGAAGCCATATCGGGATGCAGATCATGGGCGACCACGACAGGCTCCACGTCAAGACTCGATGTGAGGTGTCGGATCGTCTCCTCGAACGCACGGATGCCTTCGGCCGTATTTAGATCGCCAATATGCTGGGAGACGAACGCTTGGTTGTCCCGCGTGATGGTGACAGTCAATTTCAGTGCGCCGCCGACGGCGAGCACGGGCGGCAGAGACTTCGCAAGCCGGATCGGTTCGGGAACATAGCCACGGGCACGACGAATGAATTGCGGCCGGCCAGCCACCACCGACACCACCGAGTCATCAGCACGCGTCAGGATATCGCGATCATGGGTCACGATAAGGTCGGCGATTCCCTTGAGCCGCCGCAGCGCCTGCGCGTCGTCGATCAGGAGCGGTTCGCCGCAAAGATTGGCACTGGTGGCGACGATGATCGGGCCGGCCCCCGCACAGCGAAGCGCATGAAAGATGAGGTGATGCAGCGGCGCTACAGGCAGCATGACACCCACACGCGATAAGCCAGGAGCTATGGCGGGCGCCAGATTGTTGCGTGAAGGCAGAAGGACGATGGGACGTGCTACGGATTCGAGCAGCGCAAGCTCGGGCGCGTTCGCCTCCGCGATCTCGCTGACGCGCTCTATGGAATCGACCATAACCGCGAACGGCTTCTGAAAGCGCTGCTTTCTCCTGCGCAAACGCTGCACGGCGTCCTGGTTACGCGCATCGCAAAGAAGCTGGTATCCGCCCAGCCCCTTTATCGCCACGATTTGTCCCCCCGCGATTGCCGCGACAATGGCGCTGATCCCGTGGCTGAGCCGAGGACCGCATGTCGGACACGCGATCGCCTCCGCATGAAACCTGCGGCTCGCCGGATCGGCATATTCGGCCGCGCAGGCGGCGCACAGCCTAAAAGCCCTCATCACGGTGTTGTGGCGATCGTACGGAAGCCGTTCGGCGATGGTGTAGCGTGGGCCGCAATGGCAGCAACTGATGAAGGGGTAAAGGTAATGCCGATTTTCTGGATCGAACAGCTCACTGAGGCATTGCTGGCAGGCCGCGGCATCAGCGACGATCTGCGTTGACAATTTTCCGCCTTCGCTCGCGCCGATCGAAAAGTCTTTCGCCGCGAGCGCCGCAGTCTCCCGAACGCAGATGTGGTCGATGCGTGCCAATGGAGGCGCCTCGAGCGGCAACGTGGCGACAAACTCCGAGGTACGGTGGCCCTCGACCTCGATCGTAACGCCCTCGGGGCCATTGATGACAAACCCCGCCAATCCGTACCGCATAGCGAGTCCATAGACGTAAGGACGAAAGCCGACCCCTTGCACGGCCCCACTCACGCGCACGCGCAGCCTCGTTCGGTCGCAGGTGGTTGCGGCGGTCATCGCCTTGTGTCCTCTACGGCGCGCCTCTGGTGCCTCGCCTGTCTATCGATCCAGGCGTAGAGCGCGCCAAAACCCTCGCCGGTACGCGCCGAAACTACAAGCACGTCGATCTTTGGATTGACGCGTCTGGCGTATTCGATGGTCTTGCCCAAATCGAACTCAAGCAGAGGGGCCAGATCAATCTTGTTGATCACCATGAGCGACGAAGCGGCAAACATATCAGGATATTTGAGCGGCTTGTCTTCACCTTCGGTCATCGACAACACTACGATCTTGCAGGCCTCGCCAAGATCGAAGGCTGCGGGACAGATCAGATTACCGACGTTCTCGATGAAGAGAATACCGCCCGTGAGCAGCGGCAAGCGGCGATAAGCCTCGCCAATCATTGCAGCATCGAGATGGCAACCCTTGCCGGTGTTGAGTTGAATGGCCGGCACGCCGGCGGCCCGAATGCGTTCGGCATCGTTCGAGGTCTGCTGGTCGCCTTCGATCACCCCGACCGGACGGCTACGCTTGAGCTCGGAGACGGCGCGGACAAGCAGCGTCGTTTTACCCGCACCGGGACTGGACAAAAGATTAAATACAAGCAGGTCATCGGCTACGAAGAGCGCGCGGTTGTCCGCCGCAATCCCATTATTCTTGCCAAGAATATCGCGCTCGATCTGAATGACCCGCTCTCTGCTCATGCCCGTGACCTTCAAGGCAGCCGGCCCAGCGCCGCCGCTCAGAAGCGCCTGCCCGCCATGAGCCTGGTGATGGGCAGAGCGATGATGGTGACTATGACTATCGCGAGCATGGTATGAACGCTGCAGGGCTTGGTCGGCATGAGGATGGGCATAATGGCGATCGCAATCGTCCTGCACATGGGCATAGTAACGCGCGTGGCTCTCCGCATCATGCGCTTTTGCGCATTCGGTCGACGGCGTCCCTTCGGTGCAGCCGCAAACGGTACACATCAATCGATCTCCAGCTCTTTCACCCGCATCTGTTCGCCCGCGGTTACCTGCAACTGATAACTGCCGCAGCAGGGACAGCGCTCACCGCGCCGTGCAATTTCGACGCTCTTCGAACAGCTCATGCACCAGGCAACGCCTGGAAGTTCGACGATGTTAAGGACCGCGCCCTCGGCAACGGTCCGCGTTGCAACGACAGCAAAGCAGAACCTGATCGCTTCAGGCGCGGCATGACTCAGCGCTCCCAGCTCCAGACAGACGCTCCGCACCCGCGAAAACGACCGATGACGTACCTCCTCCTCGACGATTTGAATAATGCCAAGACAAATCGCCATTTCATGCATCGCCAACTTCGCGAAAATTGAGGGTGAACCCGACGCACGGATCAAGCGATGCAATCACTGCATGGACTGCATCCCGACGTCGTCTCGCCGTCAGCACCGCGCCCTGCAGGTTCCGGACAAGCGGTCCGCGCCGGTGGAAATTCCACTCCGTCGGCGCGAGGAATTCGAAGCGGGATATCCGGCCCTGAGGATCAAGCTCAACCGCGTGGAAGAGACGCCCCCTGGCGCATTCGACCGCGGCCGCTGCACGGCCGGGCCCTAGCTTATATCTTTCGACAATCCCATGCTCCGCCGAGTCAATCTGAGCACCGGCCTTGAGCCAGGCGCATAGCCGGAGGATTTCAGCAATTCTGGCCCTCAGCCGCTCGGCCGCACCGGCTGGTCTCGGCGAGAGCCGATCACGCGTCATTTGGCGCGCCCATGGACCCGTCTCGGGCGCATGTCCGTCGAGATCGGGACAATAGCAAAATGTCGTGTCATCCACGAGCAGCCGTTCAATGATTTTGCGGTCGTCAGCAACAGACAGGTACGAGTGCTCCGCCGGAATTGACTTCAGGTCGATCTCATCAAGCGCTGCAATGCGAAGCGCCAATGGGCTACCGGACCTCAGCGCGCCACCCTCATTCGGCATGCCGAGCGCGGCCAGCGCAGCCACAATCCGTGCTGTCTCTTCGCGTTGAGCGGAGCCCCAGGCTGGCTGTGCGCTGCCGACAAGCGCTGACATTCCGCGCATCAGGGAGCGGATTGCCGCCGCACTGGCGATGTCTTGCGTAAGATGTCCGACAAAGAGGCCCCGTAGCAAATCCGCGATGCGTTCGGTAACGATAAGCGCAACACGATGCTGTCTTGTTGTGCGGGTGATCGCTTCGTCGCGCGCCGTCTCAATCGCGGACAGCAGTGCGGTTTGCTGCGCGGCGGCACACAACGCGAAGAGCCGCGGCAGCACCTTGAGCAGCGACGAGGCCTGTTTGCCGGCGAACAGCCGCGCCAGCGGCGGTCGGACACGCGGCAGGAT
Source organism: Bradyrhizobium genosp. SA-3 (assembly GCF_004212635.1). GTDB lineage: Bacteria > Pseudomonadota > Alphaproteobacteria > Rhizobiales > Xanthobacteraceae > Bradyrhizobium. The sequence continues at coordinate 24,749 of NZ_PSRT01000006.1, read as the reverse complement.
CTCGACCGCGGCGACTACGTCGGCAGCTAGCGATACGGTGACATCAATTTTGTTGCGGGCAGCGAGGCTCATGCGCACCGCTCCGCCAACATCCTGCGCAAGCTATGCCGGCGGTCGCTGCGCACGCGCCGTCTACGGGATCCCACCCGATGCCGAATGTTCTCCCAGCTCTTCATGTGAGGTACGCCTTAATAATTTCCTGCATGCGTTCGGCAGAGTCCTGGAAATCCTCGTCGGCAGCCAACGCAACAATCGGCACACCGCCGACCTCCAGCGTATCAAGGATGATGTCGTCCGTAGAATTGAAGAACTGCACCGACCAGACATTCCTGATCCCGGTCGCCTGCACTCGGCACGTGCCGTAGCCGCGGAAGATGAGTTCGACCGGGCCATTGCCCACGCTTTGCTGCAGGAATGCCAGGTCGATAACGCTCATCGGCAGCAATGTGAGATTGATGACATGCGCGCACATGCCAAACCGCCAGACGCGCGCCCGCTCGCGTATTTCGGCGAGCACCGGTTGCACGTTCATCGCGCCGTCCGGCGCGGCACCGATCGCAAGATCGGCGGACGTCAGGTCAGTTGCGGCGCGCCGCACAATCTGCGGGATCGCCCCGACCTCAACATATTCGTGCGCCGGCTCGGTCCCGATGCGCACGCGCCAGATTCCCGCAAGCACCGACTCCTGAATTTGCGCCAAAGAGCCATCTGGCAGCGCAACCAAGCCGGCGACCTCACCTTCTCCGAGCACTTCGCCAATCAGCTTGCGCTCGGGATCGCTGAGATTCGCTAGTCCGTACAGTTGCGTCCGAGCGCCGCTTCTCTGGCTGCCAACGGCAGCAGCGGCATTCGATAACAGCGCGGTGGCATTCGGAAAGTTCCTTGCAAGCTCGTCGCCATCGCGCCAAGCGCGCTTGGCGAGCGCACTCGCACTTGTCAACCCACTATGGAATACGTCGAGCCCTCCAGAGCCCGTGGCAAGCTCGCTCGCCGCCCGGTCGACGCCGTCGGATACAACGCGGATCGCTGTTTTCATGATGCGACGTTCCGTTGGCTGTATCGAGAGGCAATGCACTTGCCGACAGCAGTGCTGCCGGCGTGTGGCCGAACGATCGGTACCGAGATGTGGTCGATCGTAACCAAACGGACTGGTCTTTTGCCGATCAGGCGGAGTGTATCGCGCCGATGGCACAGGCTCGGCGTCGACGGGCCACGCAGGCCGAGCCGGCCGACCAGTTCGCCACCAACGCCGCCCGCAGGCACTGCGCCTTGCTTTCGAAACGCCTTGACCATTTCAGGAAGGAAGAATGCGAGCTGGATGATCCGGAGCAAATATAGGGGATCGGCCGCCGACAGCGGCATCACGGCCGCCCTCACGGGAGCGTGCGCGGCCAGGCGCGCATCGACGCTGACGCCCCCTACGTCGGACGGAGCGGGCCGCGCCAGACCATGCTGCGCCGGCTGCAACTTCATCACACGCCTTTCTGATAATGTTCGGTTCTGCTAGCAGGCTATTAGCAAGGCGCATGCCAATCATCGCCTGGCCGCGACTCCCGCTCGAACCAACGGCTCGAAGCGTCTGACATTTTCCATGTAAAGGTTACGTGCGACTGGAATTCGATTTGTGAGCAAGCCTAGTCGGCGCAACAGGCGAACGGAATTGCTAGCGTAGGTGCTCCGGCAATTGCGGCTCATGACCGATCAAGTCCGCAAAGAAGCGATCGCAGTCCTGGCCGTTGAGGCTGGCCTCAAGCCCGTCAAGTGCTTCCGAGATCAGCCTTGCTTCCTCGTCATCCAAGAGCCGCACTGCGCTGTTGATATGAACGAGCACCTTGGCGCCGACCGACGCGTCGGAGAGCAGCATGACCGAGACGCGCCGCTGTTCATTGCCATGCTCGCACAGCGCCGTGATGCCGTCGGTCTCGACAATCGTCATTGGTAAGCCAAGGCACATGGTCAGTCGCGGGCCGCTAGATCGGCTGCGCCCTCATCTCATAATTCGCATGGTCGATATTGTTCGCCAACAGCCGTTCTGATGCAGGCAGCGGCGCGGTCCGCGGTTTTGCCGGCGAGTCCCACTGCGCCAGGAGTTTGCAAGCCAGTTCAATCGCAGGCGCAATCTGAAAGCGCACCGGGGCGGTCAGCGGACCGCCCCAATGCTCCAGGTCCAGCGGCTGACAGCCGATGAGAGCGAGCTCTCGCGGGCGGCGGCCAAGCAGGTCGGCCGCACTCAAAACCTCCTGAAAGCCGGTCTGATGCAGGCTCACCTTCTTGGCGGCGGTAAATTTTGGCACTTCGTCATCTCGCACAAGCTTCAACTGCCCGGGCAGCAATCCATAGTCGATGGCATCGAACACGATCAGGCAATCGGCCTGCTCGAGAAAACTGACGAGGTAGAGGCCCTGCGTGCCGCCATCGAGGACGGTGACGTTGTCATCGATGGCGTAGCGGCGATGAAACTCCTCGACCACCCGCACGCCGAATCCCTCATCGGCCCACAGGATATTGCCGATGCCGAGCACCAGGATCCGTTTCTTGTTTTCCGGATTCGGCATCCACTTCCAGTCAATCGCGAAACCCGCGCTCACCCGATATCGTCGAATAGATGCTCCGGCGCGACATGACGTCGTCCCGGATCACCGCGTAGATGTGAACCAGCGCAAAGATCACGATCACCCACAGGCCGAGATGATGCCAGGTATGGACGTCCTGACTGTTCGGCCAAATTGAAAACATCCAGCCGAACAGCTTGTACTGCCAGCTGTCAGTACCGGCACCTTGCCCATAAAGTGCAAAGCCTGTGACGACCATGAACGTGATCGTCTGCGTAAACATGAAGAACATTGCGAGCTGAGCAAGACGGTTGTGCCCGACGCGCCTCTCGGGCTCAACTCTAAGGAACGCATACCAGCGAATCTCGTGGTACACCTCGCGCCAAAAGTACCTGCGCCAGAGCGGCACGCAAAAGATCTGCATGGCATGCGCGTTTCCCATCAAGGCCCAGTAGATGCGCAGAAGAAAGCCGACGCTGAGTACATATCCCGCCGAGAAATGAGCAAAGCGGATATAGCCGAACAGGAAATTGCCGCTTGTCTCTCCCCATATCGCCGGTGTCCCGGTTCCAATGAGATAGCCGGTTAAACTCAGCATCAGAATGGCCGCCGCATTGACCCAATGCCACAGTCGCACCGGCGCGCAGGCGACGCCACCGCCGATGCTGCGTTCAGTCGGTGCCGCATCGACGGCGGCAAGGAGCTGCGGAGCGTTGTCCAGCATGTCTCTAACGAACTTTGACTGAAGCCATTTCTTGGCCGTCAGGACTCATCACGTGGGTCGAGCAAGCCAAGCACGGATCAAAGGAATGGATGGTGCGCAGGATCTCCAGGGGCCGCTGCGGATCGGCCATCGGGGTACCGATCAGGGAGGCTTCAAAAGCGCCAATATTGCCCTTGGGATCGCGAGGAGATCCGTTCCACGTCGTCGGCACGACACATTGATAATTGTCGATCTTGGCGTCCTTGATCTTGATCCAGTGCCCGAGTGCACCGCGCGGCGCCTCAGTGAACCCGTAGCCCTTGGCCTCCTTGCGCCAGCTTTCCGGCTTCCACCTGCTGACATTGGCAGTTGCCGTATTGCCTGCCTTGATGTGGATTACCAGCTTATCCTGGAAATAACGCATCTGATGCGCCGCCCACTGGCATTCGAGCGCCCGCGCCGCAGTACGGCCAAGCGTCGAGAACAGCGCAGTCAGGGGAAGATTGAGCCCCTTGAGCAGTCTCTCGGCGGGCTCCTTGAACTCGGCTGTGCCTTGCGCATAACCGATGATGTATCGCGCCAATGGCCCGACTTCGACGGCGTGGCCGCGCCAGCGCGGCGCTTTGATCCAGGAATACTTGCCGCCTTCGTCGAGTTCCTTGATATCTGTCTTGCTGCCTTTGAGTTTTGGCCCAAGTTCAAAACTCGGCTCGGTGATACCGTCCCAGGGATGCAGTCCACAGCAATCGCTGGGGTATTTATACCATGAATGCGCGACGAATTCCTGGATCTGCTCGGGATCACCATGGTCGATCGGCAGTATCTCCTTGAGATTGCCATCAAGAATGACCCCGCGCGGCAGCTTGAGACTTTTCGCGGAACAGTCATTGGCGTTTTCGGGGATGTCGCCATAGGACATCACGCTTTTGCTCGAAAGTCCGCCGCCATGGAGCCAGTCCTTATAGAACGAGCAGATCGCGGCAATGTCGGGCAGGTAGACCTGCTCGACAAACTCGATCGAACGGTTGATGATCGAGGACACCATGTTCAGTCGCTCAATATTGATCGCACCCACCGCACCAGTTCCGTCGATGTTGATCGAGCAGGGCACGCCGCCGACCAGCCAGTTCGGATGCGGGTTCTTGCCACCATAGATAGCTTGGATCTTGACGATCTCCTTCTGGAAGTCGAGCGCTTCCAGATAATGTGCTACAGCCATCAGGTTCGCTTCCGGTGGCAGCTTGTAGGCCGGATGCCCCCAATAGCCATTCTTGAACGGACCGAGTTGCCCTGATCCGAAGAATTTGGTGAGCCGGATCTGCAAATCCTTAAAATAGCCAGGGGACGACAGCGGCCAGGGCGAGATAGACTGCGCCAGCGCGGAGGTCGACTTGGGATCGGCCTTGAGCGCGGAAACCACGTCGACCCAATCCAGCGCGTGCAGGTGATAGAAATGTACGAGGTGATCATGCACGAGCAGGCACAGCTGCATGATGTTGCGGATCGAATTGGCATTCTCCGGAATCGTAATTCCTAGTGCATTTTCAACCGCGCGCACGGAAGTGAGCGCATGGGTGCCGGTGCAGACCCCGCAAATCCGCTCGGTGAACGCCCAGGCGTCCCGCGGATCGCGCCCGCGCAGGATGACTTCGATGCCGCGCCACATCGTCCCGCTTGAGACCGCATTGCGGATCACATTGTCGGAATCGAGATTGGCTTCGACGCGCAGGTGGCCTTCGATCCGCGTCAGCGGATCGATGACGATTCGCCTGCCGGAACGATCGAGATTGAACCCATTCGGTGTCTGGACGGCCACCGTCGCCCCCTCAACTCGGTTTGCTTTTGTGGGCTGCGCGATCCGGCTTGTGGGTCAACCGCTTCACGGCGGTGACCGCCGCATGGGCAGCGACGGTTAGCCCAACCACGCCGGCAGCGGCCATGCCGATCTGGTCGGCGTTCTCCTCGATGCCGAACTGCTTGATGGTTGTGGGTCGGTCGTAAAATGACCCTTTATCCCAGAAGCCGTCTTCGGAGCAGCCGAAGCAGCCGTGCCCGGATTGAATCGGAAATGAAACGCCGCCGTTCCACCGAAGGGCCGAACAGGCATTGTAGGTGGTTGGCCCCTTGCAGCCCATCTTGTACAGGCAATAGCCCTTGCGTGCGTACTTATCGTCCCACTCTTCGACGAATTGGCCAGCATCGAAGTGGGAACGCCGATAGCACTTGTCGTGAATGCGCTCGGAATAAAACATACTTGGACGCCCTTGGCGATCGAGCTCGGGAAGCTTTCCGAACGTGGTGATGAAAGTCACGAGGCCACTCATGACCTCTGCGATAGGCGGGCACCCGGGTACCTTGATGATCGGCTTGTTGGTGATCACCTTATCGATCGGCGCCGCGCCAGTCGGATTGGGCTTGGCCGCTTGCACGCATCCCCAGGACGCACACGTGCCCCAAGCGATGATCGCCATGGACTCTTCCGCCATCGACCTGAGCTTTTCAACGAACGGCTTGCCGCCGTCAATGCAGAACATGCCACCTTCGTTCAGCGGCGGATTGCCTTCGACGGCGAGCACATACCTGCCTTTGTACTTGGCACGAGTTTCCTCCAGGATGGCTTCGGCCTGGTGTCCTGCCGCCGCCATGATCGTATCGTCATAGTCGAGCGAAATCATCGACAGCAGCGCGTCCTTGATCAAGGGATGGGCTGAGCGGATAAAGCTCTCCGAGCAGCAGGTACACTCGAGCCCGTGCAGCCAGATGACGGGCATACGCGGCTTGGTCTCCAGAGCGTTGGCAATACTGCTTGCGGCGAGCGGACTAAGTCCCAAGCTCGCGGCCGTCAAACTGCAGAATTTGTGGAAACTACGACGCGTGATACCCTGACGTCTGATCACGCTGTAGAACGTTTCCGTTGCACCAGCCATGAGGCCTTCCATGTGAGTTGTCGTCGGCCGTAACGACTTGCTGACGTTCAGCAAGAAACAGGCCACCGAAGCGAAACACTTGACAGATACCAAGCCACCGCTTCGGGATTTGCGGATTGTCGAACCCAGCCAGCGAGCCACAAGCTGCGCCATTGATCTGTCATGCTAATGGTGTCCGGTTTTGGACGTCGATGTGAGCACTTCAACAGAGCAGCACGATGGTTCAAACAGCCCGCACCAAAGCGGCTGTCGAGCGACGAAGAGAAGCCGCAATGGATTGAGCCGCGATGCGCACGCTGCCTTCACCTTTTAGGTCTGATCGATCCGATCTGCCTTATTCAAAGCGACTCGCCGCACGGCATCGCTACAGGATCGTGGGCGAGAGGCTGGACGTTCAGAGCTATCATCTAGGAGCGTTCATCGCGCGAGCCAATCGATAGCACGGCGCGATCGTCTTGGCGCATCGCGTCACCAAACCCACTTGCAAGAGCTTCTTCGCGATGGCGGAGGCGATCTCGTTTTTGAAGCACTGGTGCGGTCCGGCCGACCGGATAGCAGGCGACGGCGCCGACTTTCAGTCGACATCGATCCGTACCAGCAACCCTGTCTGCCTACTACCCAAACCGGTTCATCGAGCCTTTCGAGGAAAAGCGAATTATCGGATTATTGCAGCATAGACGATATACTGGACTTGTTCGCGGTAGTACTTTCGGATTTCTCCGGGCGCTGCCGTTCCGACCACCACGACGAGACGCTCCTTTGGGTCGCAGAAAAATTGTGTCCCGTAGGCGCCGGTCCAGGTGAACTCACCTGGATTGCCCGGAACCGCCGAGAGACCCTCGTTTATGCGTACAGCCACTCCGAGCCCGAAGCCGAAGCCGGCACGGTGCGCCTCAACATTGGCGACCTTATTTTTGATCTCTGGCGCGAGGTGGTTGGAGATCATGTGGCGCACCGTCTTCGGACCGAGAATGCGCTGCCCATCGAGCTCCCCACCGTTGAGCAGCATTTGTCCAAAGCGCACGTAGTCACCGATTGTCGCAAATGCGCAGGCTCCGCCGCAGTCAAACTTCGTCGGACTTTCGAGGAGCTCGATATCTTGTGGCTTTCCCGTCAGCGGGTCGTCTGGAAATGGATGCGCGAGGCGCTCGCGTTGCGATTCCGACAAATGGAAAGTGGCATCCTGCATTTCGATGGGCTTCCACAGGTTGGTGGCAAGATAGTCGCCCAATCGCTGTTCGCTGACCTGTTCCACGACAGCTCCCAGCACATCGGTCGAGAAGCCGTATTCGAATTCCGTCCCCGGTTGGTGCGCTAGCGGAAGCTTGGTAATGGCTTCGATGAACGCCTGCTTATCGCCCCTTAGTGGCGGAGCGGCGAAATCGGGATAGAGACGCGCCACTTGGTCTGAGCTGTCGAGGGGCGCGCCATAGGTGAGCCCGGATGTGTGGCGATATAGGTCGTGGATGTAGATCGGAGAACTCTGCGTTTGAAATTCTAATGAGCCGTCATGCTGCGGCACTCCCACCTTCATGTCTGCGAATTCCGGGTAGTAATCCGTAAGCCTAGCCTGTAGAGGCAGGCGACCTTGCTCCATGAGGATAAGCCCCGCAACGGCCACCATCGGCTTGGTCATAGACGCAAGCGCGAACATCGCATCGAGCCGCATCGACCTTCCTTTTGCAGGATCGAGTTGCCCGTACGCCTTGTAGTGAATCAGCTTGCCGTCTCTGGCGATTGCAACTACCGCGCCCGGCACGCGTTTACTCGCGATCTCGCGAGCGAAGAACTCGTCTAGCTTGGCGAGGCGCTGCTGAGAAACGCCGACGTCATCGGCCCTCACTTCGGGCAGAGGCGCGGAGTGCACTGAATTGAAGCCGATTCCAGCAGCCGCCGCGGCCATAACAAGCTTGTTCATTGTAGCCTCGCAAGGATGGATGATCGGCTTGCAATACTGCTGCTCGGTCGTGATCGGATATGTCTGGCCGGTAGGCCTAAGACGGTTCTATCCGGCCCGGTGCGCTTGCGCTCATGTGCCTCTCCTGGCACAGTGTCTGTCGATGAGGGCTAAGGTGAAGATTGCCGCAAAGGCGAACATCACCATACCGCCGGCAACCACACTCGCCTCGCGCCAGCGCGATGCTTGGACGTACTCTACGACGTACGCTGACAACACCTTGGTGCGCCCAGGAATGTTGCCGCCGATCATCATCACCACGCCGAATGTGCCGATCGTATGAGAAAAGCCAACCACGGCGGCTTTAACAAACTCCAGTCGCGCCAGCGGCGCGCTGATGGCAATGAAGGCATACAACGGCGAAACGGGCAGCGTAGTTTCCAACGGGCGATCGCCTATCGCAACAAAGGCGTTACGGATCGGCTGCACCACCAACGGCAGCGCCGAGAGAACCGATCCGACCACGATTCCTGCGAAGGTAAAAGCGAGCGTGCGCTCGCCCCAGAAAGCGGCGAGAACGCCACCCGGTCCGTGGGGGCCGAGCAACACGAGTAAGCAAAAACCGAGAGCCGTCGGCGGTAGCACCAGCGGCAGGGCGATCATCGTCGCCACCGCCTCGCTCAAAAGAGTCTTTGAGCGCGCTAGCCACCAAGCGAGGGGCACACCAATCACGAGGAGGATCACGGTCGTCACGCTGGCGAGCTCGATCGTGAGCGCAACGGATTGCGAAATCTCTGCCGAAAAGACATCCATGTGCGTCAGCACAACAGTGCGAGCAAGTCGCCGTATCGGCACAGTGATCGCCTGCACGTCCGGCTCACCCAGGGATGTGGCGCGGATCGCCCTTTCGTTGCGCGGCACTTCGTGGCGGCCGCCACATTCGCGCGCGTCGTTTCTGCGAGCAAGAGCAGCATCGCACGCCTCATCGGCAACTCCTGTGACAGGGCTGCTTCGATCCATCAGACGGCGGCAGCTCCTCGTTCGTCATCAGCAATTCCTGTGCCGCGTGCGAACTGTGGCGCGCTCTATGCTCAACGTGAGAGAAATTCGCATAGACGCCGACGGCACTGTGGAGTGGACCTAACGCTTTGTCAGATTTCTGGCATCTTTGTTCCCGAGCAGACAGCGACAGCCGCGCAACGAAACGGCTTGAGGCCCCGAGAGATGCCTGTTTGGTTTACCGACGGCTCAAACGCCGCACTCGCCACGCTGGCAATGGAACGGATCGCAGGAAGCCTGCCATTTGGCAGCAAGGCGAATGACCTAGCTGAGAAATCATCGTCAGCTGATTCTGCGACGCGGCAAAAGGTGCGAGGGGCCGAGAGCGAACGCCGCCTCTCGACCAACCTGCCTAATGCGCACCGTTAGCACAGGCCTGGAGACAAGTGCCCCGTGCACGAACGAGCTTTGCCGCTAGCGACACGCAGTGCATCCATCAAAGATTTTTTCGCGCAATCGAGTTCCTAAGCCAGGCTTCCATCGCGTGGATGCCTACAATCCAAACTATCAATTTTACCAGTGTCACGTACTGTTGCATCCATCTCAGCAGTCGGGGCATATCGATCACGCTAGAGTTTCCAGGCCGAGACGTGACTCCGCTAATGCGCGCAGCCGATCAAGATACGAGTCACGCTGCAACTTCTTCTTCGACCTTGCGAACGTGGTCCGAGCACTCAAAGCGATGCCACCCGGAGATCACGGCTTGTCCGCGACTGCTTAATCGACCGCAGTTTGGGCATCTGGTGCATATCTTGCTTAGCGAGAAAGATAACGTAACTGAACGCCTGCCTTTGGAACGACGCGCCGGCTCTCGGAACCGTCTTCAATCGGACACGGCAAAAATGATGAGTCTCGCATGACGCTGTCGCCTCTCAACGACGCGGCGGCTCACATTCGAGTATATTCGGGAAGGAAGCGTCATGACCACCATGGCAACTGCGGCGCCCGCGCGCGCGTCGCAAGCTTGGTATAAGATTCTCTACGTCCAGGTGCTGATCGCGATCTTGCTTGGCGCCATGGTCGGTTGCCTATGGCCGTCCGTCGCGACCAGCGACTGGGTCAAGGCGCTCGGTGACGGGTTTATCAAGCTCATCAAGATGGTGATCGCGCCGATTATTTTCTGCACCGTCACATCTGGTATCGCGCATATTCAAGATGCGAAGAAAGTCGGGCGCGTCGGCGTCAAGGCGCTGGTCTATTTCGAGATCGTCTCCAGTTTTGCCTTGCTGTTGGGCCTTGTTATGGGCAATCTGGTCCAAATCGGCCATGGCCTTGCGGTCAAGCCGGATGCTGCGGCGGTCGCAAATTACGTCAAGCAGGCGGAAGCCTCGAAGACCGTCGATTTCTTTCTCAACATCATTCCCGATACCGTGGTCGGCGCCTTCGCTCGCGGCGATGTTCTGCAGGTTCTCCTGTTCGCGATCCTATTCGGCTTTGCGCTGATGGCGCTGGGAAACCGTGGGGAGCGGCTGCGCGGCATGATTGACGACGTGGCGCACGCGGTGTTCGGCGTAATCGCAATCATCATGAAAGCGGCCCCGATCGGCGCCTTCTGCGCCATGGCCTTCACGATCGGCAAGTTCGGGCCGGCAGCACTCGGCAATTTGATCGGTCTGATCGCGCTGTTTTACGCGACGGCGGCGCTATTTGTGGTGGTGGTGCTCGGTTTGATCGCGCGCCTCGTCGGCTTTTCAATCTTCAAGTTCATTGTCTATATCAAGGACGAGATTCTGATCGTGCTCGGCACTTCGTCCTCTGAAAGCGCGCTGCCGCAATTGATGGAGAAGCTCGAGCGGCTGGGCTGCTCCAAGCCCGTGGTCGGCCTCGTGGTGCCAACTGGCTACTCCTTCAACCTCGACGGCACCAATATCTATATGACACTTGCGACATTGTTCATTGCCCAGGCACTCGGGGTCGATCTCACCTTTGGCCAGCAGCTCACGATCCTGCTCGTGGCAATGCTAACGTCGAAGGGAGCAAGCGGCGTCACCGGCGCGGGCTTCATCACGCTCGCTGCGACGTTGTCGGTGGTCAACCCAGCGCTGGTGCCGGGCATGGCAATCGTGTTTTCGATCGACAAGTTCATGAGCGAGGTGCGCGCCCTTACCAACATCACCGGCAATGGCATCGCCGCCGTGTTCGTATCCTGGTGGGAAGGCGAGCTCGAGCACGCGACGCTGCAGGCTCGGCTCAACGAGCCCACCACTATCGACACTACAAGCACAATGAGGTAGGTCCCGAATCTTAACCGCCGCCATTCGAAGACGCCTCGAATGCAAGCGCAGCCACATCTCTCGTAATTCGAAGCGGCACAACCGACTTGACACGAGTCGGAACTTTCTCGCGCGATCTCCAGTTGCGCCTTGCTCCGCGTTGCGCCCCGGCAGCCGCCCTGAAAAGATGTCGCACGCGAGCAAAAGAGTGGGAGCTTTTTTCAACAGTCATTTTCAAGGGCGTTTTTCGCGGTCAAGGCTCCCGGCCATCTGAACGCTTGTGCACCATTTTGCCGAGCAAGTTAACAGGACTGCGACAGAACGTGTCCGGCCTGATGGACCTAGCTGTTGGTCCGCCTACAAATGCCCATGTGCGCGGTCACCGCATTTGCCTCGCCCGACCAACGACGTGGTAGCGATCTTGCTGACGCAACTCGTGATCGTTGTTAAGGTGCGCGCTGCGCATCAGACTGTGATGGGTGTGATCAGCATGGATTAGATGGCACCTCGACGGAGCCGTGGCGGCTCGCACGCGGCTAGGGTCGGTTAGGCGTCACTGTGCGCACTTGGTTCCGGCTAGCCACTCGAGACAAGTCCTCCGCACCTACGCGTGACGGCCTGAACGCATAGGTAGCAGTCGCGTTACTTCGCCTTCGTGTCTCGGTACATGACCATTGCGCTTTCTTCCGCATGACCGATCGTGCCGGCGAGATGAGTGGTCCGGAAGCTTGTCCCTCTTCTTTCCGGGTTCGGCGAGGCGCGCCTGATTGTTTTGCCTCAACGTCTTGGCTGACCTGCAGCCGCTGTCCTCGTACCGCTGGCTTAAGGGGGTTGTCCTCGGCCGCATCCTCGAGCGCCTGCCCGGAGGCTATCGGCAGCGGAGGAAAGCAGACATTTCAGCTTCGATTGCAGGCGTGTCAGCCTGCGCCATACTGGAAGGTTTAGGACAACTATACGTATGTCTGTAATGCGTTTTTTCTCGGCGCGTGCTCAGTACAGCAGCAAGCAATCGATCTCGGAACCGCTCACCAGCGGGTCTTGGTACCGAGGATTGCCCCATTTTTGCCTAAAATGTTATAGCTCTCCCGCCGGAGAACAGGCCGGACGGTATCAAAATGCGTAGCCAGATCAGCAGTTTAAAATGTTCAGCCCCTCAGTTTACCTTCGGCAGCATAACGCTGGCCGTGGTAACACTGGCTTGCTTGTACCTTCAGGCGCATTTTGCCGCGACGGCGTTCGCCTATTTGTTGGTGGTATTGCTGTTTTCGTTGATGGGCAGCTTCATCGCGTCGTCCGCGCTTTGCATCCTAGCCATCGTTGCTCTCGCTTACTATTTTGCGCCGCCGGCGTTCAGCCTGCGAATCGATGACCCCCAAGATCTTCCGGTGGTTGTTGCATTCTTTATTGCCTCGATTGTGGGAACGCACCTGATCGGAAAGCTCCGCCAGGAAAGAGAGGCTGCGCGTGTGGCTGCGGCCAAGCTTCAGCGGAGTGCGGCCGATTTGGAGGATCGCGAAAAACGGTGGCGCGCAATCTTCGAGCACAATCCGGCCATGTACTTCATGGTCGATGAAGCCGGCACTGTCCTCAACGTCAATACGTTCGGCGCGACACAACTCGGCTATGCTCGTGCTGAACTGATCGGTCAATCCGTGCTGGGCGTATTTCTTGAGGAGGATCGCGCGTTCGTTCGCGAATGCGTTCGGACGTGCCTTGAGGATATCGGACAATCGCGCACGTGGGACGTCCAGAAAGTCAGGAAGGACGGCTCGGTATTGTGGGTACGTGAAAACGCCAAAGCCATGCTCTGGGCCGATGACCAGCCCATTGTCCTTATAGCCTGCGAAGATATCACGGAGCGAAAGCGGACCGAACTTGCCCTGCAGCGGAGCGAAGCACATTTGGCCCAGGCGCAGGAGTTGAGTCATACAGGCAGCTTCAGCTGGAACGCCACTACGGGCGAGGCCTTCTGGTCAAAGGAAACATTTCGGATTTTCCAATTGGATCCTGAGACTGTCCCGGGGCCGCAGCTCGTCGTTGAGCGTACTCATCCAGATGATAGGGCTTCGGTTAAAGAAACTATCGATCGAGCGATGCGAGACCCGAGCGATTTCGAGCACGAATACCGGTTGCTACTACCGGACGGCTCGGTGAAGCACATCCATGCGCAGGCACGAGCCACGAGAACTGCCTCTGGTGACATCGAGTTTGTTGGGGCAGCTACGGATATTACGGCGGCGAGGCGAGCAGAACAGCAGCTGCGCCGCAGCGAGGCCTATCTGGCCGAAGCCCAGCATCTCAGTCACACGGGCAGCTGGTCCTGGGACGTCTACGGTCTAGATTTCGTGTATCGCTCCGCCGAGGTCGATCGTCTGCTTGGCTTTAGCCCACAAGAACCGGTATCGATAGAGACCATTCGATCGCGCATCCATCCGGACGACTTGCCGCGGCTGCAGGAGGTGCAGCGCCAGGCGATTGAACACAAGGAGGGGCGGTTCGAATATGATTTCCGTATCCTTTTACCAGATGGCGGGATAAGGCGCATACACTCCGTTGCGCACGTGGTGGTCGGCAGCGATGGTAACGTCAGCGAGCTGATCGGAACACATATGGATGTCACCGAGCAACACGCAGCTAGGGAACGCCTGGAAACCACACTTGCCGCGCTGCGCGAAAGCGAACAGCGCTTTCGCGACTACGCCGAAACAGCGTCCGACTGGCTCTGGGAGACCGGGCCGGATCATCAGGTCACTCACTTGTCCGAGCACACCAGCGCTGCGGGAATTTTGGCGACAGGATTGATGGGCCTGCTTCGCTGGGACATTGCGTGCGACGTCGAAGAGGAACCCGAGAAGTGGCGGCAGCATCGGGCGACGTTGGAGGCCCATCTCCCGTTTCGGGATCTCGTCTACCGCACCGTGAATCGGACAGGATCTCCGATCTACGTCCGCACGAGTGGCAAGCCGTTTTTCGATGGAAACGGCAATTTTCTCGGCTACCGTGGCGTCAGCACTGACATCACCGCTACCATTCGTGCCGATGAAGCCGAACAAGAACTACGAAAGGCACAGGCGGAGCTTGCGCATGTGACGCGTGTAACGACGTTAGGAGAGCTGACAACTTCCATCGCCCACGAAATAAACCAGCCACTCGCCGCTATTATCAGCAACGCCGATGCGTGCCTCGGTTGGATGGGTCGCGAAGCTCCTGATCTTTCCGCCGCGCGCTCTTCGGTGGAGTGGATCATCGAAGACGCAATCCGGGCAAGCGAGGTGATCCGTCGTGTTCGTGCACTCGCGAAGAAAGGGGAGATTGAGATGGTGCCGCTCGATATCAATGAGGTCGTTAAGGACGTCATTGGGCTGGTAACACGAGAGCTGGCGAGCCACCGAGTGACGTTACGAACCGAGTTGACGGCCGCGCTGCCTACGATCCTCGGCGACCGGATTCAGCTACAACAGGTGATCATCAATCTGGTGATGAATGGAATCGAAGCCATGGACGCTGTTACAGACCGGACGCGCGAACTGCTGATTCAATCATCAAAGAACGACATGGGGCAGGTGCAGCTTGCCGTGACCGATTGCGGCGTCGGGGTCGCCGAGAACGACGCGGACCGCGTCTTAGATCCCTTCTTCACCACCAAGTCGAGTGGCCTTGGAATGGGTCTTTCGATCTGCCGGTCGATCGTGGAAGCTCACGGAGGGCGGCTGTCAATGGTCCACAGACATGGGCCGGGCGCGACGTTCCAGTTTGCCCTACCATTGCATAAGGAGGTCGTCTCGTGACAGGACGCTTTGACTCGCCAGGTGAAGGCAGCAATGCCGAGGCCTCGACAAAGGCGATCGTCTTCGTCGTCGAGGATGACATCTCCATGCGTCGCTCGCTTACGAACCTTTTTAAATCGGTTGGGTTGGACGTCGTTGCATTCGGATCGGCCCGCGAAATGCTGCAGAGCGCAATTCCGGACGTTATTAGCTGTCTAGTTCTTGATGTCCGGCTGCCAGGCTTGAGCGGCCTTGAGTACCAGACCGAGCTCGCGAGGTTGAACATACATATTCCGATCATTTTTATTACCGGCCATGGCGACATTCCCATGACCGTCAGGGCCATGAAGGAAGGAGCGGTCGATTTTCTCAGCAAACCGTTTCGCGATCAGGAACTGCTCGATGCCGTGGTTGCGGCGACCGAACGCGATCGCAAAAGACGGGAGGCTCAGCAGACCGTCGCGAACCTGCAGTCTCTATTTGAGACCTTAAGCCCGCGCGAGCAGGCGGTGATGAAACTGGTCGCTGCCGGCCTGATGAACAAGCAAGTAGCCGCCGAGCTTGGGCTCGCCGAAATTACGGTCAAGATCTACCGGGGACACGTCATGAAAAAGATGCGTGCCCGGTCGCTGGCCGACTTGATCAGAATGACTGAGACGCTGGGAATTCGCGCCAATCGTCCTGAACAAACCCAAGTATGATTTTACAATTTCGTCACTCAAGCCCACTTTTCGCCGAAGGTGGCTAATGCTTGCAGCCGCTATTCCCGCGTCAGGAGGGCTCGTCTTGTCCACGCCTTTGATTTCCGTCGTTGACGACGACGCCTCAGTCCGTGCGGCGACAGAGAACCTTTTGAAATCGCGTGGCTACATCGTCCAAATATTTGCGTCGGCCGAGGAACTCTTGCGGTCGCCGCAGTTGAACGAGACATCCTGTGTCATTACCGATGTGCAGATGTCGGCTATGAGCGGCTTGGAGCTGTTGGCAGAGATGCGGACGCGTGGTTACGACGCACCGTTCATTTTCATTACTGCTTTCCCCAACGACCGCGTGCGCGCGTCAGCGCTGGGCGCCGGAGCGATTGGCTTCCTTGCCAAACCCTTTGGCGGACAAGCGTTAATCGAGTACATCGACACCGCACTGAAGGCGTGTGGCGGCCGAATCGGGATCTGACGCAATCAACCTGCAGCGCTTGAGTTCATGTCCGATCTAACGCTCATGCGACGACGATCTCGCCACCGATCAACCTCTTCGCGGTCGGACACGCTGCTCTAAAATCAGGCGAGCGAGAGGCCAATTGTTGCCTTGTGGATGCCTTACCGACTATCGCCGGGCGGCTACATTGGTGCAGAACAACCTTATCGCTGCGAGGGCCGGAGGGCACGCCAGCTCGACTCATTCTGCAGGTCGACGTTCAACGTAATGCTCACCCAAAGCAATCGACGACCCTAAGCACTTCTTAACTCCGTCTGGATCGAGGCTATATATTCCATTGCAGAGCGGAGCTGGCTGAGAGCGCTCGACAAAGCAGGAGATTGGCTGTGCGCAGCCCGACTGCAGTGACCACGCCAACGGAGCTTCGCCCAGGACAACCGCCTCACGTCTTGTGTTGAGGCTTTTCTGGTGAAAGAGCTCTGCACGATGCTTTGCTCACGACGTCGTTATGTCCGTTGACGCATGCCGACCAGCCTTGTCCATCGGGCCGCCGGTTCGCTGTGCGTTTCCTGCCCACCGACTCACGCCCGCCCACGCCCTTACTACTTCGTAGGCGTCATCTGTAGAAGACTTCTGCCTCCAAGCAGTCCAAACTGCTCCGCGCAGCACGCCCGGCCCCTGGGCGGCCGGGCGCACTTTGGCGGCACCCCATGCAGGTTCTCGCCGCAGCGAGCATTGTCGCAATTGCCTTGCGCAGTGAGCCCCTACTTCCAAGGCGCAAACGGATCAGCAACCGCTAAGCCAAGGGGCATTGTGGGGGTAGTATTCTGAGCCGACTCAGAAGAACTCCCAGCCGAAACGCCAATAAACGCAGGGGAGCCCGGAGCAGGCTAGATGGGCCTACTCCATGGGGCCATATCCCGGGACCCCGTGGTCACATAAAATCATCCTCATAATCGTATGGTGAGGAGCTCGCTGGGATCTCGGTATCACTGCCTTCACTGTCGTCATCTTTGGAAAGATACCCAGCAGTGCCTTTTCGCTGCCATTCGCCGTCGCTATTCCTTATCCACTTGTCTGACTTCTCTGGGTCGAGAACCATGTTGTCGGCGTCAACCTCGACGAACCCCAACTTTGCCGCACGTGCTCTTGCTTCCGCATTAGCTGGACGCAAATTGAGCAGCGGCCGTTTGCCTTCCATTCGAAGTTGATGCTCGAGCAGAATATCGCCAGCGTTCTCGACTAGCGGATGAACGACCTGAAGATCTACGGTAGAGGTCGTCCCGGATCGCCCAGGAAACAGCTCCTTCCACCTTTTGACGTCGAACTTCGTCATGCTGTCGCCGCCTTCCATTCTTAGAAGTCCGACACTCTTGTTGCCCAATTGGTAGCTGAAGTATCGCGCATTCTCGGAATCTCGGGTTGTCCCGTAGTCTTTGGCAAGTTCTGCAGTTCGCTTTGCCTTGGCGGACACGAACTCGGAGTACTCTTGGGGGTTGTCGGCGATGTACTTGATTTCGTCGTCATGATAGGCCTCCGCGGCTTTTCGGAATGACTGACGATCGTTGAACTCCATTATGGGAGGGGTTGAAACGAGCGAATACGGTCTTGTTGCCGAAGATGAACCGCCACTCGAGCCAGATTCGGCTAAGCGCATATTGGCGAACGCATCCGCAAAGATGTCGGCGTCGATTTGCTCATCACTTTCGGCAAAGTGAGAGGATTGGAAGTAGGACGAGCCATTGATCCGATTATACATGGCGATTGGTGCTCCCGTCGGACATACATTTCCGCATCTAGTTTAGGCTTGTTAGGCCCAGCGGCGCTGATAGGGAGCCTGGCTTACCAAAACCTGACGTGGCTGCCCTCACGCTGGCTTGTCATAGAGCTTCCTTCTGAACGACACGGCGGCACGCTCGTGCCATCATCAGGTTTGACGAGAGGCCGCGAGCACGTCCGAGGATGCTCCTCCATAAGGAATTGGGTCGATCGATGATTGACCTGCTGACGCCAATCGGATCGTTCTCTTTTCGTAGTTCCGCCGCCCCGCCTCATATGTTTTCTTTTCAACGTTCCAGTGGAGCTCGCGGACGAGCCGCCTTCCATAGATTGGCCGATTTCCAGACTTTGACCAAAGATATCGCCTGCGCCAGAAACGTGATCTAACTTCGACTCGTGGAAGCCGACCCGCGCGTTCGGTGTCAACGCTCATTTACCCAAATCCGCATTTCGCCTTCGCCGCGGTTAGCCCAGCCGAACCACGGAATGAATGTCAGCTGCTGCGGTTCTAGTTGTCCAGGCACTTTGTCGTACTGATAAAGCGCCGCTTCTTCAGAATGCGCGTGTTGCAACCGCGCTCCGTCGGCCTGCAGCAAAATCTTGCCGTTAAAGAGACCAGTTCCTTCGATAAGGGAAAACCTGCTGTCTGCATGAAGCCAAACGTTGTGTAACTCGGTCCCGTTGTCGACTTCCTCCAGACAATAAATTAGCGGGCCACGCTGGATGGCCACCTTGCCGGCCAAATTGCGAACTTGTGGATGGCCGTATACGCGACGCACTTGCATCGGCAGCGATAGTTTGACGCGATCTCCCTGCCGCCATGTTCGGCGAATGTGCAAATAGCCCTTGCGCGGCTCGCAATTCACAGGCTCGCCGTTCAGGCTCGCCTGCGGCGCGCTGCACCATTCCGGCAGGCGCAGGGCGAGCGTGTGGGCAATTGGCGGCGCAAATTCGACGGCGATTTGCACCTCGTCTCTCCAGGGATAGCTGCCGCTTATGAGCAACCGCAGCGTATGTCCCTCGACGGATATTGCCACCCTATTACCAACGTAGAGATTTACATAGAGCGCGTCGGTGCGGGGCGTGTAGATGTAATGACCAATCGATGTGAAAAGGCGTGCGATGTTCGGTGGACAGCACGCGCAGCCAAACCAGCGTCGTCGCACCGGCGAGACGTGATTGTAGATGCCATTAGACCTGAGCGTTTTGGGATGCACTTCGAGCGGGTTAACATAGAAATAGTGACGCCCGTCGAACGCGATACTGCCGAGAACGGTATTGTAGAGTGCGCGCTCCATCACGTCGGCATAGCGACCGTCCAGTTCCATCTCCAGCATACGGCGCGCGAACATCATCAGGCCAATCGACGCGCAACTTTCCGCGTACGCCGTATCATTTGGCAAATCGTAATCGCTGCTGAACGCTTCGCCGGCGCCTTGCGAGCCGATGCCTCCGGTAATATAGATCTGGCGCTGGACCATGTTTTGCCATAGCCGTAGGCAAGTTTGGCGCTGCTGCTCGTTCTGGCGCAGACGCGCGAGATGAGCTACCGCCGTCATGAGGTATACAAAACGAACCGCATGACCGGTTGCAGTCCGCTGCTCCGAAAGCGGCAAGTGCGCTTGGCTATACGCTTTGTTTTTTATCATCCAAGGCGTGCCGTCGGATTTGTGGACGCAGGATTGCTGGCGCTTCTCGTACTCAATGTCGTAGAAGTGTGGCTCCGTGCCGCGTTGCTCCACGAAATAATTGGCTAGCGTGAGATATCGCTGCTCCTTTGTCGCTTCGTAGAGGCGTGCCAACGCAAGTTCGATTTCCGGATGGCCATCGTAGCCGTGCAACTGATCGCGCTCTGGGCCGAAAACTGTGCCGAGGTGGTCAGCAAGCCTGCAAACGACCTCCAGCAATCTCCGTTTGCCAGTCGCGTGAAAGAACGCGACACCCGCTTCAATCAAGTGGCCCGCGCAATAAAGTTCGTGGTACTCTGCTAGGTTGGTCCAGCGCTCCTGAGGCGAGTTCAGTATGAAATAGGTGTTGATATAGCCGTCGCCGCATTGAGCGGCCGCAATCAATTCAATCAGCTCATCGGCGGCTTTCTCCAGCTCTGGATTGGGTGTCTGGCATAGCGACCATGCAGCCGCCTCAAGCCATTTTGCGACGTCACTGTCCTGAAAAACCGTGCCATGGAACTCGCCCCTCGCACGTCCGGCGGCAAGGCGGAAGTTCTCCACCGCGTGGCTCCGTATCGCCTCGGGATTGCGATCGTTTAGCACCTCCCATTGGTAGGGAATTGCCACTTCCCTGACCAACTGCTGGCATCTCCCAATCAGCGGATCCGAGACCTGTAGGTTGTGAAGATCGACTTCGGCCACATTCCGATCATTCATCTCGTTCCTCCTTAGAGTGTGGCGAACGGACACCTAGCCTGGCATGCCACCTCACCACGATTGCGTTGTTGAGGTTGTGGCCCTGAGATTTGCGGCTGCACACTCTTATTCTCGGTGCGAGCGTTCAAACGCTAGAAATGGAGAGGCTGCCCTAAGGCGCAGCACTCCCAGACATGCGTTGACAGCAGTCGCGTTCGAGGAGCGGGACAGCAATTCCCGTGCCGAGAATGAGGAGCGGTTCTTCTTTCAACCATATCTGCGGCTCCGCGGTATGAGCCCGATGCGATCGCTGGCCCACCGACCGGATTTGCCAGTCGTGCTAAATCCCGCGTCGCCGGTCGATCCTCCTATACGAGCGGGTCGGTTGTCGCTGGGCCAGATAATGGCCAATAGTACTCGCCTGTCGCATCTACAGCGGGCGCGCCGCGTCCTTCCGGTGCGGCGAACCATCTGCTATTGATTCTAGGCCCTGGAACTTGCGCGGGAATGTCCGGTTTCTAACAATCCTTTTGATGACAGGTAGCAGGTGGGAGGGCCGCGGTGGCGCGTGTGGCCCAACCGGATTGAATGAGCCGCTGCTACGCGCGATCTACGGAAGAAACTGGACGCTTATCCTAGCAATCGTCCCGGGGTCGAAGTGCATGCTCAACTTGCCCGACATGGAGCGGATGCTGGCAATCGGGAAAAGTAAGTTGTCGCGCGTATGCGCTTCCAGTGAATAAGCCGCGACGGAGAGGCCCGAAGCCGTCTGCACCGACTTGCTCGCCGGCTTCGGCAAGATGCGAGGATGAGTTAGAGATATCTTTTGTGCATCGAGCTTCAGGCTGATTTGGCCCTGCAAGGCAGATAGCAGGCTAGGTAACCAAGAGCCGACTTGGATCTCCCAACTGTCCGTAATTCGTCGTTCGTGAAGAACGGCTAAGCCATTGAGCTAGAGCCGCATTTTGTCGTTGTGGGCTGGTTTGCGAATGCAGGGTTTTGGTGCACCGGGCATCGGAGCCTTGCAATTTCATTTCGGGATTCCGTCGAATCGCAGCCTTGATTCCGTCGTCGCATCGGAGGTGGCGATGCGACCGAAGAAGCACAGGACGAGGGGATCGGGCGATCTGTTCCGGGCCAGGCTGAACCAGATCATCAATATGAAGCACGCGCTGCTTCAGCTCGCCGGCAATGTCGATTGGGACTGGATCGACGGCGAGATCGCGCCGCTGTACAGCGAGAACGGCCGGCCCGGGATCGCGACCCGCTTTGTGATCGGGCTGCTGCTGCTCAAGACATTTACGGCCTGTCCGATGAGGGAATGTGCGAGCGCTGGCTCCACGACCCGTATTTTCAGTACTTCACCGGCGAAGAGTTCTTTCAGCACGCCTTCCCGCACGAGCGCTCGGACCTGATCCACTGGCGCAAGCGGCTTGGCGACAAGCTGGAGCTGTTGCTGGCCGAGAGCCTGCGGGTGGCGCACGAGGCGGCGCGTTACGCAATCAGGACCTCAAGCGGGTCACGGTCGACGCCATCGTGCAGCCGAAGGCCTCGACACGTCGCGGCCCCTTATGGAATGCGTGGATTGGATCCAATTCGGCTACGCGTGCTCGCTGACTGGCGGCGAGCGGCCCAGCGCAGGTCGGCGCAGCACTCCGGGCGCGATCCCGCCGCCTAACACAAGCTCGTTTTGAAGTGGCGAGCCATTCCTGCAGCAACATACTCAATGAGCTCAGTAGTCACCAGGTCCGGCCTCGCCCACAGCGACTATTCGGCAGCCGACCCCGGGCCTAGATTAAGGCGTTCGAAGTACCAAGACGTGTCATCGCCGGACGACTCTGTCTCATCACTTGCTTCACTCGAAGCTCGCTCGATTCTTGCCTGAGCACCACTACTCTCGGCGGCGAGATATCCTTCACGTTTGCCTACCCGTTGCCATTTACCTTCAGCGTTATGCGTCCACTTGTCGGGATGCTGGTGAGGATCAAGCACCCAGTGATTCTTATCACTCACAGGAACAAAGCCCATCTGAGCCAGACGGGGCTCGATGCCTGGCAACGCAGGTTTTGACATAATCAATGCTCGCTCGCCGTCCTCCCGAAGCTGATGCTCCAGTAGAATATCGCCAGCGTTCTCGACGAGCGGATGGGTAACCCGAAGATCTACTTGGGATGTGACGACGTTTCGACCGGGAAACTGGGCGCTGAATCGCCTTCCTCCTACCCGAAGTCCGCCTTCTGTTCTCAGAAGCCCAACGGTTTTGTCACCCAATCGATAGGCGAAATATCGCGCCTCGTCCGAATCTTCGTCGGTGTGACCGTGGGTTCTAGCAACGTTTGCTGCGCGCTCAGCTTTTGTGGATATGAAATCCGAGTACTCCAGTGGATTATCGGCAATGTGCTTGATGTCATCGCTATAGAAGGCCTTCACTTCTTCCCCGAAGGTATCCATGTCGATCTCTTCGATCGGAGGTCGGGGAACTACGGAGTACGGCCGTGTCGCTGCTTGAGACGAACTTGGGCCAGCATCGGGCGCCATGCCTGCAAGCCTTTCCGCAAAGCCCTCGTCATCTGAATGCCTCGATTCATCAGCCTGGGTAGCGCTTGTGGATTGGCTGGATGAGCCAACAATTCGGCCATACATCGGATCTCTCTCCTGTCGGTACGGTTGGGGGTGCTGAGCTCGCGCCGCTCGAGCTCTACCGACGATGGTAAGAGGTCTAGCTGACTATGAGCTGACGCGCCTAGGTTGAGCATCTGTCGCGCGCTCTTGTGAAGAGGAAGCTAACGCGTCGTCCGTGGAGAACGGCTAAGCGATTGAGCTAGAATCGCATTTTGTCGTGTGGACTGGTTTGCGAATGCAGGGTTTTGGTGCACCGGGCATCGGACTTGCAATTTCATTTCGGGATTCCGTCGAATGGCCAGCCATGATTCCGTCGTCGCATCGGAGGTGGCGATGCGACCGAAGAAGCACAGGACGAGGGGATCGGGCGATCTGTTCCGGGCCAGGCTGGACCAGATCATCAATATGAAGCACGCGCTGCTTCAGCTCGCCGGCAAGGTCGATTGGAACTGGATCGACGGCGAGATCGCGCCGCTGTACAGCGAGAACGGCCGGCCCGGGATCGCGACCCGCTTTGTGATCGGGCTGGTGCTGCTCAAGCACATTTACGGCCTGTCCGATGAGGGGGTGCGAGCGCTGGCTCCACGACCCGTATTTTCAGTACTTCACCGGTCCAGCGATGCCGCCAGCGTCATCCTCTCCGCCGTCGGGCATAACTTCCGCCGCATCCTCGCCTGGCTGAGGACTCTTTGGCGTCTCTTCCTGACCACCATCATCGCTGCCCTCAGCGACCAATCACCGCTGAAATCGTTCTTAACGGGCGACTAATTCCCGATTGTTATCGACCATTCCAGTCGAATGCCAGGAAGGTAACGCTCGCTGCCATTGGTGTCCTGACGTGATGACGCAAGCACGACGGAATCTTCTCTTTAGCTGGATGGGTCTATGATTGACCTGTTGATGTCGGGATCGTTCTCCTTCTGAGCTCGCCCATGCCATAGTGACGTCGTCGTCTCGCCGCTCAGCGGAGCACGGCCTGAGTCGCGCAACCATACGGCAGCTACAAGCAACTTCGGACACGGCAAGATCGAGAACTTGTCCGGTTCCGTCCCCACGAAATCGACGCGACCAAACGCGAGCCCAATGGCTCGACGCCGAGGCCTCAATGCTCCGATACTAACACTGCGGCCTCATTCGACGGTCACCGATTTTGCTAGATTACGCGGCTGATCCACGTCCGCGCCCCTTACTAGGGCGGTATGGTAAGCCAGGAGCTGAACCGGAATGGCATAGACTATCGGCGTAAAGCTTGCGACCATCTCCGGCAGCACAATGGTCATGAGTGTGTCCACCGTCGCTTCCAAAGCACCCTTAGCATCGGTGATCAGGATGATCTTGCCGCCCCGAGCGGCAACTTCTTGCATGTTCGAGACGGTCTTCTCGAAGACCTCGTCGTAAGGCGCGATCACCACCACAGGCACGGCCTCATCGATCAGTGCGATCGGTCCGTGCTTGAGCTCGCCGGCGGCATAACCTTCTGAGTGGATGTAGGCAATTTCCTTCAGCTTGAGTGCGCCCTCCAATGCCAGGGGGGCCGATGTGCCGCGACCGAGATAGAGCACGTCCCTCGAGTCAGCGACATAACGCGCGAGCTTCTCGATCTGCGGCTCGATTAACAGCGCCGCAGCAATCAACCGCGGCACTTCGATAAGCTCACGCACGAGCTTCGACTCATCGATCTCAGACAGCTTACCGCGCTCTTTGCCTGC